>CASEFP010000232.1 GCA_949287225.1 uncultured Lentisphaeria bacterium
AGCCTTTCTCTTTAGTGTGGTTTCTGTTGCGAGTCGTGATCCTTTCACGTCGTCGCCTTATTCTCAGTAGCACACTTTTTTAGGTTCAGCCATCTTTTTTTACAATTTACACCTGCTTTCTTTTACCATAGCAACTTTCAGAATGAACGCTGCCTTCCTCGGAGAAGCGGCATGCTGATCCTTTATTTCCAGAACGCGCCGATCCGCTCGCGCGCGTTGTCCTCAAGATTGCGGTAGAAGAAATAAACGTCGTTCATGTGGTAGACGCCTTTTCCCATGAGTTCGGAATCATATCTGCCTTTTTTCGCGGGGATGACGATCAGCGCGCCGGTTTCGGGATTGATCTGCGCCGAGCAGAAGTTCTTCTCCTCCGAGACGACGTGATTCTCCCCGTCGAAGAAGACCGCTCCCTTGTTCATGGAAGCGTCCGCCTTGACGTCATCCGTGCGCCAGTTCATGGGATTGATGCAGTAGGTGTCTTTCCCTGTGAAGAGGGAGGGAATGGCGTCGGGCGCCTCCGAATTATAGGTGATGATGACGCCCGTGTCATTGGAGGAGCGTGCAAGGCGCAGATGCGGGTGATCCGGGAAGGCTTTCGGCATTTTCGGGTATCCGATCAGATAGGCGGCGACCAGCTTTGCGCGGAGTTTCGGATCTTTGAGTTCGCTTTTCATCAGTTCCAGAAGCACCATCGCCCCCTGGCTGTGTCCGAAAAGCAGGAACGGGCGGCCGTTGTTATAGTGTTCCAGATAGTAACGGAAGGCGGCGCGGATATCCTCAATGCCGCGCTGTGTATAGCGCTGTTCCTCCGGTTTTTTCGTTGCCTCCTTGATGACGCGGAAGTATTCCCCCTGCCGGTAGTAGGGCGCGTAGATCATTCCGACGTTTGCAAAGGCTCCGGTCTGCTGGGCGGCGATGTCGCGCGCTTTTTTCTGAACGGCGGGATCGTTCCAGTCCATGTAAGGATGGTCGTTGTGCGCCACGATGGTCGGGTAGACGTAGAAAACGTCCACTTCGTGCGGAGCGGAGTCCGCATCTGGAAGAATGATCCAGTTATCGCGCCGGGAGTAATCGACGGATGTGGTGACGTCGCGCAGATTCTGCGGCGGCGGAGGTGTCGTTGTCGTGCAGGCGCTGAAGAGCGCGAGCGTCAGGAGAAGCAGCGCGGCGCAGGGAAGATGAAAGCGTATTTTCAGGCGGAGGAACTTCATCTTACATCATCCTCCAGGCCCTGCACATGGTTTCCGCGATCAGTGCGTAGCCTTCCTGAGTCGGATGGGTGCCGTCGCGCGTGAGAAGCAGTCCGGTATGTCCGGGGTGCTTCGCCCATTCCTCGCGGAACATCGCGTCGAGCGGGACAAGGCGGACTTTCGCTTCATCTGCCGCGTGGCGGGCGGCAAGCGCGTATTGCGCGAGAATATCGCCCTGTTCCCGGAAGGTGTCTCCTTCAAACGCGCCGAGGGGAGTCGCAATGGAGATTTTCCGGATGCCGGAGAGGCGTGCAAGATGAACCATCCAGACCAGATTGCAGCGGTAGGCCTCGGGGGTGACCATGGGTTCGTCGGCCCAGCGTCCGCGTCCGACGGCGGCGTCGTTGGCGCCGAGGAGAATGGAGAGGGCGTCGGGTTTTCTGTCCAGCACGTCGGTCTGGAAGCGGGTCAGTGCCCAGGGTGTCTTGTCGCCGCCGCGCCCGGCGTTGACGACGGTATTTTCCGTCAGTTTTGCCTGAAGGACGGAAACGTATCCTGGATTGGCGGCCGTCAGGCTGTCGCCGAAGCAGATGAGCGTTTCCCCGTCCGCAAGGAATTTCTGTTCAAGATCAAGCATCGGATCCTCCGTTTTTTTGAGAAGCTGATTTGATTTCTTTCCGAGTGGATATTATACTAATGTCTTTCCTGCGGAATTCAAGGAAGGAGCCGGAAAATTATGGAGGAAAAATCCTCGTTTCCGCCCAGTGTGGAGCATGGTGCAAAAGTGCTTCTGCTCGGTTCGATGCCGGGGGAGGAGTCGCTGCGCCGGGGGCAGTATTACGCGCATCCGCGCAATGCCTTCTGGAAGATCATGGGGATTCTCTTTTCGTTCGACCCGGCCTTGCCGTATCCGGAGCGTCTTGCCGTGCTGCGGGAGAGGAGGATTGCGCTCTGGGACACGCTCCGGAGCTGCCGGCGGACGGGCAGTCTGGACGCGGAGATCCGCGACCCGGTCCCGAACGATATTCCCGGACTTCTGCGGGAGCATCCGACAATCCGCCATATCTTCTGCAACGGGACTGCCTCATACGACTTTCTGCGGCGCTGTCTGCCGGAGGTGTTTCACGGCCCCGTTCCCGTGACGAAGCTGCCCTCGACAAGTCCCGCCGCCGCGCTTTACTCCTTCGAGCGGAAACTCGCCGCCTACCGCGTCATCGCCGAAACGCTCGCGGAAGAGAAGGATGCAACACCAAAAAAACGAGGAAAAAACGTTTTTCCGTTTGCAAAAGGGAAATGACGCTGTAAATTACTTACTTATCTTCGCATAAAAACCAGGAAAAGGACAAAATGGAAAAAGCAACCAAGTCGGAAATCATTCGGAAGTATGCCCGCAAGGAAGGGGATACGGGTTCCTCGGAAGTTCAGATCGCTCTTCTTTCCCAGCGCATTGCGGAAATCACGGAGCACATGCAGTCCAACAAGAAGGACCACAGCACGAGACGCGGCCTCATGGCGATGGTCAACAGAAGAAAACGTCTTCTGAAGTACCTTGCTTCTGAAAATCACGCCAAGTATCTGGAGCTTGCCGAAGCATTCGGCATCCGCGGCACCGCGATCACCAAGTAATTCCGGCACAGATACGCTTCCGGCATTCCGTGTATCCTGCGCGGGATGTGCAATTCGGCAGCCACCCTCTTTTTTTTGCGGGTGGCTGCTTGCTTTTTTTTCAAGGTGTGCTATATTATATTGACTTAAAAACGAACGAGACGCGGCGGGAACGCTTACACAGCGGTCCGCTCTGTGGAATTCGGTCGGTATCAGGTCCCGGGTGCGCATCCGGAGCCTGATACCGCGATTCCGCGGCAGACCGCCCGGGATCATCCCCCGTTCCTCCCCGTCTTTCACACAGAAACAAAAGCGGCCCCGATCTGGTCCGCGCCCGGTTCCGTGCAGACACGCCTGAAACCGGATTTCTGAAAGGGAGGCATTATGCCCGAAGAAAAAGTAGTAGTGAACATCGGCCCGGGGAAGGACATTGAAATTTCCACGGGGAAAATCGCAAAACTCGCAAACGGCTCCTGCACACTCCGGCTCGGCGACACGACGGTTCTCGTCGCGGCCTGCTCCGGCGCCGCCAAACCCGGACAGGACTTCTTCCCGCTTCAGGTCGACTACCGCGAGAAATACTCCGCGGCCGGCCGTTTCCCCGGCGGATACATCAAACGTGAAGGCCGTCCCAGCGACAAGGAGATCCTGATCTGCCGGATGACCGACCGCCCGCTCCGCCCGCTTTTCCCGGAAGGGTTCTTTGACGAGGTCCAGATCTCCGGGCTGCTCCTCAGCGCGGACGGCGAAAACGAAGGCGACGTGCTGAGCATCCTCGGCGCGTCGGTCGCGCTCTGCCTCTCCGACCTGCCGTTCCTCGGCCCGATCGGCGCGCTGCGCGTCGGATATATCGACGGACAGTTTGTCGCGAATCCGACCTACTCCGAAATGGAGAAGAGCTCGCTGGAACTGATCTACGCCGGACTTCCGGACAAGGTCATCATGATCGAGGGCGACGCGAAGGAACTGCCGGAGTCCGTCCTCGTCGCGGCGATGGAGTTCGCCAACGAGATTGTCAAGAAACAGGTGGAAGCCCAGCTCGACCTGATGAAACGCGCGGGCCGTCCCAAAAAGACCCCCGATCTGCATCTGGTTCCCGCGGAGATCACCGCCGGCATGGTTGAAATCGCCGGCGAGAAACTGGAGGCCGCCTGCACCGTTCCCGGCAAAGAGGACCGGATCAAGGCGCTGGAGGAGCTCAAGGCGCTGATCGTCGAAGGACTCCGTCCGAAATACGAGGCGGAGATGGGCGAAGAGAACTTCACCAACACCATCAACATGGGCTTTGACAAACTCGTGCAGAAGACCATCCGCACCGCGATTCTGGAGAAGGGCTTCCGCCCCGACGGACGCGGCGTCGAGGATATCCGCCCGCTGACGGCGGAAGTCGGCGTTCTGCCGGTTGTCCACGGCACGGGCCTTTTCACCCGCGGCGAAACCCAGGCGCTTGTCATCGCGACGCTCGGCGGCCCCGGCGACGCGCAGGAGAGCGACAGCATCTACAATACCGACGCGACCAGAAAATTCTATCTGCATTACAATTTCCCGAACTACTCCGTCGGCGAAGTCGGAAGGATCTCCGGCCCCGGCAGACGTGAAATCGGGCACGGCAACCTTGCGGAGCGTTCGCTTGCGCAGGTGATTCCGGCGGACTTCCCGTACACCGTCCGCTGCGTCTCCGAGATCATGTCCTCCAACGGCTCGACCTCGATGGCGAGCGTCTGCGGCGGCACGCTTGCGCTGATGGATGCCGGCGTTCCGATCAAAGCGCCGGTCGCGGGCATCTCCTGCGGCCTCGTCACCGGTGACAACGGCAAGGAGCTGATCCTGACCGACATCATCGGCGCGGAGGATCATTACGGCGACATGGACTTCAAGGTTTGCGGCACCGACGAAGGCATCACCGGATTCCAGCTTGACCTCAAGCTTCCCGGCGTCTCCATCGACCTGATGGCGCGCGCCATGGAGCAGAACAAGCGCGCGAGATCCCGGATTCTCGGCGTCATCCGCGAATGCCTGCCCGGACCGCGCCCGCAGCTCAGCCCGAACGCGCCGCAGATGGAAAAGATGAAGATCAATCCGGACAAGATCGGCGCGCTGATCGGAACCGGCGGAAAGAACATCAAGGAGATCACTGAATCCACGAAGTCCGAGGTCAACATTGAGGACGACGGTACCGTTACGATTCTCGCGCGGAACAAGACGGTTCTCGACGAAGTCAAGCGGAAGATCGAATCCTACACCGCTGAAGCGGAGATCGGCAAGATCTACCGCGGCCTGGTGAAGACCGTCCGCGATTTCGGTGCATTCGTCGAAATCCTCCCCGGTCAGGACGGTCTGCTCCACATCTCCGAGATGGCGAACTATCGCGTCAAGGATGTTTCGGACATCTGCAAGGAAGGCGACTACGTCACCGTCAAGGTGATCGACATCGACCGGACCGGCAAGATCCGCCTCAGCCGCAAGGCCGCGCTCGAGGATCTGGACAAAGAGGAAGCCAAGAAGTAACGCGTTTGGCTTTGATCACGAAAGACAGAACCCGTCTCCGGCGATAACCGGGACGGGTTTTTTGTGTGTATGGCTGTGGGCCCCGGGGAAAGGTCAGAACTCGAACGTGTATTCGCCGCACGGAAGTGTGAGCGTTTCCGTTTCCCGCTGAAGGGGCGCGCCGTTCATTTTCACCTCGGCGGAAGCGGAGACGGGGAGCGTCACCAGCATCTCCGTGTTCGGCGGCGCAGCAATGCGCCAGACGAGGCGGCTTCCCTCGTATTTCCAGGAACTTTCCGCTTTTCCGTAAGGGGTTTCGAGCGCGGTGTTCACGAATCCCATCCGAGGATCGGGTTTTGCCGCGAAACGGAGCACTTTCCCGCCGGGCGCGGCGTAGTCGATCCCCCCCGCAGTTGCCGCCATCCATTCGGCGACGGCGCCGTAGGCGTAGTGATTGAAGGAGTTCATGTTCACGTCGCCGAAGCCGTCCTTGATCGTATAGGAGTTCCAGCGTTCCCAGATGGTTGTGGCCCCCTGATTGACGGAGAAGAGCCACGAGGGATATTCCTCCTGGAGCAGAAGATCGTAAGCGGTCGAATTCAGTCCGCATTCGGTGAGCGTCGGCATCAGTGAGGCGGTTCCGACGAACCCGGTGGAGAGGCGGTTGCCGTTGTCGCGGATCAGCTGCGCCAGAAGGTCGATGACTTTTTGTTCCTGCGCGGGAGTCAGAAGCTTGAAATGAAGAGCCAGCACACAGGTCGTCTGATTACGGATTTTCAGCGTTCCGTCCGGTGCGATGAATTCCGTCCGGAAGGCTTCGGCGACCCTGTCCGCGAGGGTGTCAAAACGTTCCGCGTCGGCTTCTTTTCCGAGGATCCGCGCCGTCCGTGCCGTGAGGCGCGCCGTGCAGGCGAAATAGGCGGTGCCGATCAGCGGGCAGGGCGTTTTGACTTCGTCCAGCGAGAGCCAGTCGCCGAATCCGATGTCCGGACGGATGAGATGATCCGAGGTCGTCTCCTGAAAGGCGATCCAGCGTTTCATGGATTCATAGTTTTCCGAGAGGAATGTCTTGTCTCCGTAGCGCCGGTACATGACCCATGGACAGATGACAAGAGCGTCCGCCCAGGCGGGGCCCCCTCCGGCGCGCGGGCCGAGAATGTTCGGGGCAATATGAGCGCCCGCCCCGTTTTCGAACTGTGCTTCGCGCTGGTCGCGGAGCCATTTGCGGAAGAATGCGGCGACGTTCATGTTGAACGCGGCGGCGCCGCAGAAGACTTCCGCATCACCGCTCCACCCGAGACGCTCGTCGCGCTGGGGACAGTCCGTCGGGATTTCAAAGAAGTTGTCCCGCTGTCCCCAGCGGATGTTGCTGTATAGCTGATTGACTTTCGGTAATCCGCATTCGAAGGAACCTGTTGACTCAAGTTCGGAATGGAGCACGACGGCAGTGACTTCGATCGGGTCGGGCGATCCGGAAAACTGGAAGCCGTCCACCTGTGCGTAACGGAATCCGTGGAAGGTGAAACGCGGTTCCCACGTGAATTCCCGTTCGGTTGCCTCCGCCGATGTGTAAAAGTCCGTGGAGCGCGCACTGCGGTAGTTCAGATTGTAGAGCGTGCCGTCGGGATTGAGCATTTCCGCGAAGCGGATCGTGAAGAGCCGTCCGGGATAGGCCTTTGCCCTGATCCGGACGTGTCCCGCAATATTCTGTCCGAAATCCCAGATGCGGACATCCGGGCGCGGATGAAGGATGCGGACCGGCTTGATCTCCATGATTTCGCGGACCGGGAAACAGGTTTTCTGAACCAGCTCGGGAGAGTCCGCCGCATCCTCGCCGACAACCGCGCCGCGCCAGGATGAATCATCAAATCCGGGCATATCCCATCCGGGCATTTCCAGTCTTGCGTCGTACATTTCCCCGTCGTAGATGTCCGAATAGAGAATCGGGCCGGTCGTGCATTTCCAGCCGTTTCCGGTTGCGACCGCTTCCGAAGTGCCGTCGGAATAGACGATTTCCAGTCTTGCGAGCAGTTCGGTCCGCTCGCCGTATAGGTTGCGGCGGCGTCCGCTTAGGTATCCGCAGTACCAGCCGTCGCCGAGGATCGCGCCGAACGCATTGTCTCCGCGGCGCAGCAGCTTTGTGACATCATAGGCGAGCGTCTGAATCTGTCTGGAAAAATCCGTCCAGCCGGGGACGAAGCAGTCGTTTCCGACTCGCGTGCCGTTGATGTAAGCTTCGAACAGGCCTCGCGCCGTGATGTAGAGCCGCGCCTGTGCAATTTCCTTCCCGCAGGAAAATTCCCGCCGGAAATACGGGCATGGCGCGGAATGCGCCGGATTGTTGCCGTCGAAGAAGATCCACTTCGCCTTCCATTCCCGGTTGGTGAGAAGGGCGACTTCAAATTCGGCGGGTTCACTGGGTTCGGATTCGACGCCGTTTTCGTCCCAGACGGTGACGCGCCAGCAGACATGTTGTCTGGAATCAAGCGGCGCGCCGCCCCATTCGAGATACAGGGAGCACTCCGACTCCACGCGTCCGGAATCCCAGAGATCGGCTTTCCCCGCAAGCAGGGCTTCCTGTGTGCAGGCGGCGGTGATCCGGTAGGCCGACTGCCGGAAGCCTGTCCGTTCCGAAACGGTTTTCCACGAGAGCAGCGGACGCTGCTCCTGGAGAAAGACAAATCCTTTCAGCAGGGACATGACACGCAGGTCACAGGGATGAAAAGAGAGCAATGTTCTGGTTGGATTCATGAAAAACCTCTTGAAATGGCATATTCCGCACGTATATTGCTTTCCTAATATATCGCATGATTGGAAAAAATCTCAAAGAAAATGGCTTACTTTTAGCACTTTTTGTCCGGAATTTTCATGAAAAAGGTCAAATGCAGAGAAATGCGCCCGGACAAGCTGTTTCCGGATCCCTCCTTTCCGTTGAATGTCTTCATGTATGATTATGAAGCTTCCGCCAACGACTGGCACCGTCACATGGCATTCTATGAACTGGTGATCGTCTGCAGCGGAACGGCGGAAAACGTGCTTCCGTCCGGAAGGGAACTGGTTACCCCGGGAACGGTGTTTCTGATGAAGCCCGGCGCGTCGCACCGCTATACGGCGATCCGGCGCTTCCGCCATTACAACGTGCTTTTTACCGATGCGCTTCTCAATACGGGGAATCTGAATTTTGCACGGCTTCTCGCGGCTTCGCCGCTGTCGCATTTTTCTGAAGGAAGGCAATGTTCGGCATTTTTCCATGTCGGTGAAAGCGCGCTGTCGCAGCTGGTCCTGATGCTTGAAACGATCCGGACGGAGATGTCCCTGCGCGCTTCCGGCTGGCGCGAGGCCGCTTTCGCGGAATTCATCCGGCTGATGATCCGCCTTGTGCGCCTTGCCTCCGCGCCGGGGCGGGAAGCTTCCGGATATTCCTTCCAGATCGGAAGCGCAATCCGTCTGATGGAGGCGCGCATCGGAGAAGAGCTTTCGCTGAAAACCATTGCCGAGGCCGTGCATATGTCAGAAAGCTGTTTCCGCCACCACTTTTTTGCCGTAACCGGCATTGCGCCGATCCGGTATCTGATCCGGATGCGTTTGAAAAAGGCTCTGCTGCTTCTGACAACCGTCACGCCGATTGCCGACATCGCGCGCCTTTCAGGGTTTTCCGATCAGAACTATTTCACACGGCAGTTCCGGAAGCAGTTCGGAATCACGCCGAACGCCTTCCGGAAACAATACACCGCGCAGAAGCTCTCCGTCGATAAACTCCTAGCAGGACTGATGGAGACGGACATGGCACTGCCGGAAAAAACCCGTCCGGATGCCGCCGGACGGGGTGCCGTTCCGATTGCTCAGAATCCGTAAATCGCCGCGTATTTCTTTTCCAGAAGGTCCGTGTAGCAGTCCGGATTGATCCGGCTGCTTCCGGTCGAGAGCCGCAGCGTCTTTTCCGGTGTGAATTTTGCCCCGTAGACATGCAGGATGCGCCGGAGAAAATCGCGCAGCGGCGCAAAGTCGCCTTTGCGGATCGACGCGCCGAGTTCGGGCAGCTCCTTTTCCGCGCGAATCCAGATCTGCGCCGCGATCAGGTTGCCGAGCGCATAGGTCGGAAAGTAGCCGAATTCGCCCATTGACCAGTGGATGTCCTGCAGCACGCCCTGCGCGTCGTTCTCCGGCGCGATTCCGAGATACTCCAGGGATTTTTTCCTCCACGCTTCCGGGATGTCCGCGACTTCAAGCGTCCCGTTGAGCAGCTCCTTTTCCATCTCGTAACGGAGCATGATGTGCAGATTGTAGGTCGCCTCGTCCGCCTCCGTGCGGATCAGCGAAGGTTCGACCTTGTTGACTGCCCGGTAGAACGCGTCCAGCGGCACCTTTGCGAGCTGTTCCGGGAAGAGTTCCATCAGGCGCGGGTAGAAGAACACCCAGAAATCGTATGAGCGCGCCACAAGGTTTTCCCAGAGGCGCGACTGGGACTCGTGAAACGCGAACGACGCGCCTTCCGCCAGCGGCGTCCGGTTCAGGCTCTTGTCGATGCCCAGTTCGTAGAGGGCGTGGCCGCACTCGTGGACACTGCTCAGAAGGCAGGAGACCGGAAGCGTAGCGAACACCTTTGTCGTGATGCGGACGTCGTTCAGTCCGAAACTCGTCGTGAACGGGTGCTCGCTCATATCCTGACGCCCGCGCGTGAAATCATATCCCATCCGGCTGATGACCTCATTCACAAAAACAAGCTGTTTTTCCGGGTCGAATTCCGTATGGAGAAAGGCGTCGTCCACCTGCGGACGCGCGGCGATTTTCCGGAGCAGAGCGCACTGTTTCTCCCGGAGCGCGGCAAAGACCGGGTCAATCTGTGCGACCGTGAAGCCCTCCTCGAAATTGTCGAGCAGCGGATCATAGATGTTCTGATACGGCTGGAAATGTTCCGCATACTGACGGCGCAGCTCAATCAGGCGCGCCAGCCATGGCTGGAAAATCGAGAAATCTGCTTTTTCGCGCGCTTCCGCCCATGCGTGATGCGATTTTGCCGCGGTTCCGGCGATCCTTGAAGCCAGCGGGACGGGTATGCGCGAGGTTTTGTCAAAGTTGCGGCGCAGTTTGCGGCAGAGACACGCCTCGAAGGAATCCGGCGGCAGACCGGCCGTTTCTTTGGAAGCTTTCTCGATCAGTTTTCCGAACGCCGGAGCGGAGGCTTTTTCATGCGCGAACTTCGCCAGTGTGCCGATCTGTTCGGAACGGTCTGCTGCGGCGTTTCGCGGCAGGAAGGTCTGCTGATCCCACTCCAGGAGCGCAATGGCTGCATGGAGGTCGGAGATTTCCGCAGCTGCTTCGCGTAACGCGTCGAAGTGTTTCATTCCCATGACTGCCCGTGCTTCTCAAAGTAGGATGCGACATTCGGGATGATCGGTTTGATGAGCTTCTTGATCGCCTTTGCGTATTCTCGGATCTCCCACTGGGCGTGTTCGCTGTCGCGCAGTTCGAGGAAATGGAGGAGGTTGTTGAGGTTGACGGTGCCCCAGAAGGTTACCATCATGTTCTGCGGGAGGACGCCGCGCGCCTGTTCCCGGCAGACGCCGGCTTCCAGCAGAGTGTTGTAGAGCGCGAGCGAACGCTCGTTTTGTTCGGCAATCATTTTCCGCAGCGCCGTGTCCTCGAAGTCGGGGCTGTCCACGGAGGCCTGGCGGTTCGTTTCCGCCTGCCTGCGGAGTTTCGGCGGCGTGTAGAACTCCAGATCCACCTCGGTGTAGCGGCGGGAGATCTCATTGTAGGACCATGTCCGGTGGCGGTGCCATTGTCCGCGGATGAAGAGCGGGCAGTGGATGCTGAACGTGAAGACCAGATGTTCCAGCGGGCTGGTGTGTTTGTTGTCGATCAGATAGTGCAGAAGCGTCACATCGCGCTCGTCGATCTCCTTTTTGAGCTTGCCGAAGGAGACGCGCGCGGCGTTGACGATCGTCGCCTCGGAGCCGAGATGGTCGATCAGGCCGACCCAGCCCTGTCCGTCGAGGACCTTGACATGGTTTTCCGGTGGAATGTTGAGGTGCTGAATGTTGCTCATTTGCTGTTTCCCGTGTTGATATTGATTAAGATGACTGTTTTTCCTTTTCCTCGAGCTGGGAGTTCGCCTTCTTCAGCTGGAACATGACTTCGTTCCAGGAGGCGAAGCGGTTCTTCGGATTCTTCATCGTCATTCTGCGGATGACGCCCTCGGTCACACTGGTGACTTTTACATTTTCATTGCGGTCTTTGATGAAGGGCAGGGGATCTTCTGCATGCATGCGCGCGAGCTCCTGTTCCGTCGCCGCGCGGAAAGGCAGCACGCCTGTGAGCATCTGGAAGAAGATGATCCCGAGCGAATACATGTCGGATTTCCAGGAGAGCTCCTCGCCGGAATTGAATTCCGGGCTGGCATACCACTCCGGGCGCTGGCGGAAGTTGCTTTTCGTGTGTTTCCTGAGCCAGTCGGCGAGACCGTATCCGATCAGCCGGGAGTTTTTCTGCGCATAGAGAATCTTGGAGGGCTTCAGATTGCCGTGAAAGATCTCTTTCCTGTTGGCGTCGTCGAGAATCTCGACAATGGTGTAGATGAGTGCTAGTGTCTTCTGTTCCTCCAGGGGTGCGCGCGCGGAAATCATGGTCGCCAGCGAGGGCGCTTCCATGAAATCCGTCGTATAGAAACAGTATTCTCCGCCGCGGATGCCGCAGTCGGTGTAGGGCAGCAGCGATTTCGGCAGTTCCGTCCGGAGACAGCCGCCGATGATCCTTGTGAACTCCCGCCTCACCATCGGATCGCTCTGAGGGGTTTTGAAGATCTTCATGGTTTTGCGGCGTTCCGAATCGTGTTCCGTAAGGAGATAGTGAACCGATTCGTCGCAGGCGGAAAGGAGCGCGGAGACCACCATCCCGTCCACGGGAGTGCCCGGCGCGAGATCGTTGGTGTAGTTCTTCTGCATGCCCGGGGCGAGCGACGGGATCACGGGCGTATAGGAGAGCGGATCCATGTTGAGCGGATCAAGCAGTTTCACGTCGGGCTGTTCCGTTGTGCCTCGGAAGGTGAACACCTGTGCCCCGACCAGAATCTGATCGCCGTCGGCAAGAGTCACATCCTTCTGACCGAGACGGGTCCCGTTGAGTTTCGTGCCGTTTGTCGAGTGCATGTCCGCCAGCGCATAGGCATTCAGGTTCGTATTGAAATAGACGACACAGTGGCGGCGGCTGACCTGCGGAACGCCGTCCAGACAGATGGTGCACTGCCGGTCGCGCCCGATGAAGGTCTCCCGGTCGCCGGCAAGGTTGATTCGTCTGATTGTCCCGTGATCGTCGTATTCCAGCCAGGGCATGAAAAGTCTCCGTTTAACAGTGGGTATCATAGCATTGCAAGCGGAAACTTTCAAGCCGGATTTCATCGAACGGAGAATTTCCGGTGCTTTCGAAACGGCGAAGAGGCGGAATCGTTTAAAAATTAAATTTTTTTCTTTCCCCGCTGGAAAAATACGCGAACACAATTATATTTTTCTCTCCCTGATCCATAATTTTCTGGAAGGATGAAATTTCCCCGGGACGGCCTTCATGCCGCGCCGGTATTGTCAAGTGAGAGTGACCATGTTCAGCAAGCTGTTTCTTTCCATCTGGCGCACATTCCTCGGCTATTTCAGCCGCCGGCAGTTTTTCGAGCCGGGCGGCTATCTGGAAATCTGGCGCATCGCCTGGCCGTTGATTATTCTGAGCGCGAGCAACACGATCATGATGATCACCAACCGCGTGTTTCTCGCGTGGGACTCCAAGGACGAGGTCGCGGCGTCGATGCCCGCCTCCCAGATGTTCTTCACACTGATGGCGTTTTTCCTCATCACAACCTCGTTCACGGCGACGATTGTCGCGCAGCATCACGGATCGGACAACCGCGTAGGGTGTATCCGCGCCACCTGGAACGGGTTCTATTTCGGCGCGATTGTCGCGGCGGTTCTGGCGTATCTGCTTCCGCTCGGCGGCGCATGGATCCTGACACACAACGGCCACCATCCGCAGATCGCCGCCTACGAGGCGGAATACTTCATCGCGCTCTGTCCGTGTGCGGGACTGATCTGCATGGAAACGCCGTTCCTCTCGTTTTTCACGGGACGCGGCAGAACCCGGATCGTGGCGGCGATCAAGATCATCGGCTGTCTGATCTCCGTACCGCTGAACTACATTTTTGTCTTCGGCAAGTTCGGGCTTCCTCCGCTGGGGATTCTCGGCGCGGGATTCGCCAGTTCCATTGCCAGTCTCTGCTCGCTGTGCATCTCGGCGTCCTGTTTTCTTCTTGTCGACCAGAAGGAGTATGAGACACGGAAGCACAAGCACCTCCATGTGGAATATCTCCGGAAGCTTCTCTGCTTCGGAACGCCTGCCGGATTTCAGACCTTCCTGCGGAATGCCGCGTTCGCCTGCGTCATCATCATGATCGGGCGTCTCGGCACCGAGCCTCTGGCGGCGACCAGCATTGCGCTTTCGATCAATATGATCGGCAACATGCCGATGATCGGACTGATGGACGCTACCAGCATTATCACGGGCCAGTACATCGGCAAGCGCCGCCTTCTCGTCGCGGACCGGATCGCGGGGCGTTCCATCCGGATCCTGTTCGTCTGGATGCTCTCCATATCTCTGATCTATCTCTTTTATCCGCAGCTGCTGATCCGGATCTTCGACTCGCAGAATCAGGGGGCGACCAATATGAACAACGAGCTTGTCACGGAATATATCATATCCATTCTGCGCCTTGCCGTGATCTTCAATCTGCTTGACGCGACCCGGTTCATCACAATGGGCAGCCTGCGCGGCGCGGGCGACACCTTCGTTCCGCTTCTGATCGGACTCGGGACCTCCTGGCTGATCCAGATCCCCGGGACGATCTATCTCGTTTACTTCGCGCACGCCTCGGTCGGGACGGTCTGGATTTTCATCACCTTCTACATAGCGACGGACGCGTTCTTCATGCTCTGGCGCAGAAAGAGCGGCGCCTGGAAGCACATCAGCGTCATCGACCTGCCGCCCGCGACCGATGAGGATCCGGACGGCACGGCGTTGCCTCCGAAAACCGCTTGAGCACGAAAAACAGGAAAAAAAACGATTTCTTGAAAAAAAAGGTTGCAAAAACCGAAAGAACGGATATAGTATCTGCCTGTGTTTGCATCATAATCTGAAAAATAATATCTCAAGGAGACATATCATGGCACATAAAAAAGGTCAGTCCAGCAGCAGAAACGGGCGCGACAGTCAGCCGAAGATGCTCGGCGTCAAGGCGTTCGGCGGCGAGTTCGTCACCACCGGCAGCATCATCATCCGTCAGCGCGGAACCAAATACCATCCCGGCAGAAACGTCGGTTGCGGCAGAGACTACACGCTTTTCGCCCTTACGGACGGAACCGTGAAGTTCTCCAAGGCAAGACGCATGATCGACGTCATTCCAGCTCCCGCGGCAGCGGAAGCGGCCAACTGAGTTTTCAGACGTTCTTTCCGGCCCGGACACTTTCATCCGGGCTTTTTTTTTGGTTTTTCAGCAGAATCCCAATTCCGGAGTGTGAATCATGTTCGTAGACAAAGCCCAGATCACCATCAAGGCGGGAAACGGCGGCAACGGCTGCTGCAGCTTCCGCCGTGAAGCCTTTATCCCGAAGGGCGGCCCGAACGGGGGCGACGGCGGAAACGGCGGCAACGTCGTGTTCGTTGCGGCGCCGGGAGAACAGACGCTCCAGGATTTCCTCTACACCCGCCGTTTCGCCGCGGAAAACGGTGTTCCCGGCAAGGGCAAGGATATGCACGGCCGGCGCGGGAAGGATCTGAAAATCAAGGTGCCGCCCGGAACCATCGTCAGGAACATCGAAAGTGGCGAAGTCCTCGCCGACATCGACACCCCGGACAAGGAGGTCGTCGTGGCTTACGGCGGGAAGGGCGGTCGCGGGAACACCCGCTTTGCGACCAGCGTCAACCGGGCCCCGCGCGAACACGAGCCCGGCGAGAAAACCGAACCGATCCCCGTTGAACTCGAACTCAAGATGATTGCGGATGCCGGACTGGTCGGATTTCCCAACGCGGGCAAATCGACGTTGCTCTCGGCAATCTCCAATGCGAAGCCGAAGGTTGCGCCTTATCCCTTCACCACGCGCCATCCTGTGATCGGTGTCGTCGAGTATCCCGATTTCAAGACGCTCCTGATGGCCGACGTGCCGGGGCTGCTGGAAGGCGCGCACCGCAACGTCGGGCTCGGCCACTCGTTTCTCCGGCACATCGAACGCACGAAGATCCTGATCTACGTCCTTGACATGGCGGGGGTGGACGGACGCAATCCCTGCGACGACCTGAAGACGCTCAAAAAAGAGCTGGAATTCTATATGAAGGATCTCAGCAGACGCGCCTGTCTGATCGTTGCCAACAAAATGGATCTTCCCGGGAGCGCGGACAATCTGAAACAGCTCCGGAAAAAAGTCCGCGGCATCCCGATCGTTCCGATCAGCGCCGCGACGGACCGCTCGTTCGACACGGTCAAGGAGGCTGTCCGCACCGCACTGGAAAAGCGGATCGCCGAAGAAAAACTGCCGGACTATCTGAAAAAGTAGTGCGGATCCTTTTCCCCGGGAAAACCAGCACCTCCCTTCTTTCTGAAGCAGGGAAATGTTGTGCTGCCGGCCAGCTGTCGCTGACTGCAGTTCCGTGTCCCTTCACGCCCCGGACAGGAGAAGATCTCCTGCGGACGGGAGGAAAGGAGTTGCTTTTTCCTGAAAAAAAATTGACATCGTGCCAATGGCGATTTATATTAACGGGAAAATCAGTCACTCTAAACAGCGAAACAACAGGACTTTTATTCAGGTGAACAGAATCATTGTTACAGGCGGTGCGGGATTCATCGGTTCGGCTGTCGTGCGGCATATCATCGGAAATACGCCTGATCAGGTCTGTGTCGTCGACAAACTGACCTACGCGGGCAATCTCGAGTCTCTGGAAAGCGTCTCCTCCGATCCGCGCTTCCGTTTTGAAAAGGCCGACATCTGCGACAGGACGGCCATGGACCGGATTTTCGCGGAGTTCCGCCCGGACATCGTCATGCATCTCGCCGCGGAGTCCCATGTGGACCGCTCGATCGACGGTCCCGGCGAATTCATCCAGACCAATATCGTCGGAACCTATACGCTGCTCGAAGCCGCGCGCAGATATTTCGGCACCCTGAATGACAGTGAAAAAGAACGCTTCCGTTTCCATCACATTTCCACCGACGAGGTCTACGGCGATCTGGAAGGTCCCGGGGATTTCTTCCGGGAGACGACACCCTATGCGCCATCCTCGCCCTATTCCGCGAGCAAGGCGGCAAGCGACCATCTGGTCCGCGCGTGGAAACGCACATTTCACCTTCCGACCCTCGTCACGAACTGCTCCAACAACTACGGCCCCTATCACTTTCCGGAGAAGCTGATCCCGCTGATGATTCTCAACGCGCTGGACGGCAAGGCGCTTCCCGTCTACGGCACCGGCGCGCAGATTCGGGACTGGCTCTATGTGGAGGATCATGCCCGGGCGCTCTATCTGGTCGCGACAGAAGGCGTTCCCGGCGAAACCTACAACATCGGAGGGCACAACGAGAAGAAGAATATCGAGGTCGTCCGTAAAATCTGTGAAATCCTCGACGAGCTTCAGCCGCGCCCGGACGGAAAATCCTATGCGGAACAGATCACCTTCGTGACCGACCGTCCCGGACACGATCTGCGCTATGCGATCGACGCCGCGAAAATCGGGCGCGAACTCGGCTGGAAACCGCTGGAAACCTTTGAAAGCGGCGTCCGCAAAACCGTGCAGTGGTATCTCGACCACCGCTTCACCTGGTGCAGAAATGTGCAGGAGGGCACGTACAATCGTGAACGGCTCGGAACAGGAGGCGCGAAATGAAGGGAATCATACTGGCCGGCGGTGCGGGGACGCGTCTGCATCCGATCACGCAGGGAGTTTCCAAACAGCTCCTCGCGGTCTATGACAAACCGATGATCTACTATCCGCTCTCCGTGCTGATGCTGGCGGGCATCCGCGAGATCCTCGTCATCACGACGCCGGAGGATCAGAGTGGATTCATCCGGCTTCTCGGAGACGGATCGAAGTTCGGCGTCCATCTTTCCTATGCGGTTCAGCCGTCGCCGGACGGTCTGGCGCAGGCGTTTCTGATCGGGGAAACGTTCATCGGGAAGGATTCCGTCGCGCTGGTGCTCGGCGACAACATTTTCTACGGGGCGAATCTCAGCGCGCTCCTGCGCGAAGCCGCGGCAAGGAAAAAAGGCGCGACCGTGTTCGGTTACTATGTGAGCGATCCCGAACGCTTCGGCGTCGTCGAGTTCGACAAGGAGGGCAGGGCGGTTTCCATTGAGGAAAAACCCGCGCGTCCGAAATCGCACTTCGCGGTCACGGGACTCTATTTCTACGACAACGACGTGGTGGAGATTGCGAAAAACATCAGACCTTCCGCCCGCGGCGAACTGGAGATCACCAGCGTCAACAACGCCTATCTGGAGCGCGGCGATCTGCATGTGGAGAAACTCAAGCGCGGTTATGCGTGGCTGGATACCGGGACGCATGAAAGCCTGCTCGACGCGGCGAATTTCATCCGGACGATCGAAACAAGACAGGGCCTTCAGGTCGCCTGCCTTCAGGAGATCGCCTATGCCAACGGATGGATGACGAAGGACGAAGTGCGCGAAAGCGTCAAAGACATGATGAAAACCGAATACGGAGCATATGTGATGCGCCTGATTCAGGACGGGGAATAAGAAACTATGAATGTAATCAGGACGGAAATCGAGGATGTTCTCATTGTCGAGCCGAAAGTGTTCGGCGATGCGCGCGGCTATTTTTTTGAATCCTGGAATCAGGAAGTTTACGAAAAGAACGGAATCAAAGCAGTTTTTGTGCAGGACAATGAATCGAAATCGCGCTTTGGCGTCCTGCGCGGACTCCATTTTCAGGCACCGCCGTATACGCAGGCGAAACTGGTCCGCGTGATTCATGGCGCGGTTCTCGACGTTGCCGTCGATATCCGCAAGGGGTCTCCGACGTTCGGGAAGCATGTGGCCGTGGAGCTTTCGGGGGAAAACAAGCGCCAGCTCTTTGTTCCGCGCGGCTTCGCGCACGGATTCGTTGTGTTGAGCGACGAGGTGCTCTTCGCCTACAAATGCGACAATCGCTACATGCCGTCGCACGAACGGGGAATCGCCTGGAACGATCCCGCGCTCGGCATTGACTGGCGCGTCAATGTGCACTCTTTCATTCTCTCCGAAAAAGACACGAAGAATCCGCTTCTTGCCGAAGCGGAGGTTTTTGATTACAACAAAAGGGAGTATCTGTGTTGAAAGTTCTTCTGACAGGCGGGAAAGGAATGCTCGGGCGCACGCTCTGTGCGGAGCTTTCCGACTTCGAAGTGATCCCGACCGATTTGCCGGAGGCGGATATCACCGATGAGCACGGGATTGATGCCGTCATTGGCGGATATGCGCCGGACGCCGTGATTCACTGTGCGGCAATGACAGCCGTGGACAAATGTGAAACGGAACGGGATCTTGCCTATAAACTGAACGCGTTCGGGACGGCGAACGTCGCGTCCGCGTGTCACAGGAACGGCGTGCGGCTGATTGCGATTTCCACGGATTATGTGTTCGACGGCACCTCGGAGCATCCCTATACCGAATTCGACCGCCCCGGCGGCGGGCATACGGTTTACGGACAGAGCAAGTTTGTCGGTGAAGAGATGATCCGCTGTCACTGCCCGAATCATGTCATTGCCCGGATCTCGTGGCTGTACGGTGCGGGAGGCCCCAGTTTCGTCCATGCGATGATGAAACTCGCGGACGGGACGCGCCCGGAACTGATGGTTGTCAGCGATCAGGTCGGCAATCCGACCAGCACACTTGCCGTCGCGCGGAAACTCCGCGAAATCCTGAAGCGCCCGGAGCTGGTCGGAACGTATCACATGACCTGCGAAGGGGAGGCGTCCTGGTATGAATTCGCACTGGAGATTTTCCGGCGGACGGGCATTTCACAGAAGGTCGTTCCCTGTTCGACGGCGGAATTCCCGCGCCCCGCGCCGCGTCCGGCGAATTCCCGCCTTGAAAAAATGATGCTCCGTCTGAGCGGGCTTTCTCCGATGCCGGACTGGAAAGAGGCGCTTTCCGAGTTTCTGGCAAAGGAATTTCCGGACAAGGTGGTGTAATGGAGAATAATATTTATGCCGTAATCATGGCGGGCGGCCGCGGGGAACGCTTCTGGCCGGAGTGCCGCGCGGCACGTCCGAAGCAGCTGATGAATCTCTTCGGCAATGCGCCGCTGATCGAACAGACCGTTCTCCGCCTTCAGGGGCTGGTCCCGGAGAAGAATATTCTGATTGTTACAAACGAGGCCTATGCCGACCGCATCCGGGCGCTGCTGCCGCAGATTCCCGCGGAGCATGTGATCGGGGAACCATGTGCGCGGGATACCGCGCCGTGTGTCGCGCTTGCAGCGGGGATTGTCAAGGCGCTGGCCCATTCGGAAGATGCAAGGATGATTCTTCTTCCCGCGGATCATTTCATCGTCAACCAGCAGGCGATGATTGCCGATCTGAGTGCCTGTGCGGACGCGGTTGCCGGGCGGCATGCGATCGCCACCATCGGAATCACCCCGTCCGAACCGAGTCCCAACTATGGTTATATCGCCTGCGGCGCGGCGGTTGCGGGATTGGAACGGAAGTTTTTTGAAGTGGTCCGCTTTACGGAAAAACCCTCTGTCGAGACGGCTGAGCAGATGCTTGCGCAGGGAAATTATAAATGGAACAGCGGGATGTTCATATTTTCCGTGAAAACGATTCTGGATGAGATGCGTGTCCAGACTCCGGAACTGTATGCTTTCGCGGAGAATGTCGCAGATGTCTGGGATAAGGAAAAATTCTCTCCGGCATGCCGGGAGACATTTGCAAATCTGCCGAAGATATCCTTTGATTATGCAATCATGGAACACGCGTCCGGCATTCTGGTGCTTGAAGCGGCTTTTGACTGGGACGATATCGGCAACTGGGCCTCTCTGCGCAACCATTTCGAAGCGGATTCCGATCATAATGTCATACAGGCTTCGGCGGAGCTGCTGAACTGCCGGGACTGCATTGTTTTTTCCAGAGATGCGGATCGCCTGATTGCCGGAATTGATCTGTGTGAAACAGCCATTATCCAGACGCCGGATGTGACTCTGGTTGCGCCAGTATCCAGTATGGGAAAGATCAAGCTTCTCCTGAAAGAACTTGCTTCGAAAAAGGAAAAACAGAAATATATCTGAACCCGGGAGGAGACCGTTTCATGGCATACAAAATTGAGGAGAAACTGGTGATCGGGGTTGCGTCCAGCGCCCTTTTCCAGCTGGACGAGGCGGACAATGTGTTCCGCAAGCAGGGATTGAACGCGTATCGCGACTATCAGTATGAGCATCAGCATGACATCCTCAACACGGGTGTGGCGTTCCCGTTTGTGAAGCGCCTGCTGGCGATGAATCAGTGCTTTCCCGACACCCAGCCGATCGAGGTCGTCCTCCTCAGCCACAACGATCCGGATACGGGACTGCGCGTTTTTTATTCGATCCAGCATTACGGTCTCAACATCATCCGCGCGGCGTTCACCACCGGCGACTCTCCGTTTAAGTACATTCCCGCCTACAATGTCTCGCTGTTCCTCTCCGCCAATTCCAGCGATGTCCGGCAGGCGATGAAGGAAGGGTATCCGGCGGGGCAGGTTCTCGCCAGTGCGGCCGAGGACGATCCCGGCAATCCGGGATTGTGCATCGCGTTCGACTTCGACGGCGTGATCGCCGACGCCAGCGCCGAGGAGATCTATCAGAAGGAGGGAATCGAAAAATTCTACTCCGCCGAAACGGAGAAAGCCATGATCCCGCACGCGCCGGGGCCGCTCGCCGATCTCTTCTCGAAGCTTGCGAAACTCCACAAACTGGAGGACGAGCGCCTCAAGAACGATCCGAAATACCAGCGCTACATGAAGATGGCGATTGTGACGGCACGCTCGGCTCCCGCGCATGAACGGGTGGTTACGACGCTGCGCAAATGGGACATTCCCGTGGATCAGACCTTTTTCCTCGGCGGCATGGACAAGGGACGCATTCTTTCGATTCTGCGCCCGCATATCTTTTTCGACGATCAGCGCCATCCGCATCTGGATGCCTCGAGTCCTTTCACGCCGTCGGTTCACATTCCGCTTGAGTCCGTCCGCGAGTATTGAGAGCGCGCTTTCCTGTCCGTGAGGCGGATTGTTCCATGGAAAAAAGGAAAAAGCGTGCTATAGTATCCTCTTCTCCTGCAACGAGGAAAGGTTCTGCCATGAAAAAAACGCTTACTCTGCTTCCTTTGTTTTTCTGCGCACTGCTGCTTTGCGCGGACGAGGCGCGGGTTGCCTGCTTCAACCATTACGGCGCTTTTTTTCAGGATTTCCCGAGACGGGGGGATCTGATCCTGCGTGTCGGGAAAGTGGATTCCGCTGAGATTCTGAAGCGTCTGGAGGAC
The DNA here is from genome assembly GCA_949287225.1 of uncultured Lentisphaeria bacterium. Classification (GTDB taxonomy): domain Bacteria; phylum Verrucomicrobiota; class Lentisphaeria; order Victivallales; family UBA1829; genus UBA11452. The sequence goes on from CASEFP010000232.1 coordinate 21,823, forward strand.
GGCACGCTCCGCATGGCGATTTCCGAACGGCTTCCCGCGCACCCGGAACGCTTCGACATTGCGGAGCTTGCCGTGGACGGCGACCTTGTCGCGGTGCATCCTGAAAATCCGCTGAAGAACATCTCAAGCGGCGATGCGCGGCAGCTTCTGCGCGGAGAGCTTCCCACCTGGAAGCCTTTGACGGGGCAGGACAGGATCATCCATCTTTATCTGGCCTCCTCCGCTCTGCCGCCGCCTCCGCCCCGCGCGGAGAAACCGCCGGAAAAGAAAACGCTGCCTGACAAGGCGGGAAAGGGAAAGCATGCGATGGTGCTCCGGACGGAAAATCATTCCAGGAGTTTCATTCTGCTCTTTGTCGATCCGGACGGCGCGGCGAAGCTGCCGCTTGCCTCATACCGCGAAGACCGGATCAAACTGCTTGCCGTGGACGGCGCTGCTCCGACGCTGGCGAATTTCCGGAACGGAACCTATCCGCTCTGCCGGAAAATCTATCTGATCTGCGCGAAAAATCCGACGGACTCCGAAAAGGAGCTGGCTTCCTATATCAAAAGCAGAGCGTTCGGCGCACGGATTTACGCCGACGGCGCCCTGCCGCTCGAACAGAAGGACGAATCAAAATGAAAACGTATTTTGTAACCGGAACCGGAACCGGAATCGGAAAAACCTATGTGTGCGCGCTTCTGGCGAAAACCGCCGTCGCGGCAGGGTTGCGGACAGCGGTGATGAAACCCGTTCAGACCGGAATGACCGACCCGATGCTCGGGGATCTCGGCGAGGTCCGGCGCCGTGCGCCGGGGATTCTGGAGATTCCGTCTGAACTTGCCTGTCCCTACTGCCTTGCCTATGAATCCTCGCCGCACCTTGCCGCGGAGAAGGAATCCGTTGTCATTGATTTTGCCCGGATCCGGCATTGCTGTGATGAAATCGTGGCGCGTTACGCCCCCGATGTGATGTTTCTGGAGGGCGCCGGCGGAATCTGCGTGCCGCTCTCTCCGCGCGTTCTTACCTGCGAACTGATCGGCGCGCTTGGTTTTGAAGTGCTTCTTGTCGCGCCCGCGGGACTGGGTTCGATCAATCACACGCTTCTCTCGCTGGAGTATCTGCGGAACCGTGAGATTCCCGTGGCGGGCGTGATTCTCAACGCGTTCAGCAGTCCGCCGACCGAGATTGAGCTTGACAACATCGGCATGATCGAATCGTTCGGAAACGTCCGTGTGCTTGCCACGGCCTCGCAGGGGGCGGACGCGTTCAGCATGTGCACGCTGTTTTCCGCGTGACCGGGAGTCTCCGGCCCTGAACGGACACCGGGAACTCCTGCCGCGCGGATTGTTTTTCCCTGATATTTTTACCCTGCGCCGGTATTTTGCATGTGCATTTCGGCAAAAAGAGGTTATATTTCCGGAAAAGAGATTCTGAGTCAAACATGCGAGGTGTGTTGCAATCATGGACAGCAGCAGAATACGCAGCCGTGTCTGGGTCGAGGTCGATCTGGATACGCTGGAGGAAAATTTCAATAAAATCCGGAAGGCGGTCGAACCTGCGAAAGTGCTCGCGGTTCTGAAGGCGAACGCCTATGGTCTCGGGGTGGAGAAAATCGCGGAGCGCCTGAACCGTGCGGGCGCGGCGGGCTTCTGCGTCGCGGAGCTCAAGGAGGCGCTTCCGCTGGTTCGCTTCGGCAAGCCCGTGCAGATTCTCGGCGGCGTGCTGGATTACGAGATTCCCGACGCGGTGGCCAACGGCGTGATCCTCGGCATCACCGACATGGAGACGGCAAAAAAGATCAGCGCGGAGGCGGTCCGGCAGGGGAAAACCGCCGAATGCCATTTCAAGCTTGATACCGGCATGGGCCGTCTCGGCATTCTCGCGAAGGACGCTGTAGCGCTCATTCCTGAGGTTCTGCGTCTGCCGAATCTGGACTGCTGCGGGATTTATTCGCATTTTCCCGTGGCGTATCGCGGGGAGGACAATTTCAGCACGCGCCAGGCGGACCAGTTCTACCGGATTCTGGACGCGATGCGGGAAAAGGGGATCCATTTCCGGAAGATCCACATGGCGAACAGCGACGGGATCAACAACTGCCCGTTCTCCTACCGCTATCCGTTCAATTACGTCCGGACGGGGATCAATCTGCACGGTTCGTTCGACAGCGAGGGCCAGCGCGTGCTGGATCTCAAATCCATTCTGACGCTGAAAACCCGTGTGGTCGCCGTGCGGAACATGCCGGCCGGACACACGATCGGCTACGGGGGCACCTGCCGGCTCGTCAAGGATACGCGCGTGGGGACGATCTGCGCGGGGTATGCCGACGGGCTTCCGCTGAATCTCTCCAACCGCGGCTATGTCGTCATCAGGGACCGCCTCTGCCCGATTCTCGGGCGGCTTTCGATGGATTACACGACGGTGTCTCTCGAGCAGTTTGAGGAGGGGGAGGTCCGGCCGGGAGACGAGGTGATCTGTCTCGGCGGCGAGGGGATGCACGCGGTTCCCGTGGAGAACTGGGCGCAGCTCAAGGGGACGCATCCCTACGATGTGATCTGTTCGCTGGGAACGCGCGTGGAACGGGTGTTTGTCAGCCGCGAATTCAATCAATGACTCAAATAACGGAGGGGAGTTTCATGAAAAAGAGAGGAAAAACAGCCGTTGTTCTGGCGGCGTCCGTGCTGCTCGGCATGATGAGCGCGTGCATCAGTGTGACCTATACCGGCGTTGAGGATCTGCCGCCGCTGGCGTCCGATGCGAAGGTTGCCGTTTATTACGAGAAATCGCTGATTCCGGTCCCGGAATCACAGTATACGAAAATCGGCGAGGTGACCGCGAGCGCCTCGACCGCCAGCTTCACCATGACGGAAATCAAGGCGCGGATTATCGAGGAGGCCCGGGAGAAAGGAGCCAACGGCGTGCTGATCCAGTCGGTCGATATGCAGAAGGACGGCGAAGTCCGCAGCGACCAGGTGAAGAATCTGGGCGCGCCGACCTGGACCACGGTGGACAATTCCGCCAGCAATATTGCACAGGAGCGCGAACTTCTGATCTATTCCAGCGGCAGCGATCCGGATGTTCCGACCTACCGGATTACGATCAAGGCGATGCTGTTCAGCATGCCGGAGGCGGCATTGAAGACGGCACTGGAACGGGCGAAGGCCCCCGCCGGAAAATAAAAGAGTGCATGTGAAGCTCGTCAAGGGCTTTTGTCCCTTGATTACGGGAAAAATACTATCGCCGTATTTCCTTCTTTCTTAAGAGGGGGATATCCCCCTGCACACGGCAAACGGTGTCTGCGTCATTCCTTACTGAAACTTTTCGGCAGAAAAAGTTTTCTTTCTATGAAAAAAAGAGATTCCGGGGCTTGTCTTTTGGTTGAAACGGTATTATTATACGGGTTATAAGACGCAAAAAAAGATTTTTTGAGCTCATTGGCGAGAGCAAATCTGTTTCAGAAAAGTTTTTTTGCCGGACAGAATGCCTTTTGGAACGAAAAGTCATTGCTAGTTGTATTATTAATTAAGATAAGGGGAAATAACGACCATGCAGAGTGAAAGCACGAATCTTACCGCTGTCCTGGAACGCGCGGGACTGGCTGTAAAACTGTCGATTATTGCAAGCATCCTTTCCGCAGTTCTTTCCGTAATCATCCTTCTCACCGGGCCCGTCTATGAATGGGCGGGCTTCGCGACTTACACTCTCGCATTGATCCCCTTCACCATCGCATTCATCTGCGCATTGATGGCATGGATTCACTCCAAACTGACGGAAAAGGCGATCCGCGACGAGGAGGAGAAACTGATCCTCCAGAAGCGCAAGGAAAGCAAACTCTCCATCCTGGAAATTTCCGAGGACGTCCGCTTTACCGCGGGGCGCAATCTGCTGAATTTTGAAAAGTATGTCCCCTCCACGGTTTCCGTGCTGATGACAATCGTCCTTGCGGCGGTTCTGGTCTACTTCTGGAGCGCGCTGATCTTCCGGAGTGAAGACGCTGCGACACTTGCAACGCTGGTTCCGAAACAGCCGATCGTTCTGGCGTTCCTCAGCGCGATGTGCGCGGCGTTCAGCCTGTTCCTCGGCATCTTTCTTGCAGGCCAGTCCCATGTGACCGAATTCCGCTGGCTGCGTCCGGTCGGGGCGTGGCTGATGGCGGGTTCTCTTGTGATGTGCTTCACGCTGATCTCCTCGCTTCTGACTCAATTTGAGTTCAAGTCCTGGGACGGCTTCTTCTCGAAGGTCACCTATTTCGCGCTTGCGGTGCTCTGTGTCGAACTCCTTCTGAGCTTCATCAGCGAGTTCTACCGTCCGCGCAACCAGATGGAGGACCGCCCGGTTTATGAAAGCCGTCTTCTCTCTTTGTTCACCGAGCCCGGCGGCATCATGCGCAACATTGCCGACTCGCTGGATTACCAGTTCGGCTTCAAGGTGTCCAAAACCTGGATTTTCGGATTTTTCGAGCGGGCGATTCTCCCGGCGATTCTTCTCTGGCTTCTGCTGTTCTGGATTTTCACGGTCGTGACCGAGGTCGCTCCTGGCGAAGTCGGCGTCCGGGAACGCTTCGGCGCCGTCTCGAAGGATCACAAGGTTCTGGAGCCGGGGATCTACTTCAAGCTGCCGTGGCCCTTTGAAACCGTGCGGCGGATTCCGATCGACCGGATTCAGGAAGTCGTCGTCGGTTCCCGTTTCGAAAAGGACGGCAAACTCCTGAAGCCCGCGGTCGTTCTCTGGACCACCGCCCACAGCGAAAAGGATTCCCCGGTCAGCACGGGATTCCTTGTGGCGAACGATGCGATGGAAGGCACCGAGGTCGCCAGCGCCGTTTCCATTCTGGAAATCACGCTTCCCGTCAGCTACAAGGTGAGAAAAGATCAGGTTTACAACTATGCGTTCAAGTTTGAAAACGTCCAGAAGATGGTCAAGGACGTCAGCGAACAGGAGGCGACGCGTTATTTTGCCAGCACGGACTTCATCAAGGACATGTCCTCCGGACGCGAAACGATTGTGCAGGCGCTCAAGACCCGGATTCAGGCCGAGGCAGACCGGCTCGGACTCGGCATTGAAATCGACTGCGTGAACGTGAACGACGCGCATCCGCCTGTCAAGGATGTGGCGCCGGCCTTCCAGGATGTTCTCGCCGCGCAGGAACAGGTCAAGACGCTGATCTACGAGGCGACCGCCGAGGCGGAAAAGGTTGAGGCGGAAGGAAAGATCAAGAGCATGGAGATCACCAGCGACGCGCAGGCGTATTCCTATAATGTGTCGACGGTCGCGGCGGCGGACGCGTTCCGCTTCAGGAGCCAGCTGACCGCCTACAAGGCGCAGCCGAAACTCTTCCGGCTCCGCACCTATCTGGACTTCCTTGAGATCGACTGCAAGGATCTGCGCAAATACATCGTTTCGGCGAATATCCCGTCCCAGATCTTCGAGGTGAACATGGAGGAGAATCCGCGCCTCGACCTTCTGAACAGCGACGCGATCAGTGAACTCGGAAAATAAATAATCATTAAAATATTGGAGAACAGAATCATGTCCAAGAGCAGTCCCGAAAAAGTTTCCAAGGTGCCGGTATACTGGTCCACAATTCTTCTGGGCGTCGTAGTCGCCGCCGTCTTTCTGATGGCGATCTTCACGTATCAGGTTCAGGAGAACGAGCGCGCGCTCGTGATCACCATCGGCAAGATCTCCGGTGAACGCGGGCCCGGTCTGCATCTGCGCCTGCCGCTGCCGATTCAGGAGATCGTCAAGTTCGACATCCGTCAGCGCTGCTTCGACGGCAACGTCGGAAATCTTGAGGAGACGATGACCGCCGACGAGAAGAACGTGATCGTCGGAATCTATACGATCTACAGCATCAAGGATCTCTCCCGCTTCAAGAATGCCGCGAAGAGTCTTGCCTCCGCCGAGGAGTATCTGAGCAACCGCATGAGAACGGCCAAGGGAGCGGTCGTCGGCAAATACCGTTTCGACCAGATGATCAACACCGATCCGAAGAAGATGATGCTCTCCCAGATGGAGGCGGACATGTATAAACAGATTGCCCCGGATGTGATGGAGCGTTACGGCATCGAGGTCGCCAAGGTCGGCATCCGCACGATCAGCGTTCCGGAAAAGATCTCCGGCGAAATCGCCAAGCGCATGAAGACCGAGCGCGAAACCGCCGCGGTCCGCGTCAAACAGCGCGGCAACGTCGAGGCGGAGAACATCAAGACCAAAGCCAACCAGATGAAGCGTGAGGAGATCACCAAGGCCGAGGCGAAGGCCAAGGAGCTCATGGCGGCCGGCGATGCGCTTGCCGCGAAACATTACGCGGTCTTCAACCAGAATCCCGAACTGGCGGCGTTCCTGCGCAAACTGGATTCGCTCAAACGCATTCTCGGCACGAAAACGACGCTGATCCTCGATACCGAGGCCACGCCGTTCGACATTTTCAAGATCAAGGTCGGTTCCCTTGAACAGGACAACGCGCCGAAGAAATAACGCGAAAACGGGGTTTGCACACAAATGGAAAACGACAACAGATATCAGAACGCGATGGACGCGGGCGACAGCGGGCAGTTCTCCCAGGGAATGCAGGCCGTCTCCCGGATGTTCAAAGTGTTTTTCACATTGCTGACGATCATCATCGCGCTGATGGTGGTCTGGTTCTTCACGCTCGGCGGCTTTTTCATTGTCGACTCCACCAAGGAGACCGTGCTTCTGCTCCAGTTCGGAAAGCTGAAGGAGAAGTGCGAGGCTGGCGGCGTCTACTGGAGCTTCCCGTATCCGGTGAGCAAGGTCATCCGGGTGCCGAAAACCAACCAGACGATCCGCAGTCTGACCTTTATGCCGGCGGACCGCACTTCGATTACTGAACGCAAGAACGATCCGAGCGGGGCATCGCAGGCGGGAACGCTGACGCCCGGCAAGGACGGCTTCCTGCTGACCGGCGACAACAGCATCATCCATACCGAATGGGAACTCGTCTACCGGGTGACTCAGCCGGAAACCTACTATGAAAAATGTCTGACGCCGGAACGTCCGCTGGATCCGGACGAGGTCATGAAGGGCGACGACGGCGAACTGCTCGGCACACGCGGAGCAAGCACCCTCATCAAGAATGTGCTTGACGACTGCATCATCAAGGTCACAGCGACCTGGGACATCAAGGATATTCTCTATGACAAGACGACCGACTACATTCTCGCGGTCGAATCGCGTCTGGTCAAGCAGCTCAATGACATGCAGATCGGCGTCACGGTGGAGAGTCTCGCCCTTCCTGTGAAGCGCCCGCCGTTCCAGACAATCGCCGCATTCGACGAGGCCGCGAGCGCCAGCACGCAGGCGACGATCGAAATCGAGAGTGCCAAGGCGAAGGCGATCGAAGCCGCCAACAGCGCGAAATCCCAGTCCGCGATGCTGATTGCCGACGCGGAGTCCTACAAAGCGCGGATCGAGGCGCAGGTCAAGGCGGACATCTCCTACTTCGAGGCGATTCTCAAGGAATACCGGAAGAACCCCGATGCCGTGATGGTTTCTCTTTACTCCAACACCCTCGCGGACGCGATGGCGCTTGTGAAGGACAAGTTCATTCTGAGCAAGGTCCAGAACTCCAGACAGGAGCTCCGGCTCAAGCTCAATCCGGAACCGGTAATCAAGAAAACGGATGACAAGACAGCGAAGAAGGATCAGAAATAATGAGCGAGACAGCACACAAACACGGTCCCGGATGCGCACACGACCATGCGCAGGAACATGCTCCGGCATGCGGATGCGGACATCATCATGAAGCCTCTCCGGACGAGCCGACCCGCTGCATCTCCTGCGGCGCGCCGATCGGCGAAGGCGTCGGTCACGGCAGGTCCATGGGCAGAATCGGATTCGCGGTCGTCGGCGGATTCCTGATCCTGAACTCCTATCTTTTCCTCTGGCTGCTGCCCGGACAGGCGTTTGCGGCCGAACTCTGCGCGTTTATCGGCGCGGTCATCCTGGCATTCCCGATCATTCTGACGGCAATCAAGGATCTCTGCGAAGGACGCGTCTACATGAATGAGCTCGTGGCTCTTGCGATTCTCGCGGCCTTCACCTCCGCGGACTTCCGGGAGGCGGGCATCATCGCCTTCTTCCTGCTGGTGACGATCATTATCGAGACACATACCGCAAGCGGCGCCCAGCGTTCCATTGAAGAGCTGATCCGCCTTGCGCCGGATACCGCACGGAAACTTGTGAACGGCGAAGCAACGGAGGTCAAGGTCTCCGAACTGGTGATCGGGGACGTGATCAATGTCCGGCCCGGCGACAATTTCCCGATCGACGGCGTGATTGTGAACGGCGTCAGCGCGGTCAATCAGGCGTCGATCACGGGGGAATCCCTGCCGGTCGACAAGACGGTCGGCGATGATGTGTTCGCCGGAACGCAGAACCTCTCCGGAAGCGTGGACGTCCGGATCACGAAGGTCGGCGGCGACACGACGCTCGGCAAGGTCAAGGATATGATCCTCGCGGCGGAAAAGAGCAAGACCCCGGTGGTCCGGCTCATCGACAAATACGCGGCGTTCTACACGCCGACGATTCTGATGCTTGCCATCATCACCTGGTGGCTTTCCAACGGCGACATGGAACGCGTGATCACGCTTCTGGTGATCGCCTGTCCTTGCGCGGTGGTTCTGGCGACTCCGACGACGGTTGTCGCTTCGGTCGCCGCGGCGGCGCGCCTCGGCATTCTGGTCAAGAACGTCAGCCATCTGGTGGAGCTCGCCTCCCGGATCCGCGCGTTCATCTTCGACAAGACCGGAACGCTGACGGAAGGGCAGCTTGCCGTCGCGAAACTGGGTCCGGTCGACGGCGTTGAACCGGCGGAACTTCTGATGGTGGCTTCCTCCATCGAGGCGAACAGCAATCACCCGACCGCGCTTGCGATCCAGAAACTGGCAAAAGAGGTCGGGATCAAGCCGCAGACCGTCACCGATTTCAAGGAAACGCCCGGAACCGGTGTGCAGGGTATGCTGGACGGAAAGCTCATGCATGTCGGACGTGCCATCTGGCTGAAGGCGCAGAACATCGCGCTGCCGGAAAAACAGCCCGAGGAGTCCTCCGGAATGAGCGTGGTTTACGTTGCCCGCGACGGGAAACTCATCGGCTGGATCGGCTTCCGCGACAAGATCCGTCCGGAGTCCGCCGAAGCGATCCGCCGCCTGAAGGAACTCGGAATCAAGCGCTGCGCAATGGTGACCGGTGACCGCGAAAGCGTTGCCAAGGGGGTTGCCGCGAAGCTGGATATTGATGAATTCAAGGGCGATTGTCTGCCGGAAGGCAAGGTCGCCTATATCGAGGAACTCAAGAAGAACAGTCTCGTGGCGTTTGTCGGCGACGGCGTCAACGACGCGCCCGCGCTCGCGGCTGGCGATCTGGGCATCGCGATGGGCGCGATCGGAAGCGACATTGCCATCAACAGCGCCTCCATCGCGCTGATGACCAACGATCTGCGCCGCATTCCGATGCTGATCATGCTGGCGCGGAAATCGAGCACGATCATTCATCAGAACGTCGCGTTCGGCTTCCTGTTCGTGCTGTGCGGCATCGTGCTTTCCGTCTTCGGATGGATGGGGCCGATCGCAGCGGCGATCTTCCATACATGCAGCACGCTGATCATCATCTTCAACAGCGCGCGTCTTCTCCGGACCGGAGAGGATGCGACAAGCCAGGAACTGAGCTCCTGGCGCCGCGCGCTGCTTCAAGAGGCCCAGCAAGAGGCCAAACAATAATTCCGGGAGTTTGCAATGGTTGAGACGGCAGGGAAAGAATCGAATGTCATAGTGAGTTCCGTGGGACTCGTCAAGGAGTTCCGGGATTTCTGGAACCGTCCGAAGGCAAAGGCCGTCAACGACCTTGATTTTGAAGTCCGCGAAGGCGAGGTTCTCGGTCTGCTCGGTCCGAACGGGTCGGGGAAATCGACCACGGTGAAGATGCTTCTGGGGCTGCTCTATCCGACCGCCGGACGTCTGACCGTATTCGGGAAGTCGCCCCGCGATGTGGATACGAAGCGCCTGATCGGCTATCTGCCCGAGGAGTCCTATCTCTACAAGTATCTGACCGCTTATGAAACACTCGATTTCTTCGGCTCGCTGTTCAACCTCTCCGCCGAGGAGCGGAAAAAGAGAAGCGAACAGCTTCTGGAAATGGTGGGGCTCTCCCATGCGAAGAACCGGCCGGTCGGAGAGTTTTCCAAGGGAATGTCCCGCAGAATCGGGCTGGCGCAGGCGATGATCAACGACCCGTCGCTGCTGATTCTGGACGAACCGACCTCCGGACTCGACCCGCTGGGGTGCCGCGAGGTCAAGGATCTGATCCACATGCTGAAACGGCGCGGCAAGACCGTGATCGTGACCAGTCACCTGCTCAGCGACATTGAGGACGTCTGCGACCGTGTCATCATTCTTTACGGCGGGCAGATCCGTGCGCAGGGCACGCTGAACGAACTCCTCACCATTGAAGGGACGAACCGCATCACCACGCCGCAGCTTCCGCCGGAAGTCATGGAAAAGGTGCTTGCGATTCTGCGCGCGTCGCTCTCCGAGGATCAGTTCAAGGTGGATCATCCGCGCATGTCGCTGGAGGACTTCTTCCTTGACGTTGTCAACAAGGCGCAGTCCGAAAGCGTCGAAACCTACGGAGCACGTTCCGGCGGCCATATCGCCGAATATCTCTCCGCCGATGCCGAGGAGGATTCCGCGCGCGAGCTCCTGGCCTCCCTGACCGGGAAGGACAAGGAGCCGGAAAAACCGAAGGAACCCGTTGTCGAAGCGCCGAAGATTGATACGAAGGCTCTGGATGACCTGAGCGACGATCTCCTGCGCACGAAGGCGCCTAAGAAGGAGGAACCGGCAGCGCCGAAGATCGACCTTTCGGAAGCCAACGAGAAGCTCAAGGACATTCTTTCTTCCAGGGATTCTAAGTGACGCGGGGCGGACGATGACATCATTTCTCGCAATAGTCAAACTCACATGCCGCTCGGCGGTGCGTTCCAACGTCTTCCGTTTTCTGCTGTTTCTGCTGATCGTCTGCGTGATTCTCGTGCCGAACACGATCAAGGGCGACGGCACCGCCTACGGTTACATTCAGGTGATGCTCGAATACAGCACGGGTTTTGTTGCGCTGATTCTTTCCAGTTCGATCATCTGGCTTTCATGCTCGGAATTCTGCACCGACATGGAAAACGGGCGGATTCACATGATCTTCGTCAAGCCGGTGTCGCGCATCACGGTCTGGCTCGGGAAATTCTTTGGCGTCTTTCTGATTCATCTGGTTCTGCTTCTGATCTCGTTCCTCTTCATCTATCTCTTTGTGATGTTCCAGTACAACCGCCAGAAATTCACGCCGGAGGAACGTGCGCGGATGGAAAATGAGGTGTTCGCCGGACGCCGCAGTTATCTGCCGGTTATCCGCGACCTGAATCAGCAGGTGGATCAGGTGGTTGCCGAACGGATCAAAAATGCAAAAGCACGTGGTGAGACGCTGCCGGAACTGGAAAACGGCGGCCTTGCTAAATATAAAAATACGGTAAAAATGGAACTTCTGGCGAAGATGGGCGAGGTCCCGCCGCAGGGGATTCAGCAGTGGTATTACGACACGCTTCCAAAATCTTACGACGGGCCGGTATTCGTCCGCTATAAGATTTATTCCGGATCGCTCTTTTCCAAGGATCAGAAAACGGCACTCGGCACATGGCTGATCCGTTATGTTCAAACGATCTATGACGAAAACTCGACAACGGAACCGAAAAAGGTTGTCGACCGCCGGGAATACCAGATTCAGAAGCCGCCGGAACAGATTGTCTGCGGCATCTACAATGAGTTCGTGGTCGGCGGGGACACGCTGATCTACGACGGTACCGCCTATCTGCGTTTCGCCAACCTCGGGCAGCCGGGAGCGGATACGCTGCATTTTCAGGTGACGGACAGTCCGCGCCTGCTGATCAAACAGGTGTCGTTCCTCAACAATTACATCCGCGCTGTGTTCACGACGGCGCTCGGTCTTTTTGCTCTTGGTCTGATTGCGAGTTCGGCGGCGGCGTTTCTTTCCATGCCGACGGCGATTTTCATCACACTGTCCTATGTGCTGACCGGCATGTTTTCCAGCTACATCATATCCTCGATCGACACGACCAGCGAGGGGATCGACGTGAATCTGCTGGATGCCATCGGGACCTATACCGGCAAGGTCATGGTCTCGGTTCTGATTCCGGTTCAGAGTTTCTTCGTTTCCGGCTCGCTGGCAACCGGAGAGCTGATCGAATACGGCATGATCGCGCATCTTCTGATCTTCAACATCATTCTGAAGGGGCTTCCGCTCTGCCTTCTGGGGATCTACCTCTACTGGCGCAGGGAAGTCGCTCTGGCAATGAAACAATAGGACGGGTAACGGCATGAGGGAAAAGCGTCCGATCGTTTTTATCGCATTTGTCGCCGGAATTCTTTTTCTGGCCTGCAATATGTTCATCCAGTCGCGTCTGGATGAGAGCATCCGGAAAAACAAGCTGATTGACGAGCAGTTTGTCGAAGGCGCGCCGCCGATGGTGGCGTTCACGACCGTTGCACTCGGCGGATTCCGAGGTCTGATCGCGGACTTTCTCTGGCTCCGCGCCATTTCGATGCAGGATCAGGGCAAGTATTTTGAAATGGTTCAGCTCGCCTCGTGGATCATGAAGCTCCAGCCGAAATCCACGGCAACGGCGGCGTATCTTGCCTGGAATATGGCATACAACATTTCCGTAACCTACAGTTCCCCCGTGGACCGCTGGCGCTGGGTCAACCGGGGACTGGAACTGTATCACGAGGCATTGCAGTACAATCCCAATGACCCGGTGCTTTACAAGGAGCTCGGCTGGATTTACCAGCACAAGCTGGGCAATATCCTTGATGACGCCCAGCGCTACTACAAATACCAGATGGCGCTCCGCATGATCGCGATTCTCGGCGAACATTATCCGGATTGGAAGAGACTCGCAGCCGCTCCTGCGAACGAGACGGCGCTGAAAGCTCTGCTCAAGCCGGAATCGACTTTTTTTGCTGAAATGAAAGAGGCCGGTTATGCCTCCTTCGAGGCGCTTTCGGAGGCTTTCCGCGAAGCGGGCGGCATTTTCCCGGAAAAACTGGCGGCGAAGATGAAGAACAAGGATGAGATTGCGCTTGTCACGGATACCATGCGCGTCAGATGGCTGCGCGACGTGACGATGCTTGCTCCGGGAGACATCCTGCGGGTCAATGAAAAATACGGTGATCTCGACTGGTTCCTGCCGGAATCATTTGCCATCTACTGGGCCATGCTCGGCATCGAGAAGAGTCCGGACCGGCAGAGTGTCGACTGCAGCCGCATGATCACGCAGTCGCTTCAGGTGACGTTTACGAACGGGCGCATGCTGCTGCCGGACGGCAAACCCACCGAGGAGTTCCTGCTGATTCCGAACTTCTCCGTCGCGGACGCGGTGCGCCAGTCCTATCTGGACGCGATCAAGGAGAATCCGGATATCAAATCCTTCCGCGATGCTTATGAGAACTTCATGTCGCGCGCCATCACCACGATGTACAGCTACGGGCAATACACCAAGGCGCAGCAGTTCTACGATTATCTGACCGATCACAAAAAGAACCGCGACACGCGTCTGCCCTTTGACCAGTATGTCCTGAAACAGTGGCAGGAGGAGATCCGCGACGCCGGCTTCAAGCAGGCCAATGACATGATCAGCGGAATCATTTTCCGGAGCTGCATCCTGCTCGGCTACGGTGACAAGACCGCCGCCGATGCGCATCTCCAGCTTGCAAGAATGGCCTACAACCGCTATATGAAGGATATGGGAACCGAAACCAGAACGAAGCTTCCGCCGTTCTCCCAGATGACAACCGAAATCGCGCAGGCGTGCATCCGGAACCTTCCGGGGACGATTGCCGACCGGATCAAGGCGCAGCTGCTTCTGGAGGCGCAGCAGGCCGCGCCAGCCGGAGACCAGGGTGGAAACAAAACGGAGGGAAAAGAGCAGACGGCACCGCAAGGAGCAGTGCCCGCACCGGCGAATTGAGTGTCCGCCGATCCGGAAACCGACCGCATGGGCTTTTCGGAATTTCTCTGCTGCAATAAACGCGTATGAGCGAAAAATATCGATTATGGCTGATTCTTTTCTTCTGGCTTGGATGTCTTTTTTATTCGGTGTCCGGGCCGGATGTTCTGCCTTTTTCGGATCCCGCCTTTTCCTCCGTGGAGGAGCGCCTCAATGACGATCTGCCCGTACTGCGGCAGGCTGTTTCCGGCAAGACGCTGAACGCGTCCTCCGGCAGCGGAAACACGGAATCCGTTCTTCCGGATCTCCGGATCTCCTTTACCAAGATCGACCGCGGATTCGGGACATGTGTAATCAAACATTCCTCTCTGATTTTTGTTCCTCTCAGATGCTGATGTTCAGGCATTGCTTTTTTCCGCCTGAAATACGATTCATCTGAAGGAGATTCTTTTACTTTATGACACTTTTTATTGTCAGTATCGCCGTTGCATTAGGCGTTTCGTTTTTATGTTCGATTATGGAAGCCGCTCTTCTGAGCATCACCCCAAGCAAGATCGCCCTGATCTCGGAGCGACATCCGAAGATCGGGAAAATCTGCCGCGATTTCAAGAAAGACATTGAAAAACCCATTGCCGTGATTCTGATCCTGAACACGGCGGCGCATACGTTCGGCGCGTCGATCGCGGGCGCCGAGTTTGACGAACTGTTCGGCAACCGTTACATCTGGCTGTTTTCCCTTGCGTTTACAGTCATGATGGTGCAGTATACCGAGATCCTGCCCAAGACCCTCGGCGTGCGTTTCAATTCGCTTGTGATTGCCTGCACGGCGAAAACTCTGCAATACCTTGTCTGGCTGATGACGCCGCTGATTGCGCTTGTGCATCTGGTCAACCGTCCCTTCGACCCGCAGCGGAAGAGCGGGAAGGACGACAAGATCAATCTCGGCGAGATCACCGCGCTTGCCGCGATGGCGCGCGAGGCGGAGCAGATCACAATGACTCAGGAACAGATCATCCGCAATACGCCGATGCTCGGGAAGCGGACGATCGAGGAACTGATGCTTCCGCTGGAAAAGGTCTGCATGATTCCGGAAAATGCGTCGAGACAGGAGATTCTTGACCGGATGCGGAATGATCGGCACTCCCGCTATCCCGTCATCGCGGAGGACGGCACGGTCACGGGCTGTCTCTACGCGAAGGATCTTCTGTTCCATCAGAAGGAGGACTGGAAGGATCTGATGCGCCCGGTGAAATTCATCGACACGAACCTCTCTCAGCTCGAACTGATCGAGAACGTCGTGAAACTGGATTCCAAACTGCTGATGGTCCGCGACCGGAAGAGGAAAATCATCGGCATGCTGACGGTGAACGACGCACTGCTTGAACTCGTCGGGCAGGAGTTCCCCGAGGCCGCCTCCGCGGCGTAATCCTAATGCTTCGCGGCGGCCATGCGCTCCGCCGCGAAGCTGAAAAGATAACAGAAGGCGACAGTGACAATCAGATTCGCCACGGCATAGTATTGCAGGGCAAGCGTTTTGACACAGAAGGAGACTCCGAGGCTTGCGGCAAGTCCGCAGAGTCCGCCGGCGAACATCCCGAACGCGTTGACCCGTTTCGAGAACATCGCCAGCGCCACCAGCGTCAGAAGCGGGCCGCCGAGTCCGTTCACGAATTTGTTGACGATCATGAAGAGGGTGTTCGTCCGTCCGATCAGCGGTACGGCGATCAGCGCGAGAAGCGTGACCGCGCTTCCGATGGCGGCGGTCAGCAGGTGTCCCGGCAGACGGAAGCGGAAGAGGCGGTTGTGGAAATCCGTCAGATACGCGGCAGTGCAGCTGTTGACGCCTGAATCAATGCTCGACATCGTGGCGGCCAGCAGTGCGGCGGCGATCACTCCCGTTACGCCGGAAGGAAAGCTGCGGATCAGTGCGGCGATTTCGCGCAGAGACGCGCCCCTGGCTGTCATGCCGGGAACGTCCGCCGCACCGCTTCGGAGTGCGTGGACATAAACCGCCAGCCCGAAAAGAGCCAGAAGCGAAAGCGAGAGAACCGAGACAAACGCGTTCAGCCAGAGTCCGCGCTGCGCCGCGCGGAGATCTTTCGCCGTGAAATAACGCTGGACGACCATCTGATCCGCGCCGTAGCGGGCGAGAAAGGCGACCGTGACGCCGATCAGACCGCTCCACAGCGTCATGCGGATTGTCGGATCGAAGGAGAGATACTCCGGATCGAACGGGAGAAAGGGCTTGAGCCTTCCGCCTTCCAGCGCGATATGGAATGCGTCCGCATCCCCGCGCAGTGCGAACGCCAGCCCGAGCACGATTCCGCCGAAGAGGACAAAGAACTGGAGCACATCGGTCCACATGACCGCGCGCATGCCGCCGACGGTGGTGTAGACGGTCGCGACGATGCCTCCCGTCAGAATGACCATCGGGAGCGAAACGCCTGTCAGACGGCTCATGATCTGCGCGGAAGCATAAAGCGCAGTTGCCATCCAGAAGAAGCGCCATGCCAGAAAAAGCCCGCTTGCGAGCGCCCGCACCTTGTAGTCGAAGCGTTCTTCCAGGAATTCATAGAGACAGACCAGCTTTT
Source organism: uncultured Lentisphaeria bacterium (assembly GCA_949287225.1). Lineage (GTDB taxonomy): Bacteria > Verrucomicrobiota > Lentisphaeria > Victivallales > UBA1829 > UBA11452. The sequence continues at coordinate 38,425 of CASEFP010000232.1, forward strand.
TCCCGTAAAAAAACGGCATCCAGACCTTTGTGATGATCCATGCGGCGAGGAAGAAGACCGGAAACGAGGCGAGCACATAGAGTCCGCAGTCGAATACTTCGCCGGGCAGTGCAAGGTAATTGATTGCGCTGAAGGTGGTCACCATGACCGAAAGTCCGATCGGGAACCATCCCATGCGCCGTCCCGCGAGAAAATATTCCGCCGGACTCTCCGATCGCGTTCTGAACTGCCAGCCGATCAGAAGCAGAAGCGCCAGGTATCCTGCAACCACAGTGTAATCAAGGAGTTTCATGTTACCTTGTTTTTCTCATATCTGTTTATAATTTTAAAAAATGGACAATCAACATCCTTCTTTGTCGGATCCCGCAGATTTTTTCCATCTTATTTTTTCATTTCAGTTGATCCAGTTCTTTAGGCCAGGCGATTAATGTTAATTCGGTGACGAGAGAGAGATTCCTTATCATAAACTGGTAATCAAGTTGCCATTCATACAATGTTTTATAGATTTTCAACAATTCATCTCTGTTGTGATAAATGCTTAAATTCAGGACCGGTCGATTCTTGCGTATGGTCTTTTCCGAACCCAGAAGCATGTCAAGGCCCATGCCTTCCACATCCGCTTTGATTAGCCTGATATTGCTGATCTTCCTGTCAGAACAAAATTTGTCAAGAGTTGTTATTTCAACTTTGGTTTTGCCGTTTTCCGTTTGTATTATAGTATTTCCCCCGCCTTGTTTCTCCGTATAATAGATGGATGTACATTCTTTCCCCAGGGCGAATGCGCTTAATTCATATTGCGATTCATTTATATGATTCCTCTGCATTACAGATTTATAAATTTCTCTGTTTGGCGCAGACGGTTCGAATGATATGACCTTAGACGGATTATAGTGTTTTAGAAATATAAGTGCGGAATCTCCGAAACAGCCGCCGACATCCAGAAAAAAACCTTCCTTTATATAGTTTTTAACAGAACTTGAACAAAAAATCAGTCCATGATGACAGACCAGTGATTCTGGTCCGGCTGGCAAAAGACTTGGGGTAAATTTATATTCTTTCAATATCTTCCAATTTTTTTTCTGGACATTTTTCCAGTTCATAATGTCTTCTTTTCCATATAACCGAGGATAATTGAAAAAGAAACAACCATAGTTTTCTCGAGTAATAAAAAAATCTCTCTGGTATCTAACATATCTCAGAATTTCTGCGAGAGATTCGGGATCAATCTTGGGAAATCCCGCGATAACTTCTTCATCAGATGTATTATAAAAAATATAATGAAAATCTGAGGAAAATAAAATATCGGTATGCCAGTCATGGCAAAGAATATTTGCAATCATGATCAGTTTTTCGGCATATTTCTTCCCGAGAAGACATCTTGCAATCTTGCTGAGTCGATTGGTCCAGGACATAAGGAAAACTCCCATCTTTTTATTTTTTTTTAACATCCATGGATGGATTGAAGGCAGCGAAATAAGAATTTTTTTTGATTTCAGAAAAAATCAATTCCTCCTTTGCGTGTTGTTTCCGTATTTCTTTTGCTATTATTGGTTTCTTTTGATATGGCATTCTGCGTTCATGCGGCGGAAAAACTCGTGCATGAATGCGGCGCGATCGGAAGCGAGACGCCGTCCCGTCCCCGTCAGCATCCGCTCCGGAACGGAACGCAGCTTCACCAGATATTCCCGGTAGGCGGAATCCTCTTCGCTGTAGGCGGGAGCACCGAGCGCGGCCTCTGCCGTATTGTGAAGTTTTGCGCCGATGCGGCCGGCAAAATGGAAGGCGCGACCGACGCCGACCGCTCCGATGGAATCCAGTTTGTCCGCGTCATAGACAATCTTCTCGACAAGCGTCTGCGGGGCATTCTCGCCGCGGTAACGGTGGCGCGCCACAGCACGACCGACCGTCTCAATTAAGGTCTCATCCTGACAGCCGAGACACCTGAGCAGGGCAGGTGCCTTGCGTCCGCCCTCTTTCGCATGGCAGACTTTTCCCCCCGATTCCAGCTCCTCCGGACGTGCAATGTCGTGCAGGAGCGCCGCAAGTCGAACCGCAAATGCCTCGAAGTCCGTATGCGCTTCGCCGGCAAGAATCTCCTCGGCATTATGCAGAACACGCAGTGTGTGTGCAAAATCATGGCATCCCGGTGCATTGCCGAGAATCCGCTCCGTTTCGGCAGATACCGCTGCAAAAAACTGTTTTTCTTCAGATGTCGTCATTGGAGAAATAGTTCGGATTATGAAATGGACGCCCATGGACAAGAAAAAGGCGGGAGGCTTCCGCAACAACCCGCCTTTTTCCGAAAGGGCGTTTCCGTCTCAGAGCTGATGGGTCTCCAGACTCTTCGGAAGTTCCAGCATCTGATAATGCCGGTCTTTCGGAATGACGGTCAGCCATGCGTCCGGTCCGTATTCAGGACCGAGATCGACCACCATGTAACGCTTTGCATCCTCCTCGCGGTCGTAACCGATGATTGTTCCGCGCGGAATGACATTGTGCTTGTCGATGATGCAGTTGCGGATACGGCAGTGTTCGCCGATGTCCACGTCGTTGAGCAGGATCGAATTATGCACCGTGGCGTAGCTGTGGACAAACACCGAGTTGAAGAGAATCGAACTCGTCACCGTGCTTCCGGAAACGATGCATCCGTCACAGACGATGGAGTTGATTGCCTTGCCGATGCGCGGCAGACCATGGACGTCCACCTCTTCGTTATGAACGAATTTTGCGGGCGGGAGACTGAAATGGTAGTTGTAAATCGGCCATTTCGGGTTGTAGAGATCAAGCTGCGGATTGGTCGAGCGCAGATCCATGTTCGCTTCGAAATAGGATTTCAGCGTTCCGACGTCGCGCCAGTAGGGTTTCTCCTGCACGGACTGTCCCGGAATCTTGTTCGAGTAGAAGTTGTAGGCGAAGAGCCGTCCGGTCGGAACAAGCGACGGAATGATGTCCTTGCCGAAGTCATGCGAGCTGTCCGGGCGCGCGTGGTCTTCATGAAGCAGATGCAGAATGTCGCCTGCGCCGAAAATGTAGTTGCCCATCGAGGCGAGCGCCATGTTCTTGTCGTTCGGCAGCGGCGCGGGATTCTCGGGTTTCTCCTGGAATCCGACGATGCGCCACTCCTCGTCGACCTGAATCACGCCGAACTGTTTCGCGTCTTCGATCGGAACCGGAATGGCTGCGACTGTCGCGATGGAATTCTTGTTCACATGGAAGTCGACCAT
>CASEFP010000233.1 GCA_949287225.1 uncultured Lentisphaeria bacterium
AATGGTGCGCCCACAAGGACTCGAACCTTGGACCCAATGATTAAGAGTCATTTGCTCTACCGACTGAGCTATGGGCGCATCTCCTGTCATCTGGAAATAATACTGTTTAATATATCGCTTATTTATGAAAAAACAAGCGCTGATTCAGAAAAAAACATCTTTTTTTCGGTTTGTCATGTGCGAGAATAAATGGTTCTGTTTTTTAGTAAAAAAAACTGGTATGCGGTTGCCCCAGAAAACTGGATAACTTGGCTTGGTCTAAAATGCCCCTTCAATTAACTTGGAACAGGAATCATTCTCCAATCTGGGAAATGCCGCTTGACAATGCCATTGCTGAATCGTTCTTTTTCTACCTGAAACGGCAAGAACTTTCACTCTACTATTACGATATGATTGAAGATTTTCGGCGTGACGTTGACAAATACGTTGACTTTTTTTAACAACGTGCGGGCATACCAGTAATTAGGAATGCAAACGCCAAGTGAAGAAGTGGAATGGAATTTCGCACCGACGCGGATATGCTTTTGCTCGATCCGTTTTCCTTCTCCGGAATGCGGAGTTCTCCTTTTTCTCTGAAGGGATCCGGCACGGTTTCTGATTTTTCTGCCATGCCTGTTCTTCCTGATTCAATGGTGATCAGTCAGCATGAATTCCGTATTTCAGTATATGATTCAGGGATATAGCCCTGTTTCCTGTGAGAACAGATGCCATCGGGAGAACAGGCAGTCCCTGGCGGATCAGAGTCCGAATTTAGCGAGCAGCCTTTCGGCATTTCCATGGAAGAACGCTTCGGCATGAGGTGCGAAGAACGGCTCTTTCATGATCTCCTGCCATTGATCAATGTACCGTTTGGGGGTTCCCGCTGTATCACTTGCGAAAAAGAATTTTTCCCATGGAATCCGTCCCGGGTGCAGACGGTTGATCAGATTGGCAGCCTCCAGACCGAGCGCACAGGAAAAGTCAATGTAAATATTTTCAAACATGAAAGCCATTTCCAGTGCTTCCAGGGTCCATGGATAACCGCCGTGGGCAATGATGAAATGAATATCGGAAAAATAACGCCCCGGCTGATCAAGCAGAAAAGGCTGTCCGAATTTGGCATTGAAGCCGGTGGAGCGCCTCACCTCCTGCGGCAGATGCGGACGCGATCCGAGACTTCCGCTGTGGAAGATCACAATCATTTTCAGCTCATTGACAACTTCCCAGACGGGATATATCATCGGATCATCCGGCGAAAAACCGTGTCCGGGCCACATTTTCAGAATGCGTCCGCCGCTGTCGTAAAAACGGCGGATTGCAGTCTGCGCCTCCATGATGTTTCGCGGCTCCACATAAAGCGCCGGGATCAGCCGGTCCGGGAACTCCCGGCAGACCTTCCGGACCTCCGCGTTATTGCCGGTCATGCCCATCAGGGTATAACGGGGATGATCCGGCGTCGGAAGCACAATGGATTTTTCCACATTGGAGGCGTCCATGTTTTCGATGATCGTTTTTCCGGGAACGCTTTCCTGGTGATAATGAATGTGTGTATCAATGATCTTCATTTTTTCCCCTCGGATGAAATTGTGTTTGTTTCCGCCTGATATTTTTTCCCTTCCTCACGACAGCGCCGCCTGATTTCCTGTTCATCGAGAGCGTAATTGTAATAGCGCAGGTTGTCGATCAGTCCGTTGAAGACATTGCTGCGGCCGCTCCCCGGGTTGTAATAATGACTGCCCAGCCATACCGGGAAGTTTTTCGACAGCGTGAGACCGGAGAGTTTGAAGGCGCCGAAACGGGGAACTGCCTCCACGCCGTTCACATAGAATCTGGCAAGGGAATCTTTCCAGGTGAAGACCAGATGCGCCCATTTCCCGTTTTCCACATCGAGAATATTTTCCGAGACATATCCATCATAGGAAATTGTCTGATTCCATTGATTTCCGGAAATTCCCATGGCAAACGAGCTCGGGCCGCCGTAGAAAACGAACCCCTGGCGTTTTCCCGCGCGTGTCGACCAGGCGCTTCCCGGAGAGATGTCCGGCTTCACCCAGCATTCGACGCTGAGTTCGAAAAAATGATCCGGCTCAATCGGGAAGCTGCCGCGCCCGTAGGTCTTTTTCCCGTCGAACTTCAGCGCATAGCCATTCGGGGTTTTCACGAATTGCGGCTGGTGATGAAGTCTGATTTTGCTGCCGTTCACCTTGTCCCGGACGATCTCTCCGCTTCCCTCGTCAAACGTCCATTCCGCAAGTAGTTTCCTGGAGCTGGCAGACGGCTTCGGCAGCGCTTCCTCTCTGCATGAATCAACCCATTTCCCCGGCTGCGGCTTTCTGACGGGAGCATCTGCATTGATCAGAGGCGTGCCGAATTTCACATTTCTTATTTCCACAATCCGGGCTTCTCCGGCGGGAACTTTCACCGTGCAGACATTTCCCTGTCCTGCCATTTCCGCCGATGCGAAAATTTCCTTTGCTTCCGCGCCGTCCGGCAGGGTGATCTTCACGGTGGAGTCATATGCGGGAAATCTCTTTTCTTCTGTTTGCAGAGGCTCCTTGGAGACGCCGCGGTTGTTCATCAGAACCAGTTTCCAGGAACGGTCCTTCATTCTGCTGAGAATGAAATGGATGTCCCCGGAGACGCCGACGGGAAGCACCTCTTCCTGAAGTTTTTCCAGCAGCTGCCCGATCAGGGGGGAACGGGATTTCCTGTCGGTCAGAAGCAGGAAATACGGGGTGGTGAAAAGAACATTGCCCTTCCCGAAACGGTTTTTCACGATCAGCGGCTTCCCGGAGGGACTTGCAAGCACCGTTTTTGCACTTGTGCACTGGATATCCGCAAGTTTCATATCATTTTCAGGTGTGTATGTGTTCCGGGAACGGAAGCCGAGAAAAGCCGGTTCCTTCCGGAAATGCGGCAGGTGCCCGGAATTGAGAACCAGAGTTCCGCCGCTGCTGACATATTCCTTCAGATTCTTTTTGAGCTTTTCCGTAAATCGGATGTTGTCCGCCGCAATGACGATCGCGTATTTCCCCAGTTCCTCCACGGTGACTTCGCCCGACGGGGCATTGGCAAAAAAGATGTCGTAAATATCGCCGATCGGCGAGTTTGCAATATTGATGCAGTGCTGCGGAGCGCCGGCAAACTTCGCCTGCGGATCCAGCGGTGAAATCGTATCGAAAAAGTGTTTTGCCATGAAATCCCCGTCTTCCATGGGCAGGAAATACCAGACTTTCCAGTTCGGACGCCCGGTCTGGCCGTGAAGATAATCCAGAAGAAAAAGAATTGGCGTATATTGAAAGCCGCGTCTCCCTTCTGCTTTCCGTGTCCAGTCAAAGAAGGTCTTGATCGCCTTCCCGTTTTCCGTGAGCTCGCAACTCCCGTCCTGTTTTCTGATGACCTGTCCCCATGGCTGTGACTCAAACCACTGGTAATTGCCTCCCATGTAGTAATTCATCAGCATGGTTCGGAGTCCGTGAGAGGGCGCCTGTCCGTAATCCACTCCGGCATTGCCGCTTACGATGGTGCTGTTCGGATGTCCCACTGCGGCGTAATATGCCATGTAAAACCCCCAGGGCACATGATACTGCCTTCCCGCGCTTTTGGTCATTGTCATCAGAATGCGGGCGGAACGGTCAAGACGGCAGGAATATTCCAGGATCAGATTCCGCGATCCCCATTCCGCAAAATACGGAGAGCCCATCACGCCGCCGCTGAGCGTATAAACATGGTTGAACAGCAGCTCCTTCTGGTAAAGGAACAGGTTGCGCATGTTTTTTTCCGCATCCGCACGGTCGCGGTCCTTCCTGGGAATGTAACCGGAAATCACGGAAAAATTCGCGGAACCGGGGATCCGGAGCTGCTGATAATTGGAATCGAATTCCGAAATTCCGAAGCCCATGAAGGTATCCCTGTATGTGTCAAGGAATTTCCGGAAGGAACGGCGGTCGAAATTTTCTTCCGAAAGCCCTAAGAAATTATTGCTGTTCATCCGGACGATGTCCTGAATTTCAAAGGGCATTGTCCGGGCTTTCTCCTCTGTTTCCGGAGGCAGATCCCGGATGACCAGTTTATAAGGAACCGTGGAGAATCCGATTGCAATATTTCTGCATGATTCAGGTTTTTTCAGTGTCGCGCTGAATGTGCCCCTGATATTTTTCATGGAAGCTGTTTCCAGTTTTTTCCCGGACGGATCCAGCAGGGAAAAGCCCTCCAGTGCGCCGTTTCCGGCATTGCCGTGGTAAATACGGACTGCGGAGACGCGGAAATTCTCCGGTGCGCTCAACTGCAAGGTTCCGTAAACCTTTTTGTAACGCAGCTTGTTTCTGCGGGAATCACCGGTAAATACGCAAAGAGTCCCCGGATCGCGGTCGTTGATATTCTGCGGATGCAGAAAGACCGTCTGTTCCTCCGTGCTCCGGAATGTGAATCTGACGGACGGAGCAATATTCCTCCCCTTCTCGTCAAGGAGTTCCACTTCCCGTATGATTCCGGTTCTCAATGATTTTGAATTGATCCTTGCGACCGGAACCTTGACATGGAACGGAGAGGCTTTCTTCACAAATTCCTCTTCGGAAACCCCTTTGAGTTTCCTCCATTCCGGCGACAATGCCAGATGGAAATCCCCGCCTGCTGTCCTGACCGGAAACCAGTCGGCATCCGCCGCGGATTGCGGGCTTGCGACCAGAGATTCTGTAATCCGTTGAGCGGGAACTTCCTGACGGACTCTCTCCTCCGCAGACGCTGTTGCGACAGCCGCCAGAAGGAACAGAAGGAAATTCCCTCTCCGGACTGAAAATGAAAGAAGTGTTTTTTTCATGTCGGTTTCCCGCCTTTCTTCTTTATTTCTTTTGATTTTTCAATCATCATCCGTGACCCAGTATTGTGCAAACGAAGCGCGTTCGCTCAGACGGCGCTGTCCGACATGCCCGTCAAACATCAGCGAATTGGCCGCCGAGCGGTGAGGAAACCGGTTTGCCATGGTTCTGGTTATGGTTCCGCCGACGATGGATTTCCGTTCAAAACCCTCGTTGACATACTGATACCATTTCTGGGCGACGCTGTTCAGAGCATCCCTTGCGGCATAAGTAAGCCAGACATTGCTGTCTGTAATGAGAATTTTTCCGGAAGGGTTCTTCGGTGCTTTCTGAAAAACACCGTACAACCCGTAGGCGTCGCTGTTGCTGCTCTCCGATGGCCGGACAGTTCTTCCGTAACTGTAATAAAGATAAGCTTTTCCCATGGTGGCTGCATCATTGCTGGCTCGATAGTGCAGAGCATCCGGGCAGAGAATTCCCGCATCCCAGTAAAGAGGATCGCGCAGCGTTTTCATCCCGCAGTACTGGTGCAGCTCGGCACTGTGCACCCAGGTCATGTTGTAATGCGCGTTTTTTGTGGGAATCATGCAGTGAAAATCATTGAAATAGGACATTTCCGCAATGCCGAGCTGTTTCAGATTGCTGATGCAACCGGAAGCCCGGGCCGCATTTCTGGCGTTGCTCAATGCCGGCAGGAACAGCGAGGCAAGAATCGTAATGATCGCAATAACGACGAGAAGCTCTATCAATGTGAAATTATATGCCGGAACAACCCCGGAAACATGGAAGCGCACGCCTTGCAATCTATCTCCCGGATTTGCTTTGTTCATCCCGGACTGCGGCATTCTGCCTGCGGATATTTTCTCAGTTCCTCGTAACGGAAAGGTCGGCCTATTGCAACTGCATCTGCCGCTCGGAAGTTCCCGACTCAGAAATCCATCCGGTGAAAAGACCCTTTTCATGGTTTGAAATTCAGGCATAAACGGAATCCTTTTTGTTCGAAGACTCTTTTTTCTGTCTGCTTTATATTATAATTCATTCCGGCCCTTGAAACAATAGGAAAAACAATGTAATATATATATTATAGACCATAAAACATATAAAAAAAACCGGATTGATGCAGTGAGTCGGGGAAGATGCCGGGAAATTACACGATAAATCGAAAAGTTGCTCCGCTTCTGTCGGGTGACACCCGCCACTGGGAACCCGTGGACAATGCAACAACCTTTCTCTGGGTCCGGTTCATCGGCCATGCTTTCTGGCCGGAACACTACTGGATTCATCACAGGAAAACGGCTTTTCTTGATCTTGAAATCATTGACCGTGGCACCATGACGATCCGGTCTGCGACAGGAAAATTCACCGTTCCGGAAAAAGGAGCCGCCATTATTCCGCCCGGAGAATTCACGCTTGCCGCGGATGACGGAGAGATCGAAAAACGCCACATCGGCCTCACCGGCATTCTCTGCATGGACAACCTTCATGAATTCGCTCTCGACAGGATTGTCATTCTTCCCGACTTCTCGGACATGCAGTTCAACACCATCTTTGAATCCCTGTATGAGATGGCGGACAAGCAATGTCACGGATCCATGCACGACTATGCCGCGCTGGCCTATAAGCTTCTGCTGATTCTTTCGGGGAATGCGAGAACGCTTCACCTTCCCCGGGCACTGGCGGAGGCGAAATCATTCATCGAATGGAACTTTTCCCGCAAGCTCTCCCTGGAAGAGATCTGCGCCCATGCAAAATGCAGCAAGACCACACTGCAATGGCAGTTCGGGCATTACCTCCGGACAACGCCTGTTAAATACCTGACTGGCGTTCGCATGAAATTTGCGCAGCGTGCTCTGACCGACCACGAACTTTCCATCAAAGTCATCGCCGACCAATGCGGTTATGACAATCCATTCTATTTTTCCAATGTCTTCAAAGAGCATTTCGGCTGTTCACCGCGCGCTTACAGGAAAATGCGGCAGTCCTGAAAAAATTGCAAGATTATTCATGCCTTCACTCCGCTTTTCGGACACTTCCGCGGCTTCCGGATCACCTTTCACTGAAAGCCGATTTTTCAGCATCGGTCAATTTTAACCCATCATTCAAATATTTTTGATTCAAAAAAAAACAGTTTCATACAGCGATGCTCTGCATCGCAAAAATGCTTCGTGCAGGACTCTCAGTCCTGCCGCGGTCCAGCTGCGTAAGCTGGTCGCCGCAGGCGAAATCCCCGATACCGCGTATGCTTGCAT
>CASEFP010000234.1 GCA_949287225.1 uncultured Lentisphaeria bacterium
CGTAGGAATTAAAACACCCCCGTTACGTGCGCGCGAGATTTTCGCCGCTGCCGCTGAGAAAAACAGTGATTTTTCAACCGATTGTCAGTCTGATTTTTTCGCACGTCAGGTCATGAGTACAGGTCAGCGGTTCTATGCTGAAATCGATCGTTTTCGCGCTATCCAAACTCCCTTTTGAGCTTGGGAGAATTTTTTCTGCTCTCGCGGAGAATAGTTCGAGAATAAAAAGCCAAAAGCATTCGGGAATAGAAATCCTCGCAATTTTGAGCTTACAGAGAATTTTCCCGAACAATTAAAACAACCTCCAGGAAAACTTCCCCGGTTTTCGCATTGGTCAGGCGTTCTACAATTGGGGCAGCGGTCCGCTCTTCGACAACTTCCTGCTCGGGGTCCCGCGCAACGTCTACATCTATCGAGGCGACAGCTCGCTTCTCCGCGAAAACTACGACGCCTTCAAGCGCAATCTCCAGTTTACAGAATCGCTTGCAAAAGGCGGAACAGTCCGTTTCGGGCTTGGCGACTGGTGTCATTACGACAACGCCCGCGCAGTGGCGCCCGAATTCGTCACGACCGCGTGGCATTACCGGAATCTGAAAATCTTCGCGGAAACAGCCTCGCTGTTCGGCTTTTCCGACGATGCCGCACGGACGCTCGACCGCGCCGCGAAAATCGCGGATTCGTTCCGCAGAAACTTTTTCAACGGCGGCGGCTCATGGGCGAACGACGAGAAAACCGCGCTTGCCCTGCCCGTCGCGTTCGGACTTTGCGACGACGCGGAAGCGCGCCTTTCCGCCGCTCTTCTCGACCGCAAAATGCGGGAGGATGGCTGTATTGCGGACTTCGGAATCGCCGGAGCGAAATTCGTCCCGCGCGTTCTGGCGGATTACGGGTACGAAAACACCGCGTTCCGGATTTTCACGCAGGAAAAGTTCCCCGGCTGGTGCCAATGGATCCGCGACGGAGAAACCACGCTTCTGGAAGATTTTGCCGGACGCTGTTCGCACAGTCATGTCATGTACGGCGACCTTGCCGCGTGGATGATGCAGTATCCCGGCGGGATCGAGCCGTCGTTTACGCGTCCGGGCTTCCGCGAAGTTGTCCTGAAACCGAAATTTATCGACGCTCTTCATTCGATGAACGCGCATTACGATTCCGTCTGCGGCAGGATTTCCGTTTTCTGGAACCGCACCTCATCCGGCATGGAGCTGACCGCCGCTCTCCCCCCGAACGTCCCCGGCGTCCTTCACCTCCCGGACGGCTCCTCGCACGCTTTCAGCGGAACGCGGCATTTCCAATGGAAATAACAGCATGCGCTCCTCTTGCGGGAAGCAACGGCAAGTTCGCGTTCGCAAACTGCCTCCCCCGTCACGAAGGAACATTGCAGCAGAACAATTTCTGTCATTCCCCTTGAAAACAGGAATTCCGACAGTATTTTAAATAAAACATTTCAAATTCAGGAGATTCCCATGACCGCTCAAGCGCATGAAAAAAAACTCAAAGTTCTTATGATCGGAAACAGCTTCACGCAGAGCGTTCCGTATTTCTTCCCAAGCATCGTCGAGGCATCCGGAAGCGATTCGCTCGTGCTCGAGATGGCGGCAATCGGAGGATACACTCTCGCGACTCACTGCGACGATTATTATAAATCCGAACAGAATCCCGAACACAGGCCCTACTGGACCGGATTCAAACAGGCAAGCCTGCATGAACTTCTTTCCGAACACAAGTGGGATATCGTCACCGTTCAGCAGGCAAGCGATCAGAGCTGCAATCACCCTGTCGCTTCCTGGCGCGCTGATGAACTCATCAGCCTCATCCGCCATCATCAGCCGGAAGCGGAAATCATGACGCAGCTCATCTGGGCTTTCCGCGCCGACGATGCGGCAATTCGAATCCCCGGCGGCTACTGGGAGTTCGATCAGCACGAAATGCACGAGCGCCTCCTCAAGAGTTACGGCGAACTCGCGGAAACTCATCACCTCCGCGTCATTCCCGTCGGGCTCGCGGTCGAGATCGCCCGGGAAAAGTCTCCGCTGAAATTCAAAAACTATGACCCGGCGATTCTTGATGCGCTCAATCCGCCCGACGTTCCCCCGCAGGCAGGCGATCCGGTCGGCGACATCCGCTGGAGAAAAGATGAAAAGACAGGCGAACTATTCCTCTATCGCGACACCAGCCACATGAATGTCCGCGGCAAGTATCTGCAGGCGTGCGTCTGGTACATCCTCCTCTATGGGCGGACCGCCGAAGAGATCAAATACATTCCGAAAGAGCTTTCCGACTCCGAGGCGAAACTTCTCGCCCGGTGTGCGGAACAGGCGGTCCGCGAGTACAAACAGGTCAAATAATCCCGAATCCACAAACGAAAACGGCGCAATTCCATGAATCCGGAGTTGCGCCGTTTTTCATTTTCAAAACAATTATTTTTCTTCCGCCGGATTCTTTTTCGGGAACACCCAGCCTTCCAGGAAGACGACCAGAGAGAAGAGAACCAGCGATGCGGGAATCAGGAAGAACGAGTTTTTCAAGCCGAAACGGTCGCCGCATACGCCCATGATCCAGGTGAAAAATCCGCAGCCGGGAATCCCCATCGCCGAAAAATAGATGTACAGCATTGTTGAATCCAGCTGCGGAAGCTGATGCACTCCATACACCTGGAGCGTCGGCCAGTACGGCGCAATTCCGATTCCGGCGAGAAAGAGGAGAAAGAACAGAAGCGCGAAAAGCAGGATTCTCGATCCGAACATGTCCGGCGTCATGGACTTCCTCGAAAGCATGAACAGCACGCGCGAATACGGAGAGTGACGGCTCCACTCCGCCTGTTCTCATTCCGCCGGAACAGGCGGAAGCTGTCCGTCTCCCGCCGGAGTCTGCCGCGGAGGATTAAACGATCCGGCAAAAAAGATTTCACAGATGCTTCCGCAGCAGATTTCCCGTATGATCTCCCGGCAGTCAAATCCCGGCGTGATCGCTCAGACTGTATTTGAAAATCCGTCCTTTCTGACCGGAACAGCCCACACTGTCTTCCACATCAAAGCGGATACAGCCGTTGTTCCGGAGTTCCTCCAGCGCCCGATAGGCGGCAACCGCCTGATACTCCAAGCCTTTATTGGGAAAAAGCGGTGCAATCGCTTCATTGCAGACGGTACCCCAAAGCGCCCGCGGCTTTTCTTTCAGATAGTTCATGACGGCACGGCAGATCCCTTTCGGCAGGAAGGGGTTGATCGTAAGCGTTTCCGAAAGAGCTTCCATCTTTATCGTGTCTCCGGTGATGATCCCCACCGTATTGCCGGGAATCTCGGCGCCGTATCCCCCCGGAAGTGCCAATGAGGTAATGGAAAGAAACGCTCCATCGTCTGTAAAGTTGTAAACCATATGCTGATTCATGTTGATGAAACCGATCTCACCGGGACGGTCATGGAAGAGAACCATGGTCGCCGCCTCCTCCAGAATCTCCGAGCCGACCTTGCGCATGGAGCCGATCGGATCGCCGGTCTTCTCGTATTCCCGTTCAATCGCATTGGAGACAATATCGGAAAGAGAGGGTGTCTGACCGTCTTTCAAGTGGATATTCCATTTGTCGCAACAGGCTTCCGAAGAGTTGAAGATCCGCCCGTCCGCAAGAGTATTGCCGATTTCGACATATCTGCCCAGAAGGTGTTCAAAACAGCGCAGGCTCCCCTGCCCCACCACTCCGACTTTCCCGTGAGCCGCCATGTAGGGATGCGCCCGGTTGTCGCCTCCGCCGCTGTTGGTCCGGCTGTGCATCAAACCACTGCAGCCGGGAATGTCTGACGCGCGGAAACGTCTGCGCCACTCGCTCACGCATCCCGCGCATTTCGCATGATGAAGTTTTCCGCCGTCCACCGTGACAATCCCGGTATAATACCCGGCCCAGATTCCTTCAATTTTCTCCAATGCGTCCGCAAGAGATGACGCACAGGGCTTCTTGGCGATGCAGCCGACCCAGACACACATTTTCCTCCTCCTTATTCCAAGTTCAAAGTTCCGAATTTTTCCACATTTCCAAATGCGCCGTAAACGGGAAGGAAGCATCCCTGTTCCCAAGTCTCCTGGCGCAACGTTCGCTTACTCAGCCTCAACCGGGTAGAACTGGTCACCGTCCTCTGACGAAAAGTCATATCAAGGGAAATAAGGACGAGCAGATTTCCTCTACTTTTTTTCAAAATCGGCGAAGCGGAGCAGGCGGAAGCGGGAACGGTCCCGGTAGCTCTCCTGATTCCCGCTCCACACCAGCTGGCTTTTGCGGTGCTCCCCGTCGGAGTCGTTGACGGCGAGATCCAGCCCGAGCAGCTCCGCCCCGTTCACCGGAATCCGGAACTCCGCGACGTAGCCGCCGCGATTCTCCCGCATCCGGCACTCCACGCCGCCGGATGAATGGTTTCCGCTCCCCCGCAGGAACACCAGTTTCCGGGTGCCGCCGGCATAGAGCTTCGGATCCCCGAACCATATATCCCGGTCGAGATAGAGCTCCACGCTGTCGGTATCCCAGCTCTCCTGCGTTGCCTCCCCCCGGAGATCATCCTGAACCGCCAGCTCCAGCGTCAGCACGCCGTCGCGCACCGGGAAGATCGTGAGCTTCGCGGAGAGGTCCGCCGCCGAAGCGGGCTTGCCGATCGTGTTCCGGGTGACGGCGAAGCTCTGTTTCCGCCTTCCGA
>CASEFP010000235.1 GCA_949287225.1 uncultured Lentisphaeria bacterium
ATGAGCTCGGGCTCATTATTATGAAGAGGGGAATGCCGTCGGGCGGTCATCATAGCCCGACGGCATTCATCTTTTTGGCAATTTCCCCTTCAAAAAATCTCCCCTTGATCCCTCCATGGGGCTCGCTGGGCGCTTACTTTGACAGAGGTCCGGTCAGCCCTTCCGCAGGATGGGTGTCATACGCGCCGTGCATGATGCACAGCGGACAGCGGATTCTTTCAAAAACATCAAGAAGCAGACCGCTTTTCCGCATTGCCGCCGCCTCGGAAAAGACCGCCCCATACAGTTCTCCGTCCAGTGTGACGGGTTCCTCCAGTGACGGAAGCGCCCGGAAGGTGTCGGCTTTTTCACAGAGGGCTCCGAGCTGTCCGAGAAGAGAGTCCTTTTCCTTGCCGGAAATATTGTTTCCTTCCAGCCGGCGGAGGAGCGTATGATAACGGCGCCTCTCCTCCTCGGAAAAATGAGAGAAGCGCCGCGATTCGATCTGTTTGACATAAGAAGCTTCCAGCGGCCCGGCTCCGACGAGAATGAGTTTCGAGACAGATTCCTGATAGCGTGCAGCGGTCATTGCGCAGAGTCACGCGCCCCATGAGTGTCCGACCAGAACAACGGGAGTTTCCGCGAAACAGGCGGCGATCTGCTCCCTGAGTTCTTCGATCTGTCCGTCTACTCTGCGCTGCGACTGATACGGCTCCAGCGTTCCGCAGAATGCCGCCATGCCTTCGGCAAGTCCGGCTGTCGACCCGGCAGCTCCCGGTCCCCCGTGGACCGCGACGGCGCGATACGGCGGCGTTCCATGCTTTCTTACCGTCATGCGTTCTCCTTTTCCGAATGTTTCCACGGATAAAATAGTCCGTATCTCCCCGTTGTCAAACACCTTGTTCCGGGAAAGAAAAAACGCGCGGGAACGATCGAGGTTCCCGCGCGCGGAAGAGACTCATCCAGCCTGTCGGAGGATCAGAGCTCGATGACCTTCATGAACTTTTCGGAGAAGCGTTCCACGCCTCCGGCTTTGATCCGGACGCCGTTTTCCCAGCGGAGACCGAAGTCCGGCCCGGAGAAGAAGGTGTCCACCTGGAACGTCATGTTTTCCGCGAGATCGTAGTTGGAGACGGATTCCATCCAGGGCTGTTCAACCTCCATCATGCCGATCGAGTGGCAGGGGCCGTAGAGCATGTAGTCGCCGTAACCCTGTTCGCGGACCCAGTTTTCCCAGTTGATGACAACGTCTTTCGCGGGTTTTCCGGCCTCCATGAGCTCCATGGTCTTGATGTGCGCCTTGAGCCCGAATTCGACGAGATCCTTCTGGAGTCCCTCGAACTTGCCGAAGATCACCGGCAGTCCGACGCTCGAGGAGTAGCCGCCGACGCGCGCGCCGATGTTCAGCTGGATGATCTCGTTCGCCTGGATGACTTTGTTGATCGGGCGGCAGATCGCGTTGTTGGTGCGCGGGCCGCTGAAGCAGTAGAGGGAGTGGCCTTCATATTCGCCGCCGTTCTTGTAGATTTCGCGCTGCGCGATGCCGATAACCTGGAATTCGGTCATGCCGACCTTCATCTCGTTGAGGATCGCGTCGATCGCGATTTCGCTGATGCGGAAGGCTTCGCGCATGCAGGCCAGCTCATTTTCGGATTTGACGTAGCGCATCGGCAGGAGCGTCTCGTCCGCCTTGACCAGCTCGGTTTCCGGCAGTTCCTTCTTGAGGGACATGTAGACGGGAAGCGTCATGACCGAGTATCCGACAAGACCGAGTTTCTTAAGCGGCTTGTCACCCATCGCCATCTTGATGACGTCTGCATAGTGCGCAACCGGAATGCCAGGATACTGCGGCTCGGCGGATTCACGGTATTCAATCATCTTGAGGATGTTCGGAACGACGCTGCGTCCCATTGCGTATTTTTCGCTCTCGGGGCCGATCAGAAGCACGGGCTTGCCTTCCGCGGGGACGAAAACGCCGGCGGCCTCGAAGGTCGGCCAGTATTCCGTCAGATAGCGGATGTTTGCGAAGTCTGCTTCATTTCCATGCACGAGACACGCGTCAAGTCCGGCGTTCCGGATGTTCGCCTGGAATTTCGCGATTCTGTCGAAGTACTCCTGTTTCGGAATGGATGCCATTTTCATTCTCCTTGTTTGGGGTTTGGGATTTTCCTCAATACGAATATAGATTTTCCCGAAAGATGAATCAAGGAACTTCCTGCGAAAAAAACTTTTTTTTTATATCACTAAAAATCGGATTCGAGCGTGAAAGATTATTTTTAAATATATCACTATAGTTATTGAAACACTTGATTTTGCTCCATTCTGCGTTTATATTGCCCGAAATGAAGCATCCATTGGAGAAAGATGAAATGATTCCCTTGACACACTGTTTTCCCTGGCCGGAAAACCGGGAGGAACGTCGGAACGCCATGCATGAATTCGCCGATGCGGGAGCCGAACACCTTGTTCTGACCAGCCGCCTGCTCGGAGAAGGCATGAAATCCACGGGATTCCTGAAGGAGTTTCAATCCGACATGAATGCGTTCGGTCTGGATTTCGTCGACGCGCACGCTATCTGGGGCACCTGGGAGGATCCCGGCATGCCGCTGGAGGAATGGCACGAGGTGGTGATCCTCCGTCACCGCGCCTCCATCCGTTTCTGCGCCGCATCCGGCGTCCGGACTCTCGCTTTTCATACAGGCAACACCTTCAACAGCATTTTCGGGAAACACCTGACGCTGGACGATTATTACCGTATGCTGATCCGTTCGCTGGAGGAGCTTCTGCCGGACGCGGAAAAATACGGCGTGATCCTGGCACTGGAAAATCAATGGACGCCGCTGAATCACAGCCGGAACCTGCTGCGTGTGATGGAGCATTTCCACTCGGATTATCTCGGATTGTGTTATGACTCCGGTCACGGGAATCTGACCGAAAAAGGAGCTCCCTTCCCCCCCGGGCGCTCCTGTGTGCCGTCTGTCTGGAACGATCTCGGCATTCCGGTGGAGTGGGAGGAAAATCTGATTGAAAAATTCAGTCCGTATCTGGTGAACTGCCATCTGCACGACAATCACGGCATGGAGGATGAACATAATCTTCCGGGCGATGGCAATGTGGACTGGGCGCGCATTCTTGCTGTACTGCGTCATTCTCCTCGTCTCCAGTGCATTCAGAACGAGGTCTCTCCGCGCGGCGCTTCCATCGCGGAGATCTGCGTGCGCTTCCAGAAACTGATCAGCATGTGACGAATCATGAATCGGGGCAAACCGGAAAAATACATTGCGCTGGCGGGCGAGATTCAGCGTCTCATGCAGGAGCGGAATCTCAAATCGGGCGACTGTCTGCCGTCGGAACGCAAACTTGCCGAATACTTCCACTGCAATCATATCACGGTGCGCAAGTCCCTGCGCCTCCTGGCGCAGAAGAACATCATCCATACGATCGCAAGCAAGGGCAATTTCGCCGGCGCGGCGCCGCTCCAGCGCGGACGATCCAACCTGATCGGATTCATTTTTCCCGATGATGAGATTTTCTACTACAAAATCTTTTCCGCCGTGGAAAAAATGATTGCCTCCAATAAAATGCATCCCGTCGTGCATCTGACGGGAGGCTCCGAGTTCAAGGAGGCTGAACTTCTCGACTACTGTGAAAAAGCCGGATTTCTGGCGCTGATCGCGGTCCCGAACCGCCTCTGCGCGGAACATTACCGGCGCATGAACATTCCCGTGCTCTTTTTCGATGTTCCGATGGAAGGACTCGACATCCCGCAGATCATGACCGATGACTATTCCGGCGCATTTTCCGCTACCGAACATCTGATCGGGTACGGACACCGGAGAATCGCGCACATCGGGAGTGAATACGATTTCACCGGGGAACAGCGCCTGAACGGATTTCTCGGCGCACTGGCGAAGCACCGGATCCGGAATGACAAAAGTCTGGTGAAAATGCGCTATCCGAGCCGGGAATGGGGCTACTATGCCGCACGGGAGCTTTTCAAGGCGCCGAAACCGCCGACCGCCGTTTTCTGCTCCAATGACACAATCGCCTCGGGCGTGATGAACTACTGTGCGCAGAACGGGATCAAAGTGCCGCAGGAGCTTTCAATCGTCGGATTCGGGAATACGCTGACCTCCGAGGATCTGAATTTGAGCAGTGTCAGTCAGAACAGTGAAAAGATCGTTCACTCGCTCTGCGGCAATCTGAATCTGGTGCTGCGCGGAGAGACGCCGCCTCCGCGAATTATCATTCCAACCTCGTTTATTTCCCGCGGTACGGTTGCGGTTCCTCGCAGGTAAGGGGAACGATCACTCAGCTTCGGACGAGTTCGAGTCCCGCGTCCGCAACCATCTGCGAATCCTCTTCCGGCGTGCGTCCCGGTGTGACCAGATAGCCGCCGGTCATGAACGCGTCGGCTCCGGCGTGGAAGATCCATGACTGGAAGGAGCGCATGTTGCGTTCGCGTCCGCCGCAGACCCGGATGGAGGTTTCCGGCATCATCAGACGCGCGACCGCGAGAATCCGCATGCAGTCCAGCGGGGTGAGGTTGTTGGCGTTTTCGAGCAGCGTACCCGGAATCGGCGTGAGGAAATTGACCGGGACGGAATCGACTTCCAGCGAGCGGATCGTTTCCAGCAGTTCGACCCGCTGCTCGAGGCTTTCTCCGATGCCGAAAATTCCGCCGGAACAGACCGACAGCCCGACCTTCTTCGCGGCCTTCACCGCGTCAAGCTGGCTCTGGAAGGAGCGTGTTGTGCAGACCTTTGAGAAATAACTCGGCGCGGCTTCCAGATTGTGATGATAGCGCTCCAGTCCCGCGCGTTTGAGCTCCGCGAGCACATCCTCATCGAGAATGCCGAGCGAAGCGCAGGGTTTGATCCGGAGTTTCGACGCGATTCTCGAGACCGCCTCGCAGAGCGTGTCGAGTTCCGGCCCTTTGCGGACCTTGCGGCCAGCTGTCACGATCCCGTAACGGAATGCGCCGTGTTTTTCCGCCGCTTCCGCCGCCTTGAAAATCTCGTCCGCGGAAAGCATCGGCCAGGTCCGGATCGGCGCATGAGAGCGTGCGGACTGGGCGCAGAACGCACAGTTTTCCGTACAGTTCCCGCACCGTGCATTCACAATGGAACAGGTTTTGATCTTTTTTCCCGCATACGCTTCGCGCGCCGCCGTCGCCCGTTTCAGAAGCTCCATCAGACCGGTTTGCGACGTATCCTTCAACAGCGCGAGCGCTTCTTCAGCATCAATGCCTTTCATGTCTTTTCTCCTTGTGTGAGGATCCTTTCGATCCGTATCCATGTTTTCCCCCGCCGCGGAATTTCGTATTTCCGCCGGACGGTTCCGCGCCGTTCTTCCCGATCCGCTCCCCGGCGAAGTTGCGGCAGCCGTCGCGCCGATGCTTGAGCATCGCAAGCTGTGTGCGCCGTTCGCGGAGGCCCCGGTTCACTTCGATTACCTCCCCGTCCGGCGTTTTTCCGGAATAATACATCGCCGCCCCCATTGTGAGCGGGAGCGGAATATAATCCTGCGCCTGTTCCAGGCTCCAGTTGTGGGAAGCGAGGAAGTCGTCCACGACCTTCATCTCCTCCTCCGTGCAGCCGGGGAAATTCGAGATGAAGAGCGGAATCAGATACTGTTCCTTGCCGCATTCCCGGCTGACGCGCTCGAAGATCCGCATGAACTCCTCCAGTTCCTCGGGCCGGCCTTTCCGCATCAGGGCAAGGACGCGCCTGTGCAGATGCTCGGGCGCCACCTTCATGTGTCCGGAAACATGATGGCGGATGATTTCCGCAGTCAGCTCCGGCTGCATCAGCGCGAGATCGAGCCGGATGCCCGAATTGATGAAGACATGCTTCACTCCCTCTTCGCGCCGCAGACGGCGGAGAAGGCGGATCAGCGGCTGTTCGTCGGCGACATAGTTCGGACAGTGGTTCGGGAACATGCAGCTTGAGCGGCGGCATTTCTTACAGAGTTCAGGATTTGCCGGATGGTGGCCGTAGGAGTTGCCCGCGGGCCCTCCGACATCGCTGATTGTCCCGCGGAAGAACTTCTGCTTCTTCAGACGCTCGACGCTGCGCAGGATCGACTCCTGCGAGCGGGAGATCACATGGCGCCCCTGATGGGATACAAGTCCGCAGAAAGCGCATCCGCCGGGACAGCCCCGCACTGCCGGAATGGAGTCGCGGACCGTTTCAAACGCGGGGATCCGCTCCTTGTAGGACGGGTGCGGCCGCCATGCGTAGGGAAATTCGCAGACGCGGTCGAATTCCGCGGAGGACATCGGCGGCTGCGGCGGTTCCACGAGCAGATAGCGTCCGCTGTAATCCTGAAGGAGCCGTTTGCCGCACCAGGCGTTCATTTCACGTTCGAGAATGATCATTTCGCGCATCATCGCGTCTTTATCGCTCTTCATCTCCTCAAAGGAGGGCAGAAGCACGCAGGAATCGTCAATTTTGAATTCGGCGGACGCTTTTCCGGTAAGAAACCGGACGGTGCCGGGAATGCCGTCAAGGGACTCTCCGCGTTCGATCCGTCGGAAGACCTCCGGGGTGGAGAGTTCGCCCTGTCCATAGATCAGGATGTCCGCCTTGGAATCGACGAGCACGCCGGGACGGACCTTGTCCTGCCAGTAGTCGTAATGGGCGACGCGGCGCATGCTGGCCTCCATGCCGCCGAGCACGGTGGGAATGCCGGGGAACGCCGCTTTGCAGAGCTGGGTGTAGACAACCGACGCCATCGGGGGCTTGAGTCCGGTGCGTCCGCCGGGGGAGTAGATGTCTTCGCGGCGGAAGCGGCGGCCGACCGTGTAGATGCAGAGCATGGAATCCATGTTTCCGGCGGTGATGGCGCAGGCGAGACGGGGACGGCCCATGACTTTGAGTGAATCCGGATTTTTCCAGTCGGGCTGTGCGACGATGCCGACGCGCCAGCCTTCCGCGAGAAGCAGACGGCCGATCAGCGCCATGGCAAAGGAGGGGTGATCCACGTAGGCGTCTCCGGTCACCAGCAGAATGTCGATTTCCTTCCAGCCGAGACGGTCCATTTCCGCGCGGCTCATCGGAATGAATTCCGGTTCATACTTCATTGTTCCAGACTCCCGTTTCCAAATCCGGTAATGTACATCCGGAACGCCCAACTATCAAGCGGAAAAATGCACGAACAGCACTTGGGAGACGGAAGAATGCTTTGCATTTTTCCGTTTTTACTTGGAGACGACAAAGATGCAGTTCGAGGCAAAGAGATTCGGCCAGACCGGCGCGAGAAAGCGCAGAGAATCACCCGGCTGGGCAAGCGGAATCTCCCGGACAATCCGGATATTCTTGTCGTGGCAGAGGTTGCGGAAGTCGCTCAGCGTTCCGGGATGGATGTTCGCCGTCTCATACCACTTCACCGGCAGACTCCGCGTCACAGGCATATTGCCGCCCATCATCTGGAGCCGCGCATCGAAATGAGCAAAGTTCATGAGGCTGATGATCCCCTTGTTGCCGATCCGCAACATTTCAGTAAGCAGAAGGTCTGGATGCATGACAGCCTGAAGCGTACGGCTGAGGATCACATAATCATAACTGTTGTCGGTAAACTCCGGCAAAGCTCCATCCAGATTGGCCTGGATCACAGGGACACCCCGGCGGACACACTCAATGATCTTGCTCTGATCAAGTTCCACTCCCATGATTTTCGCGTCTTTGAGCATCTTCAGCGCCTTGAGGAGCCGGCCCGAACCGCAGCCGAGGTCGAGAATTTTGGCGCCGTGCGGGATCATGTCGGCAATCGCGGCAAGGTCCGAGCGGGAGATCAGACGGTGATCATTCACATGAATCGTATTTCTCATCGTCAATCCTCCATGTAGATGTTGTTCAGAAAGCCGATCATCAGCTTGGAAAGCGTCTCGGCTTCCAGCAGAAACGCATCATGTCCGTAATCGGAACGGATATTGCAGAAAGTCACATCGTTCCCGTTTTCAATAAGCGTCCGCGCCATGTCGCGCCCGTGATACTCAGGAAAGAGCCAGTCGCTCGAAAAGGAGACCACAAGGAATGGACAATGCACATTGTCGAACACCTTGAAATTGTCGCCGTCCGCCTGATCGGAAACGTCGAAATAATCAATCGCGCGCGTGATGTAAAGATAACTGTTCGCGTCGAAACGTTCGACAAAACAGTTGCCCTGATGATTCAGGTAGCTTTCCACGCGGAAGTCCGTGGAGAAGTCAAAGGAGTAATCTTCCGAGGACTGCAGTTTGCGCCCGAATTTGTGGCGCATCGACTCCTCGCTCAGATAGGTGATATGCCCGAGCATGCGCGCGATCGCAAGCCCTTTCTGCGGCTGTTCGCGATAGTTTCCGCCGTTCCACGTCGGATCCGCCATGATCGCCTCGCGCCCGACCCAGTTGAAGGCAATAGCCTGCGCAGGAATGTGAATCGCCGTCGCGATCGCAATCACCGAGGAAACCATTTCCGGATAGGAAATCGCCCACTGCGTCGCGAGCATCCCCCCCATCGAACCGCCGACCACCGACAGAAGTTTCCGGATGCCGAGGTGGTCGATCAGAAGTTTCTGCGCCCGCACCATGTCCTGAATCGTGATGACCGGAAAATTCATGCGGTAGGGCTCCCCCGTGTCGGGATCAATGGACCCGGGGCCGGTCGTGCCGGAACAGCCGCCGAGGACGTTGCTGCAGATGATGAAGTATTTTTCCGTGTCGAACGGACGTCCGGGGCCGACCATCTCGTCCCACCAGCCGGGTTTCCGGTCGTTCTCGTCGTGCCGGCCCGCCAGATGCGCGTCGCCGGTCAGCGCGTGTTCCACCAGAATGGCGTTGCTTGCGTCCGGATTCAGCGTTCCGTAGGTCTCGTAACGGATGTTCAGATCGCGCAGGCTCTTGCCGCAATCCAGCTCCAGCCGGGCGTCGGAATGAAAATCCTTCGGCGTCACAATGCCGACAGGCGATTCCGCTTTTGTTTCCGTTTTTTCACTCATTACAACCTCCCGGCGCACCGGCGTCCTGTTTCTTTCATCATCCGCATCCTGTGCGAAATTTTCATCCCTGTATAAAGAAAAACCGGAACCTCGGCATTTCCACCCCAGGCTCCGGTTTTCCCGCACACGGAAAAGGTCAGGCAAGCGTCCTGCCGCTCAATGCTTTCAAAGCATCCAGATATTTTTCCCGTGTCTTCATGACAATCTCTTCCGGAAGCGCAGGCGCCGGAGGCGTCTTGTCCCAGTCCAGACCTTCGAGATAATCGCGGACAAACTGCTTGTCCAGACTCGGCGGACTGCATCCGACCCGGTAATCGCTCTTCGGCCAGAAACGGCTCGAATCCGGCGTGAGCACCTCGTCAATCAGAATCACTTCACCGTTGAAATCGCCGAATTCAAATTTCGTATCCGCGAGAATGATCCCGCATTTTTCCGCGTGGGCGGCGGCTTCCTTGTAGATGCGCAGCGTGCAGTCGCGCACTTTTTCAGCCTTTTCCTTTCCGACCAGTTCCACGGCGGTGTCGAAGCTGATGTTTTCATCATGTCCGCTGTCGGCCTTCGTGGACGGCGTGAAGAGCGGTTCCTCAAGCTTCTGTGCCTGACGGTATCCGGCAGGAAGCGGAATGCCGCAGACCTTGCCGCATTTCTGATAATCCTTCCAGCCGCTGCCGATCAGGTAGCCGCGGACAATGCACTCCAGCGGAATCGTTTTTGCCTTTTTGACAATCAGGGAACGGCCCGCGAGATCCCCGGCAACTGCTTTCAGCGATTCCGGAAACGAGGCGGCATCCCAGCAGAGCAGATGGTTCGGCATCCAGGAGAGGAACTCGAACCAGAAGAGCGACATCTGGGTCAGGACCTTGCCCTTGTCCGGAATTCCGTTCGGCATCACGCAGTCGAACGCGCTGATTCTGTCCGTTGCGACGAACAGCAGACTGTCACCGAGATCGTAGATGTCCCGCACCTTGCCTCTGTGGGGCTCGGGAAGTCCGGGAATCGACGTCGCCAGCAATGCTCCGTTGGAATCGTATTTCATGGCCGTCCCTTCTCAAATCCTTACGCAATCGAGGTGATTTTGACTTTCGTAAGTTCCTGTCTGTGCCCTTTGCGCCGTCTGTATCCCTTGCGCCGTTTCATCTTGAACGCGATCAGTTTGGGACCGCGGAAATGCTCCACGATTTCGCCCTCGACCTTCGCGCCTTCCACGAGCGGAGCGCCGATTTTGATCTCCGCGCCTTCTCCGACGGCGAGAACTTCCGTAAAGGCAACCTTCTCTCCGGCCGCGCCTTCGAGACGTTCCATCGTGACGACGTCCTGTTCCTGAACCTTGAACTGTTTGCCGCCGCTGGCAATCACTGCGTACATGGTAAACTCCTGCACTGTTTTATGTTGATCTTCGTTTCGGTTTTCAAAAAAACAATCTTCCGAAGCCGCTTAATATAATCCCGTAAAAAAAATATTCAAATGCAAAACTTCCGTTTTCCGTTTTTTTTTCGGACTGTGCGGCTTTCCGCCCGGCGCTTCACTTGAGTTTTTCCGTAAGAAGCCGGATCGCCGCCTGCGGATTGGCTTTCCCGCGGCTCGCCTTCATGACCTGGCCGACCAGATACTGCAGAACCGCCGTCTTGCCGTCGCGGAACTGCTGCACCTGCGCCGGATTCGCCGCAATGACGTCCTCGACAAACTTCAGAATCGCGCCGTCGTCGGAAACCTGGACCAGACCCTTCTCCTTGACGATCTCGCCGGGCGCCTTTCCCGTGGCGAACATGTCGGCGAACACGGTTTTCGCGATCTTCCCGTTGATCGTGCCGTCATGAATGAGATCGACCATCGCCGCAAGATGTTCCGGCGTGATTCTGCAGTCGGATATGGCCGTATCCGTTTCCGAAAGTTCCCGCAGAAGCTCGCCGACGATCCAGTTGGCGATCAGCTTGGGCGCTTTGGATTTGCGCGCGGCGGATTCAAAATAGTCCGCCATGGGCTTCTCCTGCGTCAGGACCTGGGCATCATAGGGGGTGATCTGAAACTCCTTCACGAACCGCTCGCGCTTGACTTCGGGCAGTTCCGGAAGGCCTTTGCGGAAGTTTTCCAGATCCTCGTCGGTGAATTCCACGGGAAGAAGATCCGGTTCCGGGAAGTAGCGGTAGTCGTGGGCATTTTCCTTGCCGCGCATCGTGTAGGTTTCGCCGGCGTCGTCGTTCCAGCCGCGCGTCTCCTGCTCGATCGTGCCGCCCTCGGAGAGCAGGATGATCTGGCGTTTCATCTCATAGGCGATGGCGCGGTGTACCGCGCGGAAACTGTTGAGGTTTTTCAGTTCCACCTTGGTGCCGAAGGTCTCGCATCCGCGCTTGCGGATGGAGATGTTGACGTCGCAGCGCATCTGCCCCTTTTCCATGTCGCAGTCGCTGATGTCGGCATACTGGATGATCTGTTTGAGCGCGCTCAGATAAGCGTAGGCTTCGTCGGGCGAACGCATGTCCGGCTCGCTGACGATCTCCATCAGCGGAACACCCGCGCGGTTGAAGTCGACGCCGCTGTGCGTGCCGAAGTGGGTCAGTTTCGCAACATCCTCCTCCATGTGGATGCGGGTCAGGCGGATGTATTTGTCCGGCAGTTCCTCGCCGGAAAAACCTTTGCCGCTGATGTGAATCCGTCCGTTCAGGCAGAACGGCATGTCATACTGGGTCAGCTGGTAGTTTTTCGGCATGTCGGGATAAAAATAGCTTTTCCGGTCGAACTTGCTTTTTTTCTGGATGTCGCACGAGCACATGAGTCCGGCGGTCACGATCTTGCGGATCGCCTCTCTGTTCGGGGTCGGCAGAACGCCGGGATATCCCATGCAGACGGGGCAGACCAGCGTATTGGGCTCCGCGCCGAAACGGTTCGGGCAGGAACAGAACATTTTGCTTTCCGTGCGTGCCTGAACATGCACTTCCAGACCTATCACAGCTTCATATGCGGACATGATATTTTTCCTCTTGTTTAATCTGAACAAATCATCAAGCGGTAAAGATAGCACGTCATTGTGCATTCTTCAAATCCTGAATTTCAAAAGCAGGAACAACTTTCTCCCCCGGAAGAAAAGGAAACATCCCCTCCGAAGCCTCTTCCCGCCCCGTTCCGGAAACAGAAAAATCATGCAGTTTTATTCAAAATGAAACGATTCTTCGGAGATATTCTGCATTCAGGCTTGACTTTTCATTGTTCGGCGATAATATTATAAACATAAATTTTTATGATCAATTCTGAAAGGAGAGACAGCAAACATGAAACCCGAGTTTGTGAAATATCTGCATGCGGACTCCATTCTCGTTCTCGAAGGGGAAACCAAAAAAGCGGTTCTCGAAGAAATCATCACATACGCGACAACCCGCTGCACGCTGGACGAAGCGCAGCTCCGTGAAGCCATCTGGAAGCGTGAGAAAATGATGACCACCGGCATCGGGAACGGACTGGCTCTCCCCCATATCCGTGTTGCCGAATTTCCCTCTCCCCTTGTGATTGTCGGCCTCTGCCAGACGCCGATCTCCGATTACAAGACACTCGACAACGAGCCCGTCAAGCTGATCGTCTTCCTTGCCGCCGATGAAAAGGATCAGGAGGCCTATCTCAAGCTTCTCGGAAGCATCTCCATCAAGCTCAAGGAGAAGAACGTCATGGAAGAAATTCTTGCGGCAGGCATGGACAAAAAGAAAATCTACGCGATTCTCAACAAAGAGTAAAATCCATATAAAAACTGCGGAAACCTCTCCGGATTTCCGGAAGACGGTTTTTCCATGCAGGAAAAAAGCGGAACAGAACGGAAATGTTGTCTGTTCCGTTTTTTTATTCCCTCAAAGTTTTCTTTTTTTCTTGACTTTCCGCTTCCGGCAGGTAATGTTCTGTTTCAGAAATAAAACAGTATGAAAAAAAGAACTCCCCGCGGAATCCGACGCGGTCATGTTCTTTATGAAAACGGGGGATGAATCATGCAATGCAAAACAGCAGTCCGGCTTTCCTGTGCGCTTCTTTTCTGTCTTTCTTTCAGCGGATGCGGGAAAAAGGCGCCCGCCGCACCGGAGGAAAAGATCCTCTCCGTGCGCTTTTATCAACTTAAGCAGATTCCGCAGGGCCGTTACCGGATGTTTCCGGGCATCATCCGCCCCGAGGAGCAGGTGAATCTCTCCTTCCGCGTGGACGGCCGTCTGATTCAGTTCAACGCCGGTTCCGGAAAGAGATTCAAGAAGGGCGATCTTCTGGCCAAGCTTGATCCCGCGGTATTTCAGGCTGCGGTGGACTCCGCCGAGGCGAAATACAAAGAGGCGCTCAAGGATTATGAACGCTATAAGCTTCTTTACGGGAAAAAGGTCGTCGCGGAAACGGAATATGAAAAGAAGAAGCGCGATCTGGATATGAGCGAGGCGGCGCTCCGCAATGCGCGCGAAGATCTGCGCTACTCGGAAATTTATGCTCCGTTCAGCGGCGTCACCTCCACAACCTATGCAGACACCTATCAGCACATCAAGGCGAATGAGCCGCTGATCCGGCTCCAGAATCTGGATGCGCTTCAGGTGTCGATCGACGTTCCGGAAAAAGATTTCACCGCCGGAATTTCCACGAGTATCGCTGAAGTCAACCGCATTGCCGAGGCGAACGGCGGTTTTTACGGGACGGTTCCGGCGCTCCCCGGACAGCGCTTCAAGCTCTCGCTCAAGGAAGCCTCCACCGAGGCCGACTCCGTGACCCAGACCTTCCGTGTCACGTTCCGGATCGCCGGAAAAAAAGACATCCGCCTTTTCCCCGGCATGACGATGGCGGTCTATGTGCCCGATCTCCAGTATAAAACCGAGGCGGAACGCAATGCTGCCATGTTCGATGTGCCCTTCAGCGCCCTTTTCACGCGGGACGGAAAAAGCTGCGTGTGGCTGATCGGCGCGGACAATACGGTTCGAGCTGTTCCCGTGAAAACCGGTGCGGCCTATGAGTCCGAAATCAGCGTGACGGCGCCTCAGCTCAAGCCCGGAGACAGGATCGCAGTCTCCGGCGTGATGGCGCTCCGCGACGGCGACCGCGTCCGGGATCTCCCTGAAACCGGCAGCCGGAAAACCACCGGGCGCTGAAAGCGGAAGACAGGAGAAGATTCCATATGAACATTGCAGAATGGTCGATCCGGAAGCCGCTTCTCACCTGGACGGTCACGGTTCTTGTAATTGCCGCCGGCGTCATTGCCTACTATCAGCTTCCGCGTCTGGAGGATCCCGAGTTCACGATCAAGGAGGCGCAGATCATCACCTCCTATCCGGGCGCGTCGCCGCGTGAGACCGCGCAGGAGGTCACTTCGAAAATCGAGGAGGCCGTGCAGCAGATGGGACAGCTCAAGGAGATTCAGTCGAAATCCTCTTACGGGCTCTCCATCGTGCGCGCGAAAATCCGCGACAAGTATGACAGGAAGGAGCTGCCGCAGATCTGGGACGAACTGCGCAACAAAATCGCGGATTCGCGCTTTTCGCTTCCGCCGGGCGCCTCCGAGCCGCGTGTCATTGATGACTACGGCGACGTCTACGGCGCGTTCTATGCGTTGACCGGAAAAGGCGCTACGCATGTCCAGCTTCATGAATTTGCCAAATACCTCCAGAAACAGCTTCTCTTTGCGCAGGACGTCAAGAAAATCGAGCTGTTCGGCGTGCTGCCCGAGGCGCTCTATGTAACGCTCGACCGGGTGAAAATGGGCTCGCTCGGCATCGCCCCGGAGGATATCTTCAAGATTCTCAAGGAACGCAATCTCGTCACCGACGAGGGGTGGCTCGGAATCGGCGGAGAG
The DNA here is from genome assembly GCA_949287225.1 of uncultured Lentisphaeria bacterium. GTDB lineage: Bacteria > Verrucomicrobiota > Lentisphaeria > Victivallales > UBA1829 > UBA11452. The sequence goes on from CASEFP010000235.1 coordinate 14,759, forward strand.
TGGCTGCCGATCAAAATGGACGCGGGCAGCATCACGCCGGAATCCATCCGGCACATCGTGATCTCCCGCAGGACAGACCGCCTCATCACGCTCGGCGACCTGGCGACGGTCACGCTGACAAAGAAGGAACCGCCCAGTGAAATGGTCTTCTTCAACGGCGAGCCCGCGGTCGGGATCGGGATTTCCACGGTCAGCGGCGGAAACGTCGTGAAGATGGGCGAATCCATCCAGAGGAAACTCGCCGAACTGGCGCCGATGTTCCCCGCGGAAATGGAACTCCATACGATTTCGATGCAGTCGGATTCGGTGTCCCGTGCGGTCCGCGGCTTTGTCGAGAATCTGGCCGAAGCCGTGGCGATTGTGATTGTCGTGCTCCTGATTTTCATGGGATTCAAAAGCGGACTCCTGATCGGGTTCGTGCTTCTTCTGACGATCTGCGGAACCCTCATGGTGATGAACACCTTTCAGATTGCGCTCCAGCGTGTTTCGCTCGGCGCGCTGATCATTGCGCTCGGGATGCTGGTGGACAATGCGATTGTCATCACCGAGGGCATGATGATCCGGATCCGGCGCGGCGAGGAGAAGCTGAGCGCCGCGCGCGCGGTTGCCGGGCAGACCATGTGGCCGCTGCTCGGGGCGACCGCGATCGCCGTGACCGCCTTCGGCGCCATCGGACTTTCCGAGGACAGCACAGGGGAGTTCTGCGGCTCACTTTTCTATGTGCTTCTGATCGCGCTTTCACTGAGCTGGATTGCGGCGGTCACGATTACGCCGCTTCTCTGCGCCCGCGCATTCCGCAGGGCTCCGGGCGGTGCGGACGGGAAAACGCCGGACCCGTATGACAAACCGATCTTCCGCGCCTACCGCCGAGTCCTGCTCTTCGCGCTTTCCCACCGGATTGCGACCGTCATTCTCATGGCAATCCTTCTTGCCGTAAGCATCTGGGCGTTCCGTTATGTGGACAAGAATTTCTTCCCGGCCTCGACCCGGCCCCAGTTCCTGATCGACGTGCGTCTGCCGTATGGCGTGAACATCGCGTCCACAAACGAGCGGACAGCCGCCGTCGAAGCCTATGTCAAAACCCTTCCCGGCGTCACGGACATCAGCCGTTTCATCGGCGGCGGAGCGCTGCGCTTTATTCTGACTTATGCGCCGGAGGAACCCGATACCGGTTTCGGACAGCTGCTTGTCAGTGTGAAGGACTGGCGGGACATTCCCGCGCTGATCGACCGTGTCCATGCCGACAGTCAGATTCATTTTTCCGACCTCAGCGTGATTCCCTATCAGTTCCGGCTCGGCCCCGGTGCGAACGGCACGATTCAGGCGCGGTTCAGCGCCAGTAATCCGAAGCTGCTGCGGCCGCTTGCCGAGCAGGCCATGCGCATCATGCGCGAAAATCCGAACGCGCGGGCGATTTACACCGACTGGCGCGATCCCATGAAGGTGATCCGTCCGGTCTTTTCCGAATCGCGCGCCAGCCGTGCCGGAATCAGCGAGCAGGAGGCCTCCGACGCGATCCGTGAAAACTTCGAGGGACTTCCCATCGGCACTTTCCGCGACGGAGACGAACTGATACCGGTCATTGCACGTGCCGATGAAAAGCTCCGGACCATCGAAAACTTCAGGAGCATCATGATCTGGAGTCCGAATGCGCAGAAGATGATTCCGCTCACGCAGATCTTCGACCGGACCGACATTGTCTGGGAGGATCCGGTCATTGTGCAGCGCGACAGGATTCCCACCATCACAGTCAAATGCGATCCTGTCAAGGGGCTTTCCAGCACGCTTTTCAATGAATTGCGTCCGAAGATCGAGGCAATTCCCCTGCCTCCGGGCTGCAAGCTGGAATGGGGCGGAGAATATGAGGACTCGATGAATGCGTCCGACGGCGTCTTTTCAAAACTGCCGCCTTTCCTTGTCATCATGGTGCTGATTCTGCTGTTCCTGTTCAATTCCGTGCGGCAGTCGCTTGTCATCTGGCTGACGGTTCCGCTGGCGGTCATCGGCGTCACCTGCGGACTGCTTCTCACAGGACAGCCTTTCGGATTCATGGCATTGCTTGGCTTCCTGAGTCTTTCGGGGATGCTTATTAAAAATGCAATTATCCTGATCGACGAGTTCAATGAGCGGCTGCGGAACGGAGGAAACCCCTTTGATGCGATTGTCGAATCCTCCGTCAGCAGGATGCGTCCGGTTGCGATGGCGGCGTTCACCACGGTGCTTGGGATGCTTCCGCTCATCTTCGACGCGTTTTTTGCCGCAATGGCGGTCACGATCATGTTCGGACTTACTTTCGCATGTGTCCTGACATTGATTGTCGTTCCCGTCCTCTACACGATGTTCTACCGCATTGCCCCGCGCAAGGAACTGTAAGACTTATCTCTGAAGAAACGGAAAAATGCAGCGCATTTTTCTCGGGGTCAAGGGTCGTTGACCCTTGTCGAGGTCCAGCGTCGAAACGCTGGTCGCGCGGAGCGCGAAATCCCCGCCCGGAGCGGTTCAGACCGCTCAGTGACGAGAACTTTTCCACGGGAAAAGTTCGAGAGCTCCGGGCGTATCCATTGAGACGGAAGAATGCGTGAACATTCTTCCGTCTCTTTAATAGTAATGAACCACGAGAGCTTCGATTATATCCCCGAGATGCACGCTGTGCCGGCGGCTCTCGAAGCTTCGCTTCTCGTCCTTAAGCGGTTGGAACCGCCGCCGGGGGAGATTTCGCCTGCGGCGACCCGCTTACGCAGCTGGTCCGCGGCAGGACGGAGAGGTGAGCACGAATCAAAATTGCTATCGCAATTTTTTTAGTTGCGCAACTGCGCGCGCAGAA
>CASEFP010000236.1 GCA_949287225.1 uncultured Lentisphaeria bacterium
ATTTCGTGCTCCGCACGACCAGCTTACGCAGCTGGACCGCGGCAGGACTGAAAGTCCTGCACGAATCAAAATTGCTGTCGCAATTTTTTTTTATTTATTGCGCAGCTTCGCGCGCAGAATTTTTCTATTGCGCAGCTTCGCGCGCTTTTTTATTTCGTGCTCCGCACGACCAGCTTACGCAGCTGGACCGCGGCAGGACTGAAAGTCCTGCACGAATCAAAATTGCTGTCGCAATTTTTTTTATTTATTGCGCAGCTTCGCGCGCAGAATTTTTCTATTACGCCGCTGGACCGCGCAAGGGGCAATGACCCTTGACCCCGAGAAAAATGCACCGCATTTTTCCGTATTTAAAACAGGTCGTGGAAAAAGTAATACCAGATCAGAAATCCCGCAGTCCCGCCGATCAGCAGAATGAACAGAATGAGAAACATTCGCTTCCAGATGGACATCCTGACTGCGGCATGAATGCCGCGCGCCGGTTTGAGAAACGTCCCGACAACATCCACCGGATTCAACAGAGTCGCAATCGGAATCCTCGGCTGATTCGTGAAAATGAGTCCCATCTTCCGGGAAAGACGCATCCGCTTGTTGAGCGCCCAGCCGCCCGCTTCCAGAAATCCCGCGACATTGCGGCGGTAAAGCTTGACCAGCGAAATGACCACCACCGGCCCCCCGAAGATCAGCATCACACAGAGCAACACCCCGATCACATTCCAGAGCGAAATGTTGTGCAGCGCCTGCGCCATGAACGCAATGGAACTTCCAATCGCGGCTAGTCCGACGCCGCCTCCCATCAGAAGCATCGAACCGCTGACCGCAGGTGTCTGCTGTTTCACAGGTTCCGGCGGTTTCTGCGGATCGAAACTCTGTGCCTGCGCAACGGATTTTTCAAACCCCGTTTCAAACTCCTTCGAGCGTGCCGAGAAAAATTTGTCGATCTGTTTTCCGATAAATACACCGAAGCGGAAGAAGGGCATCTTCAAGGCTTCGGAGAAGGATACCGGCTGCTGGATGTAGTCAATGACCTGCGCATCCCATGTGACTCCGTCAGGCGTCATGAAGACGCCGCTCTTGCCGACAAAAAGATTGTACATGTCGCCGGATGTAACCGCCACGGCAATCGTCATTTTGCGGACGGCTCCGACCGACCCGGTCGAAACATCCACATACATGGTGCAGATATTGGAATTGACCGCCAGCTTCTTGTGTGCAGCAAGGTTGGTGACCCGCGTCGTCAGCGTGAAATGCCGCCCGTCCATGATGAGCTTCCCCGCAAGCAGCATCGAGGTGATCTCCTGATTGAACAGGGCTTTGAGCGTGACGTAGTTGTTCATGAACTCCAGCATGTGACGCTGATAGAGAATGAGCTTGCGGACATCCTTGAAACAGGCGATTTCATCTTTCCGTTCGGCGTCGAAAACGATCATCGCCTCGATCTTTTCCTTCATGTTCTGCGCATGAAAGAACTGAAGGCGCTCCAGATTCAATGTGTCCAGACAGTCGGTGTTTTTGCGTTTGCGCCAAGCGTCAAATCCCGCGAGTTCCGCCTTGATTTCACGCCACTCCTCCTCGGTGATTTCCTCTTTTCCCGGAAGAGTTCCGGCAAAAAACGCGGTGAGCTTTTCCGCATAAAGCGGATTGAGTCCGTCCCGCAGGAAAAGACGCGCCTGCGCATTCGGCTCGCGGAGCGGAGCGGTGCTCAGATACTTCTCCAGCGCCCCGGCATCCATGACATCCAGTGCCGGCAGCGCCTTTGTGATACTGCCCTCGGACATGCGCAGAATGCCGCAGAAGACAAAGAATTCATCGATTTTCGGCGCAAGCTCCGTAAAAAGTGTGAAGAGTTTTTCCGTCGCATCCCCGTATGGCAGGATTTCGGGATTCTGAAGCGGTTCCTCCCTCCATTTGAGATAGGTTTCGAGCATGTCGCTGAAACGCGTCAGAATGTCCAGATTGATTCCGTCGAGCCCGGAAACGTCCGTCACTTTACCGATGCAGTTCATCGCGCAGGCGGCAAATTCGGCAAGATCGGGATCGGGAATCAGGCTTGGCGGAATGACTCCGTCGCCGTTCTGGAGCCCCGCCGCCATGATTTTTTTGCGGTCACGGATGTCGGCGAGGGAAATTTCCGTCGGCTCCTCCGTGCCGGTGTTTTCCATCGCGAGTTTCGCGGAGCGGAGGAGCAGCTGCCCCTCGGGCGTTTCGTCATTGATCGCGGAAAATTTCAGCACGTCGGAACAGGCGTTGACGCCGGAATAATCCTTCAATGCGCCGAGCATCCAGGAGATGGCGCGTTTCGCTTCATCCACGCGGATCCTGCCGTTCTCATCGTCGTCCATGAATGTGAGGAACTCCATGTCGCAGGAGACGGATTCGACCGGGAGACTGGTCATCGCCCAGAGTGCGCCGTCGAGCTCCCGCACATAAAAGAGGTCGTCAGCAGTCCGGACCGCGATCTGCCAGGAGTCGCCGACACGCTCGAAACTCATTTTCCCCGCTGGATCATTGCTGTTCATGCGTTGTTTCCTGTGTTGGTTCAGGCTGTTTGTTTGCAACGGAGCCGGAATACTGGATCAGCGTGAGCATCAGGAGAATCGTGATGCCCTGCGCGATCAGAATCAGACACGATCTTTCGTCTCCCCAGAGCAGCGGCATTGCGCCGAGTCCGGCGGTCAGACAGAGCAGATGCACAAGAAGCACCGAACGTTTTCGTGACATTCCCATGTGAAGAAACCTGTGCGAAATATGGTTGTGATCCCCAACGTAGATCGGCTTGTGATCCAGAAGCCGGATCACGACCACCGCAAGTGTGTCGAAAATCGGCACGGCGAGGATGAACAGCGGGATCAGGATCGACAGGCGTGATTCGGAGATCATCGGATTGAAATACGTCACCTTCGCGCTGACGACCGCAAGCATGTAGCCGAGGAAGTGACTTCCCCCGTCCCCCATGAAAATGGAGGCGGGCGAATGATTGAAGAACCAGAATCCGATTGCCGCGCCCGCGCTGCACGCGCCGAGACAGGCTACGAAATACTGTTCATTGACAATCGCCGCCGTCGTGAAGAAGATAAAGGCGATCGCCGCGGTTCCCACGGCAAGGCCGTCCATGTTGTCAAAGAAATTGATTGCGTTGAAGATGAATACGATCCAGAACACCGTGAGCGACCAGCTCAGGAAAGGAATGTCGAGAAAAAGCGTGATGCGCACCCCGCCGAGTGTTGCGGTCGCCACGGCGATGGCGATCTGTCCGTAAAGTTTATGATGCGCCTTCAGCGGGTGTTTGTCATCCCATGTGCCCATGACGAGAGCGGCAAGCGCGCAGAGGACGATCACGATGAATTCCCGCAGGACAAGGCGGATTCCGGTGACACCTTCAATAATGTCGCGCATGATCTGATCCGGCAGGATGAACGTGACCGCGGCGAGCGCGGCAAGGATCGTGAGAACCCATGCGGTGTACATTGCAACCCCGCCGAGGAGCGGCGTCGATTTCGCATGCAGCTTATGCCCTTCGCATTTGGGGACGTCGAGAAATCCCAGTCTCTGCGCGAGTTTCTGGCAGGCCGGAGTCAGGACAAGGGAAAGCCCCAGCGCCATGATGAAAATCGCCGCGTAAATTTGTGGCCAGTCCAAAGAAATCCTCCATGAATCTTTCGTTAACCATCATTTCTGCGCTGGACGAGTCGTCGGAAACGCAATATATTACTATACTATAACCTTGAAAACGCTTGAATTCAAAGGAGTTTTCCGCCAATTATGAGTCAAATCAAGACAAAATGCGTGTTCGGTCCCGTCCCTTCCCGGCGTCTCGGGCTTTCGCTGGGCATTGATCTTCTGCCCTACAAGACCTGTTCCATGGACTGCGTCTACTGCGAATGCGGCGCGACCACCCGTCTGACATGCGAACGCAAAGAATACTTCCCGACCGATCAGGTGATCCGGGAACTTGATTCCGTGTTTGCCGAACAGAAGAAAATCGACTACGTGACCTTTTCCGGGGTAGGGGAGCCGACGCTCCATTCCGGAATCGGCGCGATCATCCGCCATATCCGCGAAACCCATCCGGAACTGAAGATCTGCCTTCTGACGAACGCGACGCTCCTCAACGATCCGGCGCTCGTCGGGGAGATCGCTCCCGTCGACCTGATCGTTCCTTCGATGGACGGATCCAATGACGAGGAACTTTTTCAAATCAACCGTCAGGCGCCCGGCATCACGCTGGAAGGGATTGTCGAAGGGATTCTCAACTTCAAGGCGCATTCCCGTGCGGCGATCTGGCTGGAGATTTTCATTCTTCCCGGCGTGAACGATTCCATGGAATCGGCGGAACGCTTCCGGAGGCTCGCCGCGCGGATTCAGCCGGACAAGGTGCAGCTCAATTCGCTCGACCGTCCCGGCCTTTACGAGTGGGTGCAGCCTGCGGACGACGCGACGCTCGACCGGATCGCCGAAGTGATCGGGCGCTCCGTTCCCGTGGAGAAAATCGCGAAACACGCGAAACGCGTGGAAAACGATGCGCACCGGGAGCTGGATCTGGCGCAGTACAATGAACGGATTCTCAAGACGCTGCGTTCGCGTCCGTGCACGGCGGAGGATCTCTCCGCGACGATCGGGATCGAGAGTGAACGGATCGCGCCGCATCTCCGGCGGATGGAGCGCGCGGGCCTGGTGATTTCCGAACAAGGATTGCGCGGCACATTCTACCGCCCCGCGAAATGACTGCATCCCGGAAGATCATGCCGATGAACGGCACTCTTTGTGCAATGGGTGCGAATGCCGGGGAAAGTATCTTCTACATAGGGATAAAAGTCAGACGGATTCGAGCGGATTTCACCTTGTTTTTCAGATGAACGGCAATCCGTGTGACTGTCACACTTTTGTATCGAGTATCGTCCCGGAAGGAATCCTTGACAACTTCAAACGGTATGTTGTCCGTATCAATGATGACCTTCAGCGTTTTCCCGCGGAAAGTGACTGCCAGAGTTTGATCTGAAAGCATCCGGAATGTTCCGAAGGTGATGATTGCGGTTTCAAATTCTTTCTCCTGTTTGAATCGGGCTTCATCGGTCACCTGGAAGCGCCCTGTATCTGAACGCGAGTAGAAAAAAGTGCGTTTCAAGCGGGTGATTCCGGGAATCTCCCGGTAGGCGTTCCGGATGTCGTATGCCACTTCGACGGAATCTCCGGCAATCTTTTTTTCCAGCAGAAGCGCCTCTGTGTTTCGTCCCGCGCTCTGGAGCTGTCCATCAATCCGGGGGACGCTGTGACCGTAGGAATTGATAATCCTGCTTGAATAACGTTCGCTCGAAAAAGTCTTGCGTGTGTATGCTGTAAATCCGGGGTCGATTACAACAGGAGAGCCGCCGTCAACACTGATCACGTAATTCCCGACATCGTTATGGTTGTGATCCTCCTGATTATGCCGTCCTTTGAAGGAGACCGCCAGGCGGCAGGAACTTTTCGGAGCGGGACGCAGCACATACACGTCCGAATCCGGAAATCCTGCCAATGACCTTCTTTCCTGAACTATGTCTGTATCCCGGCTATTCTTTCCGGCGGCAAGGATATCCAGAAACATCTGTCCCAGGTTGGAGGATGGCTCCGGAGGCACTTTTAATGCGAAGACTGGTGTATTTCCGAGAAGCAGGGCGGCCAGTGCCAGTTCAGAACGCGGTGTCCGGGCGAAAGCATCCGAATCTCCGTAGGCAGGATAGATATCGTCGGCAAGCATCAGGCGGTTCGGGAAATCAGCAATGGCGCGGAATTTCGGGTGCTCCATCAGATTGATTTTTCCTCCGCTGATTTCGCGCAGTTTGAATGCCATTCTCATGTAATAACTGAATCCGTAACTCCAGTATGCGAGTCCTTCCGAACAATAGCCGTCACTGGAAAAACCTTTTTCATAATTGCGGGAATAGAAAATTGCTTTGCTGAGAAGATTTGTCCGGCGCTGATTCCCGATATCCGCTGCCAGCAGTGTGCCGACCACGCCTTCCATGCAGACTGGATTCCAGTTCATTTTTACCTTCAGCCAATCCTGCCCCACGCTTCCATTCACCATCTTTTCAAAGTGGCCGATGACTCTTTCCTCAAGGTTTTTCGCGATCAGCGACCGCAGCTCCGGTTCGAGTTCGGATTCCAGAAGCATTGCGCCCAGCGCCATGTTCTGCCCCATTGCCGATGAGACCAGTTCAATCCGCATGGCCTTGCCGTCATGTACCCGGTGATTGCTGTCATGGGCGGGAAGAACCCAGGAGGGCATGGCACATGCAAGACGCATCAGACGCTTTGCTTCCGAGACATGCGCAGACTGTCCGCTCAGACATGCCGCGGCCACGCTGCTGCAGAGTGCTTCCCGGAATTTACTGTAAACGGTTTCGTAACGATAACGGTTGCCGATCCGGTAATAGATCATATAAAGATCAGAGGACGGATATTCCTTCACCCGGACAGATTTCTCCGCCGCGGCAATCCATTTTTTCGCATAAGGCTTTTTCGCCTCGGCATTCCAGAAAGCGCGCATCCGGAATGGAGGGACGGGACTCCATCTGCCGATTTCCAGGGCCTCGGATGCATTGAGTGTACCGGAAAGAAAAAAGGCGACAAGAGTGACAGGAAGAGGAAGATGAACCATTTCTGTCCTTTCAATATGTCATTGTGACCAGTTGTTTTCCGAGTCCGCGATAGACTTTTGTGATCTGATAAATCTTCAGCGGGGCTTTGTCGTTCATGGTGAATGAAGCCGCGTGTCCATCCAGCAGAAGCAGATTGGCCTTATTGTTGTGTACGAAATAAACAGTGCCGGTCGAACCGTTTGATGAGGGCTGCTGTCCGATTGTCCAGCCCATCTGCCATTTTTGATTGTAGTTGCGGAGACTGTCGGCGATTACCATCCAGGCGGAAGGTGTTTTTGCCTGAGAGGTAATCAGGCTGCGCAGGTAGTCTTTGTGAACATAAGCTGTGTTTTTATAATCCTCGTGAAGCGTGGTCTGGTCGATGTAAGGCGCCCCGTAAATGCTGTCAACTTCAATCGGATTGTATTTGAAAGGGTATATGACTGGGCAGACTGCCGTGCCGCTGTTGGGAAGATAGGATACGGTCTCTTTCCGCCAGTCTCCGTAATCTTTTCCTCCCGTCAGAAACTTCAGCCATGAGCGTCCTGTTCCCGATGCCCGGTAGTATGCCAGCGGCAGAAGGTTCTTATGGTCGTCGCCATACTGCAGAAAAGCCAGCCCGTTCTGCTTCAGATTGTTCAGGCATGAGACCGTTTTTGCCACCTCCTTTGCTTTGTTCAGTGCTGGAAGCAGTAACGCCGCCAGAATCGCAATGATTGCAATAACGACCAGAAGCTCGATAAGTGTGAATAAATTCCTCTGTTTCACCGTTGTTCTCTCCTTTGTATTTTTCCTATTATCCGCCTGTTAACTGGCGGGATGATTTTTTCAGGCCGGCAGAAATACCAGGAGCCGGGAGATGTTTTTCCGGAACGGAAACGATCCTCCAGAATCTCGAGTGCACACTGGAAGTGTCCGTAGAAATTATTGTCCAGAATGGCGAGCTGTGGATAGAGAGATGCGTAAATTTCCGATTGTCCGATACAAATGGCAGGGAGCTGGTCCGGCACGGTGACATTCTGTGCTGTGCATGCTGCAAGGAACTCTTTGCAAGCGCAGGGCAGGATGATTCCGTCAGCGTCACGGAGCGGATCAAGCAACCACTCCTGACAGACTTTGAAAATCCGTTCCGGAGCATTGCTGTTTGTCTCAAGATCCAGGGAAAGACAGTGGTGGCGCGCCCATTCCGGTGACATTCCGGCATTGAGGACCCCTGTCCTCCACGCCGCGATCCGGAGCAGTTCCAGCTCTCCGCTGGGACGCGCACAGATCAGCGCAATGCGTTTTCTGCCCATCTCCGCGAAATGCCGCATGCAGAGACAGATGGTTTCATACTCATCCGCGACAATGCTGGTGATCTCCGGATTTCCGGAGAGCTTGCCCAGAACAATCACGCGTTTGACCACGTGTCCGAACGTGGCGGCAAACCTTTCCCAGTTCACATTGAAGGCGCAGAGAATCGAATAGGCGTCAGGCGAATTGATGTGCGGCACGAGGGAATAAAGTTCTCCCGGATCAATTTGCATCAGGTTCACATTCCAGCCGTTTTCCCGGAACAGCTTTTCTCCCGTGGAGAATGCGCCGGGATAACTGGCGTAAAAACCGGGCGCAACAATGATGTTGACGTTTTTTTTCGTCGTGACCTGATCCGGTCTGACATAACAGACAAAGCGTCCGATTCCATCCCGTCCGCGCAGATAGCCCTCGTCCTCCAGAAGTTTCACAGCTTTGCTCGCCGTGACATAGCTCACCTCATATTCATGGCTGATTTCATGCAGTCCGGGGAAACGGTCTCCGAACGCGAATTCTCCGTTCATGATGCGCTTTGCCAGCTCTTCCTTCAGGCGTGTCCGTTTTATATTTTCCGAGATCTGTATCATGGGAATTGGTTCCTTGTGCTATATATTTTATTCTATATATCATGTTTTGTCAAGACCTCAGCAGTAAAAAAACGCTTTTTTTCCGTAAAGCAGAAAAACTTTCTGTTTTACGGGTATGTGGACTTGAAATTGCCAACGTTGGCATTTATAGTAGAAATCATTCCGGAACTCTACATTATTTTAAGGAGAAATGTGAAAATGACGCCTCTGTTCGGAACTGCTGTTCAGGACTATTATCTGGATCTTGTCAGAAAGAATTTCAAAGATCGGAAGGCCCGCCTTGATGCGCTGCTCACCCGGGAGGACGCGGAACGTTATGTCGCGGATGTTCGTGCGAAAATTGCACGTCTCTTTCCCCTTCCTGCGGAAAAGACGCCGCTTGACGCGTATGAGACCGGAACGCTTGACTGCGGTTCGTTTGTCATGCGCAAGATCGTCTATTACAGCCGTCCGGAATACCCTGTGACCGCAAATCTCTATCTGCCGAAAACCACGGAGAAGGTTCCCGGTGTTCTGTTTGTCTGCGGACACTCCGGCAACGGAAAGGCATCCGATGTCTATATGACCTGCCAGCGCGGCCTTGCCATGAAAGGGTATGCGGTTCTTGCGATTGATCCGGTCAGCCAGGGGGAGCGTCTTCAGTTCCTGGACATTCCCGAATTCAAGGGCGGATGCTGCACCGAACATAACATCATGGGCAAGCAGCTCATCCTTATCGGCGAGACCATGGGCGCCTGGCGCGCCTGGGACGCAATCCGCGGACTGGATTATCTCCTGAGCCGTCCCGAGGTCGATCCGGCCCGTGTCGGCCTCACGGGAAATTCCGGCGGCGGCACCATGACGACCTTCGTCAATGCTCTGGAGGACCGTCTGACCATGGCTGCGCCCAGCTGTTATATCACTACATGGCTCCATAATGTGGAAAATGAGCTTCCCGCTGATTCGGAGCAGATTCCGCCGGGAACCCTTGCCTCGGGGCTGGAAATGGGCGATTTTCTGATTGCCCGTGCACCGCGTCCGCTGGTGGTTCTCGGGCAGAGCAACGACTTCTTTGATCCGCGCGGAACGAAAGAGACTTACGAGGAGGTGCGGCGTGTTTACTCCCTGCTCGGCGCGGAGGATTCCATCCGCCTGACGATCGGAACCGGAAATCATGGTTATTCGCAGGAGAACCGCGAGGCGATGTATTCCCTCTTCAATGATGTCGCTCATGTCAATGCGCCTGCTGCCGAACCTGCTGAAGTGCCGCTCTCGCCTGAGCAGGAGATCTGGGCGGCTCCCCGCGGACAGGTCCGGAACCTCCCCGTGAACAAGTATGTCCGCGAATTCATTGCGGAAAAAGCTTCCGCTCTGCGGAGTGCAAGAAAAACGCACACACCAGAGGAACTGAAAAAAATCATGCGCCGTCTTCTGAATCTGGACGAGGCTTTTGTTCCGCATCACCGCGTGCTGCGCATCCGATACGACGGGAAGAACATTTATTCCCGGTTCGGGCTTGAAACGGAACCGGACAACCGTCTCATGTGTGTCCTGAAAGTCAAATCGGAAAAAGAGGCGTTTTATCATCTTCCGGATACGGAAAAGGCTGTTCTTTACATTCCGCATCTGGATGCGCAGGACGAGCTCGCCGATATGCCCCTTCCGGAGGACGCGGTTCTTTTCGGCCTGGATGTCCGCGGGATCGGCGAATGTGCGCCGTCCGGCTGCGATCAGCCGCTGGACCGTGATTTCTTCCACGAGTATCAGTTCGACTATCATTACGCTTCTCTGGGACTCATGTTCAGCAAGCCTTATCTGAGCGGAAAGGTCAAGGATATTCTCTGCGCGGTCGAGCTCCTGGCGCGGAACGGTGCTCAAGTTGAGATTCAGGCGAAAGGGCAGGGGACTGTTCCCGCGCTGATCGCGGCACTGCTCTCCGATAAAATCACAAGCTTGAAACTGATGGATGCGCCGGAATCCTGGGAATCCATGATCACCGAACCCGTTCCCTGCTATCCTCTGTCGCTGATGATCCCGAATGTTCTTGCCGAGACGGATCTGCCTGAACTGCGTCAGGCGGTTGCCGGAAAAATCCGCTGATGTCCTGGCTCGCGGGAGCGTTTTGGCAAAGCTTCCATAAAATGAACGACCCCGGTGCAGAGCACACGCTCGTATCGGGGATTTCACCTCCGGCGACCAGCTTATGCTGCTGGAGCGCGGCAGGAGTGAGAGGAGTGCACGAAGCAATTTTTGGCGATGCAGAGCATCGCGGTATTAATCCAAATTCTTTGAATGAAAAAGCGGCGCTGATCTTCTGACCAGCGCCGCTTTTATTGTGCGGCTTGCGGGCAGTTTGCAGTGCCCGCAGGAGGATGTCGGGGGATGAATTACATCATTCCGCCCATTCCGCCCATTCCGCCGCCCATGCCGCCTTCGGGCATAGCCGGTTTTTCCTTTTCCGGAACTTCCGTGATGAGGCATTCCGTGGTGAGGAGGAGTCCGGCAATGGAGGAAGCGTTCTGCAGAGCGGAGCGCGTGACCTTCTTCGGGTCGATGATGCCCTTTTCGAGCATGTCGACGTATTCGCCGGTTGCCGCGTCGAAGCCCTTGTTGCCATCCTGGGCGAGGACTTCCTTGACGACGACGCTGCCTTCGTAACCGCCGTTCGCCGCGATGGTGCGGAGGGGTTCCTCGATTGCGCGGCGGATGATATCAGCGCCGATCGCCTCGTCACCGGAGAGCTTGAGGTCGTTCAGTGCGACGGAAGCTCTGAGGAGCGCGACGCCGCCTCCGGGGACGATGCCTTCCTCGACCGCCGCGCGTGTGGCGTGCAGAGCATCCTCGACGCGGGCTTTCTTTTCCTTCATTTCGGTCTCGGTGGCCGCGCCGATGTTGATCACGGCGACGCCGCCGGCGAGCTTCGCAAGACGTTCCTGAAGTTTTTCACGGTCGTAATCGGAGGTCGTCTCCTCGATCTGTTTGCGGATCTGGTTGACGCGTCCGAGGATCGCGGACTGTTTGCCGGCGCCTTCGACGATTGTCGTGTTTTCCTTGCCGACAGTGACTCTCTTGGCCTTGCCGAGCTGTTCGATCTTGACGGAGTCAAGCTTGATGCCGAGGTCTTCGGTGATGCAGGTGCCGCCCGTGAGGATCGCGATGTCCTCGAGCATGGCTTTTCTGCGGTCGCCGAATCCGGGGGCCTTCACGGCGCAGACATTGAGGATGCCGCGCATCTTGTTGATGACCAGCGTGGCGAGCGCCTCGCCCTCGACGTCCTCCGCGATGATGAGCAGCGGCTTGCCGGTCTTTGCGACAGCCTGGAGGATCGGGAGCATGTCGTTGAGGTTGCTGATCTTCTTTTCGTTGATCAGGATGTAGGCGTCCTCAAGAGCGACTTCCATCGTTTCGGCGTTGGTCACGAAATACGGAGAGAGGTAGCCCTTGTCGAACTGCATGCCTTCGACAACATCCAGTGTGGTCTCGATCGTCTTGGACTCTTCGACCGTGATCGTTCCGTCCTTGCCGACCTTCTCCATCGCGTCGGCGATGATCTTTCCGATCTCATGGTCGCCGTTCGCGGAAATCGTGGCGACCTGCGCGATCTGGGCCGTGTCGGAGCTGACTTCCTTCGTCAGGGTGTTGAGTTTGGCGTTGATGGCTTCGACGGCGCGGTCGATACCGCGTTTGAGGCTCATCGGATTTGCGCCGGCGGTGACATTCTTGAGGCCTTCCTTGAAGATGGCTTCAGCAAGAACGGTAGCGGTCGTGGTGCCGTCTCCGGCGGTGTCGGAGGTCTTGCTGGCGACTTCCTTGACCATCTGTGCGCCCATGTTCTGATAGGGATTCGCAAGCTCGACTTCCTTGGCGACGCTGACGCCGTCCTTGGTGATGGTCGGGGAGCCGAATTTCTTGTCGAGAACGACGTTGCGGCCCTTCGGTCCGAGTGTGGCCTTGACCGCCGCGCTCAACTGTTCGACGCCGGAAAGAAGCTGGCGACGGGCCTCGTCACTGAACAAAAGCTGTTTTGCTGCCATAATGAATGGATCTCCTTAATTTGTATTTTTCTGTCTTGTCAGGATTTACTTGCTGATGACGGCGAGAATGTCGCTGGAGCTGAGAATCTTGTACTCCTTGTCGTCATATTTGACTTCGGTTCCGCCGTATTTGCTGGTGAGGACGATGTCGCCGACTTTCACGTCGAAGGGGATCTTGTTGCCCTTGTCATCGAGTTTGCCCGTTCCGAGCGCGACAACCACGGCTTCCAGGGGTTTCTCCTTGGCCGAATCCGGAATCACGATTCCGCCTTTGATCTGTTCGGCTTCCTGTTTCTGCTCAACGAGAACTCTGTCTCCGAGGGGCTGAATGTTGATCTTGCTCATTGCTGGATCTTCTCCTTTTTGTGATATGTGTTTTTTACAGGGTTTTTTCCTGAAACAAAAATCATTTCCCCGGAGTTCTGACCCTCCGGGGAAACGGTTCGAACCATGATTTATTTGTCGTCGTCCACGATTTCGGCGTCGACCACATCGCCGTCCTTGGCCTGCTGCTGCTGTCCGCCCTGCTGCTGCGCGCCCGGGTTGGCGCCCTGTGCGCCGCCCTGCTGCTGTTGCTGCTGGTAGACAGCCTGTCCGATCTGCATCAGCTGCTCTTCGAGCTTCTGCATCGTGCTCTTCATGGCCTCGGTGTCGTTGGACTCGATCTCACGCTTGAGCTGATCGATGTTCGCCTGGATCGGCTGCCTGAGGTTCTCGGGCACCTTGTCGCCGAGTTCCTTGAGCTGTTTCTCGGTCTGGTAGACCATCGAATCCGCGCGGTTCTTGACCTCGATCTTCTCTTTCGCAGCCTTGTCCTCGGCCTCGTGCGCCTTGGCGTCGTTGACCATCTTCTTGATCTCCTCCTCGGAGAGTCCGCTTCCGGCCGTGATCGTGATCTTCTGCTCCTTGCCCGTGCCCATGTCCTTGGCGGTGACGTTGAGGATGCCGTTCACGTCGATGTCGAAGGTGACTTCGATCTGCGGAACGCCCCTCGGAGCGGGAGCGATGCCGTCCAGACGGAATCTGCCGATTGACTTGTTGTCCGCCGCCATGTTGCGCTCGCCCTGGAGCACGTGGATGTCCACGGAGGGCTGGTTGTCTGCCGCGGTGCTGAAGATCTCGCTCTTGCGGGTCGGGATCGTCGTGTTGCGCTCAATCAGGCGTGTCGTGACGCCGCCGAGCGTCTCAATGCCGAGCGACAGCGGTGTGACGTCCAGTAGAACCACGTCGTTGACCTGTCCGCCGAGCACGCCGCCCTGGATCGCAGCACCCGCCGCAACCACTTCGTCCGGGTTGACGCCCTTGTGGGGGTCGCGGTTGAAGATGCGTTTGGCGACATCCTGCACGCGGGGCATTCTGGTCATGCCGCCGACGAGGATCACTTCATTGATCTTGTCCTTGCCGAGTCCGGAGTCGCGGATGCACGCTTCGCACGGCGGAACCGAGCGTTCGATCAGCGGATCGCACAGCTTTTCCAGCTGGGCTCTCGTCAGCGTCATCTGCAGATGGAGCGGGCCGCTCTGGTTCATCGTGATGAACGGCAGATTGATGTCCGAGCTCATGCTGGAAGAGAGTTCGCATTTCGCCTTTTCACCGGCCTCTTTCAGACGCTGGAGCGCCTGCGGGTCGTTGCGCAGATCGACGCCGTTCTCTTTCTTGAACTCTTCGGCGAGCCAGTCCATCACAACGCGGTCGAAGTCATCGCCTCCGAGGTGGGTGTCGCCGTTGGTGGCCTTCACTTCAAACACGCCGTCGCCGATTTCGAGGATCGAAATATCGAACGTTCCGCCGCCGAGGTCATAAACCGCGATGGTCTCGTCTTTCTTCTTGTCGAGTCCGTAGGCGAGGGAGGCCGCGGTCGGCTCGTTGATGATCCGTTTCACATCGAGTCCCGCGATTCTGCCCGCGTCCTTGGTCGCCTGTCTCTGCGTGTCGTTGAAGTAGGCCGGAACCGTGATGACGGCTTCGGTGATCTTTTCGCCCAGATAGGCTTCCGCGTCGGTTTTCAGTTTCTGAAGGATCATCGCGGAGATTTCCGGCGGGGAGTAGGTCCGGTCGCCGGCCTTGATGTAGGCGTCGCCGTTCTTGCCTTCGACCACTTCATACGGCACGCGGGAGATTTCGTCCTTCACTTCGGAGAACTTTCTGCCCATGAAACGCTTGACCGAGAAGATCGTGTTCTTCGGGTTCGTCACGGCCTGACGCTTGGCGGTCTGTCCGACAAGACGCTCGCCGTTTTTCGTAAAAGCGACGACGGACGGGGTCGTGTTGGCGCCCTCCGCGTTCGGGATGATCTTGAATGTGGTTCCGTCCATGACGGCCATGCAGCTGTTCGTGGTTCCCAAATCTATTCCGAGGATTTTTCCCATAGTAACAGTTCCTTTCCTTTGTTTTATTTTTTTTCTGTTGACGCCTTTTCTTTAAGCAAACCCGGTGCCAACTTTTTTGAAAAAGATGCAACTCCTTGAAAACAAAGAGGAAAAAACTGCTTTTGCTATGAAGATGTTTCCCGATGCCCGCCCGGAATGCCCATATGGTGTGTCTCACTGTGTCAATCTGTCACACTTTTCTGTCCCGGATTGCAGCTGATGAGACACCGCTTCAGCCTTCCGCCACAGGAACTCCGTTCATTTCGCGCGGGCGAACCCATTCCACCGGACACGGCGCGAGCGACGCGGCATGATCCAGGTCGCCCCATTCGAGGATATGCGGAATGCAGAGCGCCATCGTGAAGAAATCCGGCGCGACGCACTCGATGGCGGAATACTCGGGACGGTGGATCTGTCCGCTTTTCCGGAGGAGCGTTGCCGGCGCGTCGAAGAGCGTCACCCCCGACACGGAGGATTTCCCCGCGAGGAGCGAAGCAAAGAGCGCCGCAACCCCGCTGTCCCGGACGCCCGCCAGAAACACTCCGCATCCGCGCAGCTGCTCCTTTGCGAACGCAACCGCGCACAGGTAGTCCATCACCCATTCGCCCATCAGACGCCGCCCGAGCCACAGCAGCGCCCGGCTGAGCTGATGCTGTTCGATCCAGATGTTCTGGATCTCCTGAATGTAACCGCACTCCCCGCAACCCCATGGATCGAAAACCAGAAGAGACACGTTTTCGCTGCACGCCTTCTGAAATTCCGGAAGTTTTTCCAGTTCGCTTTTTCCTTTCGGCGCGGCGAAGATCTGACATTTTTTTGTTATCCCTCTTTTGAAAAGGAAGGGAAGCAGTCGTCCGCGCGTGGTTTCGATCGTGTATTTTTCCCATCCCTTTTCCGTGGAAAGATAGTCCGCGGAACGGATGGATTCCTCTTCGATGCGCAGAATTCCGGCTAGTCCGGATATTTTTCCATCCGCCTTTTTCCGGAGTTCATTTCCGCGCCGCGCCAGATATTCCGGGATCGAGCAGACAAGCGGATCCCGCTTCCCCTTCGGATAGAGCATGACGGACTCATGCACCAGAATTTCCGCTTCCGGTGGAAGGACGGGCAGTCCGTGCCCTTTTCCTTTTAAATAAAGATCAAAGAATCCGATCATCGCCCCCTGAAGATCCGCCGGATAGGAATGGGGGCCGTTGAAAGCTCGGGCACTGAGCTTTTCCGGGACCCCGAGCGCAGTGAAGACCTTCTGCGCCTCCGTGCAGGAGCGCGCCGCCTCCGCTACGTAGAAGGTGTGGTTGATGTCGTGAAGCGCGTTGCAGACCATGACCGCGTTCGGCGCGGCGAGCGCGAGCAGTGCGGACTCCTCGCAGATCGTGAGTCCATCCGGAATCAGTTCGCAGATGCAGTTCGCTCCTCCCACATAGGACTGATACGAGCCGACACTGACCACGGGAACCGACGCCTTGATCCGTTTGTCGAAGGCCGCAAGATACATCGTCTGGTTCCCGCCGCCGGAACTGCCGGTCGCGCCGATGCGTTCCGGATCGACGAACGGCAGACTGCACAGAAGATCGACCGCCGCCATGTTGTCCATGACCTGAATCCCGAGCAGACTTTCTCCGATGTTGAGCAGATTTCCGCCGACAAGCCCGCCATGATACTCGAATTTTCCGTGTTCCGGCGCTCTTTCTCCCGACCCGAACGCGTCAACGAACAGCACGACATAACCCGACTTCACAAGACGGATCGCGATACCCTGGCTCTTCTCCGCAAGACGGCCGTCCGAAAGATGCCCGTGCATGCCGACGACAGCGGGGAAGGGGCCTCTGCCGCGCGACACATAGAGCGAGGCGGTCACGAAAAAGTCTTTCCTGCTCCGGTAGCAGAGCGGTGTCAGCGTATATTCCGGGAAACGCATCTCCTTTCCCATGCGGCATTCCGGTGCGGCCGTGGAATTTCTCCGGATGTTCAGCGTTTTTTTCAACGCTTCGAGGATCCGGGGGCGCTGTTTCCTCCATTCCGCGGCGGATTCGGGCAGCTGGAATTTCCGGAAGCGTTTTGCCGCCTCCACTTTGAGTTCCTCGATGATTTCCCTGTGAAAAGGTTCCGTCCATACGTTCGGCAGCATTTTTTCTCCTTGTTTTTCTATGGATTGTCCTGAAATTTCATACCATTGTACAGCTTTCCCGGATGACAAGTTCCGGTTGGATGAGAATTCTTTGCAGCGGCTGCTCCGGATGCACACGCCGTTCCAGAAGCATCGCGACCATTTTCCGCGCCAGAATTTCCGGCGTTTCATAACGGACCGTTGTCAGGGCGGGCACGGATTCCTTTGCCAGAGCGATGTCCTCGTTTCCGATGACGCTGAAATCCTCCGGCACGGAATAACCGTGTTCGTGAATGCGGCGCATGATTGCGAGCGCCAGCGGATCGTTATGCACCAGAATCGCGGTCGGACGCGCTTCTTTTTCTGTCTGTGCAAGAAGGCGGTCGAAAAGCACGCCTCCCGGCGGGAAGTCACCTGTAAACAGGATTTGGCAGCTCTCCGGACAGAGCATTCCGTAATCCGCGAGAGATTCGAAAAGAAATGGATACCGGACATCGCCCCGCAGGCCGATTACGGCAATTTTTCTGTGATTGCGTTTCTGAAGGTGCGCCAGAATCTGCCGGACCGTCTCCTGCATGTCCAGCTGCAGAAGATCGAATCGTTCGTCATGATAATAATACCCGACGACCGGCAGGCCCGGAACATCCGGGACGGCTTTCGGCTCAATCGTGATCAACCCGGCAGGATTCAGAGAGAGCAGCGAGGAAATTTTCTCCTTCTGTTCTTCCTTTTTTTCATGAAATGCGAAGAACGGCAGAAATCCCCGCGCGATGATTTCATGATGCAGAGCCGCGGTCAGTTCGGCGTTGCGCAGGTTGCGCGGCGACGGCAGTGATACGCCAATCAGGTTCGATACTCCTGTGCGAAGGGTTGCGGCGGCATGGTTCGGCTGGTATCCTGCCTTGCGCGCCTCTTCCCGGATGCGTCTGGCGAGCGCCGGTTTCATTCTGCCTTCGTCCTTGTGATTCAGCGCGCGGGAGACCGTGGACTGGGAGAGATGCAGATACTTTGCAAGTTCTGTCATTGTTATGGACATTTTTCATCCTTTTCCTCAAATTCCGCTTTCAGGCATACGTATGCCTTATTAAAATATAACCGGGATTGTTATTTTCAAGCAAATGTCGTGCGGTTCCTGGAAAAATCAGGAGCTCTTTTCCGGGATAAATATCGGGATTCTTCATTTTTCATCTTGAAATCCTTCCTTTTCTGTATTAAATTGTTCGTAAGTTTAACTGTAATTTTTATCATGAGTTTACCGTGCGAAAGAAAAAACTGAAAAAAGTCAGGCGGACGCATGTCGTAATCAGCGGTGCGATCCTTCTGTTTGTCTGCGGACGTCTTTATGCCGACGGTTATCAGCCCGGCGATAATTCGACCCTGAAATCCGGCATATTTGATAAAAATGCCCTTCAGATCAAGGCGATACCTTTTCCCAAGGTCGGTGATCTGTCTCAGTCGAAGCTCGACACGAGCGCGGATTCCTACAAATATGTGGGCGCGAATCTGATCGCCGAAGGGCATGTGGTGATTCGTTCCGGCAATTTCCAGATCACCTGCGACAAAGCCGTCATCAATCTTGAGACGAAAGATCTCGAAGTTGCCGGCAATGTCGTTTTTTCCGGAACGGTTTCCACGCCGATGACTCTGACTCAGGAGGAGTATGACGATCTGCTCAGGGATCCTGCCTGCCGGGTTGTGGTCAACGGGGTGGAAACGCTGCCGACCGGACTCCAGAAGATCAAGGCGACGGTCTATACGACGGCCGCCTATATGAAGGCCGCCCGTGCCTCCGGAAATCTGGACACGGGAGCGCTGGAATTCCGCGATTTCATGATCAAGACCGGACTTCTCTACTGTTCCGGCAAGTTCGCGGAGCGTTATCCGAACGGCAAGATCAAACTGCACGATGCGAAAATGACAACCTGCGAATACGAGCTGGACAACAATGCGCATTATTCGCTCGGGGCTACTACGCTTACGCTCTCTCCGCGCGAGGCGAACCGCGGCGTGACGAATTACAATCCGGATCACGGGGAACATTCCGCCTGGGCATTCAATAATATTTTGCGTGTCTGGGATTTTCCGGTCTTCTGGTTTCCTGTTCTTTACAAACCGGCCGATTCCAACTCCTTCGGTGCGCGCTTTGAATTCGGAAATTCCTCCGACTGGGGATATTATCTGCGGACAAGCAAGGAGTTCGAGCTTCTGGACGAACCTGCGCTTGTGAAGGCTGCCGCGATTCTGGATTTCTATGAGGAACGCGGATTCGGCTACGGCGCGACCGCTGATATCCAGACACCGGAATCCCTGACGGAAATTTTCGCCTATTCGATCCATGACCGCAGTCCGTATGAGTTCTGGGAAAGCGAGCACGGTGACGCTCCAGATGACATGAGCATGTCCGAATGGGTGAGAACAAACAGCCGTTTTCGAATTCCGCATGACCGTTTTGAATTCAAGATTTCAAATTTGACCCATTTGACGCCGCGCTTGGATTTCCGTGGACAGTTTGATCTGATCAGCGATTACAACTTCCTTGAAGATTATTTCAATGCACGTTACAATTCCAATATTCAGCCGCCGACCTTCGCCGCACTGGAATATCAGGGCGAGCGTTTCTCCGCCACGCTTCAGACCGTTGTGAAGGTGAATTCCTTCGACACCATGGTCGAGCGCCTGCCGGAATTCCGTCTTGATTTCCAGCGGCAGGAACTCTTCAAAAATATTTACTATCAGGGGCAGTCCAGTGTCGGTTATTACCGGATGAACTGGCGGCATTTCGATTATGACCGTGCGGAGAATCCGAATCTGAATCTGAACGGAATCCTCAACCAGGCACGTCCGAATCTCTCCGCCAATGAGATTGCGCAGGCAAATCAGATTATTCGCAATCCGGATATATCGAATCAGGAAAAAGCCGCGCAGCTTGCAAGCCTGAATCCTGCTGCATTTTCCGGATACTTTGATGATCCCCGTGATTACAGTGCGTTCCGTTTCGACACGCTGCACATGTTCTACTATCCGATCAAACTCTTTGACGTGATCAACCTGATTCCCCGTGCAGGCGGGCGGTTCACCGCTTATTCGCGTTCCTCGAAACGTTCCGTTGATATAGAGGATTTCTATACGATGATTGACGCGGATGATCTTGATGCATGGCCGAGCCAGTATCTGAATGTGCAGAATTACGACAAAAAAGGCGGTGCACGCTACCGCTTCGTCACTGAATTCGGTTTGGAGGCGAACACGAAGTTCTACCGCGCGTGGCAGACGCCGAAAAACGCTTTCTGGGAGATTGACGGACTCCGGCATGTGGCGGTGCCTTACATCAACTATACCTTCATCCCCGATCCGACTGTCAGTTATAAAAAACTTTATTATTTTGACGATGTCGATCAGATTGAACGGCAGAATTTCATCCGTTTCGGCTTGCAGAACCGTTTGCAGACACGTCGTAATTCCCAGGTTCAGGAATGGATGTCTCTGGAAAACTACTGGGATTTTCATTTCGACCGGACTTCCGGCTTCAATCATGTCGGCGATCTCGGGACGATGTTCCGCTTCACCCCGTTTGCCAATCTGACCTTCACGACGGATCTTCTGCTTGATGTCGGCGGAAACAATGCGCATGACGAACAGGTGACCCGCGGAAACAAGCGTGTCGGCCAGCCAGGTATTTCCAATAAGCTGATCAACCGCTGGAATACCAGTTTGTCTTATAAAATCACCAAGGACTGGATTGTTACTGCCAGTTACCTGTATTCAGACGGATATGAACAGCGCAGTACCTACTCGATGGGATCGACTCTGGCCGCGATCAATGCCACATCGCGCTTCCGTTCTTATTTTGAGCGCCATCAAACTCTGAATCTTTCCCTGAATTTCCCCACGATGATTGACGAACGCCTCAAAGGTATGATTTACGTCAGTTACGATGTGGAAAAAGCACTGGTGCAGGATGCCGGATTTACCTTGACGCGTGATTTTCACTGCTGGTATTTCCAGTTCATGGGAGGAGCTTCCTGTGATCGGGACGGCAATGGCGACCGCACCTGGTCCCGTCATTTGAGTTTTGCAGTCGGCCTGACTGCAATGCCCGGTGTCGGATTTCAGGCAAAAACGGGGAACAGCTTGTAAGGATGCCTTTTTCGTAAAAGGAATCTTCTGCTGAATTGTTTCCGGCAACGGAAGCACAATGCAGGGAGAGCTTTTTGATTCAAAAAAATCAGTTTCATACAGCGATGCTCTGCATCGCAAAAATGCTTCGTGCAGGACTCTCAGTCCTGCCGCGGTCCAGCTGCGTAAGCTGGTCGCCGCAGGCGAAATCCCCGATACCGCGTATGCTTGCATCG
>CASEFP010000237.1 GCA_949287225.1 uncultured Lentisphaeria bacterium
GAAGAGTTTGAGCGTAATGAGATTTTATCGTTTAAAACAATTTATAGGTTTTGAAAATTCTTAAAATGATATTATATTGTGCTTAAATATAGGTTGCGTATTTTCCTATACTCATAAGTTTTATGTCTATTGAGTAGTGATCATCGCGATTCTGGCATCTCTGCTTCTTCCGGCGCTGAACGCGGCAAGGGAGAAAGCCCGCACCTCCGCCTGCATCAGCAATCAGAGGCAGATCATCCAGAGTTATCACGCTTATCTGGTCGACTACAATGATGTCTGCCCCCCGCTTCGCTGGCAGTCCGGGGATTCTCAGATCTACTGTCATGAACTCCTGGCGCCGTATCTTTCTCTGAAGTTCAATGCGCTCTACCTGAAACAAAGCTCTGTATTCGGCTGTCCCTCCCAGCGGATCTGGGAAGGAAATCTCATGCGCTGGAGCTACGGCTACAACGCAACACTGTTCGGAGGAACAGATTACACGGATACCGGGGCAACCGGAGGCATTACAAAAACCGGAGACACTTACACCTTCTGGGGAGTTGTCCGGAGAAACTTTCCGTTCAAGATTCACTTCTTCACCCAGCCGAGCGGGACCGCCGTCTTTGCCGACTGCTGGGCAGGAAGCAGTTCCCTGGAACTTCGAAGCACCGGTTATCCCATTCTGACCAACACCACATTCGGACCGCGTCACCAGAGAAAAGTCGGAGTAGCCTTTCTGGGAGGCAATGTTTCGATGGAAGATTTGTCGCGGACCGTGCACACCCATCCCAAAAATCTGCCGCTGAACGGAGGAACGCAGAATGCTCCGATTCTTCCCTATTATAATTCCTACTACACAACGCTTTCCCCTTATTGAATCATATTCCAAAATATACAAAGAAAGGATTCCAATTATGAAAAAGCTGCTCTCTGTCGCCGCGGCCCTGGCCGGTATCGCACTCTCCGCCACGGAAGTCAATGTATTCGGCTCCTTTGCACAGATTCAGAAGAACGGAATGCCCCGCGGCTGGTATGCGAATGCCTGGAAAGGGTATCAGCCAGCGCCGAAATTTGAAATCGTCACTGAAAACGGGAAAAAGGTTCTTCATTTCTCGGAGATCAAGGGAACGTCGGGTTTCGGCTGGGCATCCTCTCTCCGTTTCCCGGCCAAAGCCGGAGACGTCGTGACGGTCACGGCAAAAGTGAAAGGTTCCGGCACCGCGTGGTTCGGGCTTCAGACATTTCAGGCGGACACAAAATGGACCGGAGTCCTTCCCGCGCGGAAATTCCCGCTGACCAGCCAGTGGACGGAATTCAAGGCGGAACTGCCCGTCACCGATGTCAAGGACAGGAAAACAGGAAAAGTCATGGTGACATTCGGAGCGGAACAGAATGCGGATTTCTCCATTTCCGACCTCAAGGTCGACTGTTCCGCGAAATAAGTTCCCGTGCGGATTCCTCTCTCTCTGCAATCAAAAAAACAACAATCCGGAGCCAAAGATGAAAATCATCTCTGTAATCCTTTTCTGCGCATGCTGGGGACTTTCCGGCGCAGCTCTGCCGTTGGACGGAAACTTCACACAACTCGATGCGGAACATCTGCCGAAGCAGTGGGTTCAGCATAAAAACTGGAGCGGCTACAAGCCGTATGCCTCAATCAAAATCGTCCCGGGAAGCGCCGCGGGAGAAAACGCGCTCCGCATTTTCAATACACGGGCACAATACGGCGCCTGCGTCCGGACTGCCCGGAGACTGAAAGGCGTCTCGGGCGACACTGTAACGGTCACACTGAAGGCACGGGGAAAAGGCACCGCATGGGTCGGACTTTATTTCTACACAAAGGACGGGAAATGGAACCAGACCTCTCCGCAGCAGAAATTCACACTTACCGGTCAATGGACATCCCACACCTTCCATTTTCTGATCGCAGACGGGACGACGGGAGAAACCGGCTTTTTTGACGTCACCTTCGGCGGCGGACAGAATCTGGAGGGCGAATTCACCTCCATTCAGGCGGAACAGACGGAAGCGGAATACCGCGGAAACCTGAATTTCCCGATCCAGTGGACTGTTTTCGCCCCGGTCAGCAAGGAGTTCACCCCCTCTCCGGATCAGCTGCGGACCATTCCCGCGACACTGGACGGCGTCCGCGGCAGGAACGCACTTCTTCAGGGCAATGAATTCGATTTCGCGCAGCTCGCGGGCAGGCAGGAACAGGGATTGTGCGGCTGGGCATTCGCGGAACTGGATTCTCCGATCGACTGCGACTACACCATCGGAGCGGGCGCGGACTGGTGGATGGTTTATTATGTCAACGGGAAAAAGGCAATTGACACAAGCGACATCGGCAATCAGAAATATCCCTGCCGGATCAACAATCATCTTGCCGTCGTCCGCCTGAAAAAAGGGAAAAACATCCTTGCCGTCAAACTGATCGCGGGACAGAAAAGTTCCATCCTTGCGCTGGGCGGCCCGAACGATCTGCGCGCGCTCACCACCAGATTGAAAGTCGTTAAGAATTTCTGTATCGACGATTACGACAACCAGGACGTTTCCCGTTCCGGAAATCCGGAAATCATTCAGGGGAATCCCACGCCGGGGCTGCTTTCCATCACCGGACAGGGAGTTTACCGGACCGCGTCCGAGATCGCCATCCGCCTTCCGCAAACGCAGTACACGCTTCCCGGGCGCAATTCGGGCGACTGGTTCGCCACCGGAGTCCGCATCCAGAATTTCGGGCGCTCAAAACGTGTCAACGCTTCGCTGGAGTTTCAGTTCAAGGCAGGAAAACGCTCATTCCAGCTGGAGATCCTTCATGACAAAAATGCACAGGATCTGCTCTGTCGCTTCATCGACGGCGGAAAACTTCTCAAAACATTTGCTGTCCCGTACAAGGTGCTCCCTGCGGATTTCCTCTTCGCGGCAAACACGGAAGGAACATTCGATCTGACTGTAAACAGCCTGGCGGACAGTAGCACGACCTCCTGCCGCGGAAACGCTCCGTTCTTCAAGGAAAATGCCCGGACGCCGTTCTCGACGGAACTTGTGTTCCGGAGCCGGGAAAAACAGACTGCCGAAACGGTGCTCGACAATTATATGACGGGAATCGCAGCAACGGAGATCAAAAGCTCCGCCATTCCGTTCAAAACGGAACTGGTCAGGAAGTTTGATCCCATCCAAGCCGGATGGAAACTGGTCTTTTCCGACGAATTCAACGGAACGGAGGTGGACTGGAGCAAATGGCTCAGTCATGGGAAAAAGGAAAACGCCTCTCTGGACGGGAAAGGCCATCTGCTGATCAAGGCGGATTTTGCGTCCGATGGGAAAAAGCTCGAGACCGCCTCGCTCTGGAGTCGCCAGATCTTCAAATACGGCTATTTTGAAAGCCGGCTGCGTTTCACGAAACAGCCCGGCTGGTGGGCGGCATTCTGGCTTTACGGAGGCACCAACGCCAATCCGATGCTGGACGGATTTGAAATCGACATTTTCGAAGATTACTACACCCGGCCGAAACAGAAGGGCGGAGCCAATGACGGAATTCTCGACCACAATCTCCATGTCTATACCGGCTCCCTGCTGAAAAGCTGGAACTACAACTCCAGACTGCCCGGTTCCCTGGACGATTTCTACGTCATCGGCTGCAAGTGGACCCCGTTCGAGATTTCCTATTATCTCAACGGCAGGCAGATTGCCAGTTCCGCCAACCACAGCCCTTATAACACCGTCACCTTCGACGCAATCCACCATGCCACGGGAATCACGCCGCTTCATGCAATTGTCAGCGGGCAGGTCATGAGAAAGGCATGGAACGGACTCACCGCAAAAGAAGGGAGTTTCCCGGAATATTTTGAGGTTGATTACGTCCGCGTCTACGAATACCCGATGAACGACGCCCCGACGGTGGCATGGACTTCCGACAATGCAGGGATTTTCGTTCCGGAGGGAAGCCGCCTGAAATTCGCGGCCGACGCAAAACCCTCCCCGGAAACCGGTGCGCCGATCCGGACGGCCTATCTCTTCGACAACGGGTATCTGATCGACTGCAGGACAGAGCCCCCCTATGAATTCGATGTGACCTTCAACAAGGCGTTCTACGACAAGACCCATTACATGAAGGCGGGTCGTTCCGGGAAAAAACCGGACTTCAACGGATATGTGCATGCCTTCAGCATCTTCGTGCAGGACGCCCGCGGCAAGGTTGCCCATACGGAAAAGGTGCTCAAAATCAGGAAGCCCTCCCGGATGAGCACGCCGTATCAGGGGAAAGCCCAGAGCATTCCCGGAAAGATCAATCCGGCATTCTACGATGAGGGCGGACAGGATGTCGCCTACCATGACACTACACCGCAGAATTATGCCAGCAAAACATTCCGCACCGCCGAAGCCGTGGACGCGGGAGGAAGCGCCATCGGTAATGTCACCAGCGGCGAATGGCTGAACTATACGGTGGACATCCGGAAAGCGGGAAAATACAAGGCTGTCCTGAATTACGGCACGCCGCTGGAAGGAAACCACCGCATGATGCTTCTGCTGGACGGCAAAGAGATCGGGACCTTCCAGTTGAAGCGCCATGAGACGGATCACTGGAGCTGCGACAGTTTCGCAGTCCTGGAAAATCTTGCACTTCCCGCAGGCAGACATGTCCTGACCCTTCTCCTGATCGGCGGATTCAATTTCTCAACGCTGGAGTTTCAGGAACAGTAAAAACACAAAAACCCCTTCCGGATCGTCTCAGTTGCTGCTCCGGAAGGGGTTTTCTGCATCTCCGCAAAAAAAACGCGGGAATATTTTTCAAAGGGGGGACGCGTCACTTCCAGTAGGGAGAAATTTCCCGGAGGCGCGCAATCACAGGGGGCAGTTTCTCCAGCACGAAATCCACTTCCTCCATCGTGTTGTAACGCGAAAGGCTGAAACGGATCGCACCGTGCGCCGCAGTGTAAGGCGTTCCCATCGCACGCAGGACATGGGAAGGTTCCAGACTTCCCGTCGTACAGGCGCTTCCGCTCGACGCGCAGATCTGAAACATATCCAGAAGCATCAGGATCGACTCCCCTTCGATATATTCAAAAGAGATGTTGCTTGTATTCGGAAGCCGGTTCGCGGGATCGCCGTTCACACGGACGGAGGGGATCGTTGCAAGAACCGTCTGCTCCAGTTTGTCCCGCATCGCGCGGACGCGTGTCTGCTCGTCGCCGATGTGGAGGCGCGCAAGCTCCGCAGCCTTGCCCAGCCCGACGATCGAGGCGACATTCTCCGTTCCCGCGCGCCGCCCGCTCTCCTGATGCCCGCCGACAATGAACGGACGGAAGCGCACACCGCGTTTCACGTAAAGCGCACCGACCCCTTTCGGCGCATGGAGCTTGTGTCCCGAAAGGCTCAGAAAATCAATGTTCATCTCGGAGAGCTTCATCGGAATCTTGCCGACCGCCTGCACCGCGTCGGTATGGAAGAGCGCCCCGTTCCGGTGCGCGAGTTCGGCCAGTTCTGAAACCGGATAGAGATTGCCGGTCTCGTTGTTCGCCCACATCACGGATACAATCGCGGTTTCGTCGTCGATCATTTCGGATGCCCGTTCCATATCGAGGCGGCCTTTGCCGTCAACGGGAATCAGCGAGACGCGATAGCCCCTCCGCTCCAGCTCCTTGCCCAGACTCAGGACAGCCGGATGCTCGACCTTCGTCGTCACGACTTTGTTGCGTTTCGGACAGTTCAGGAGCGCGCTGAAAATCGCCGCACTGTCGCTTTCTGTACCGCAGGAGGTGAAAATAAGTTCCGTCGGCGCCGCGCCGAGCAGAGAAGCTAGTGACTCCCGCGCCGCTTCGACATGTGCCGCTACCTGTCCGCCGAAGCGGTGAATGCTCGACGGATTGCCGTAAAGATTCGTCAGAAACGGCTTCATCGCCTCAAAAACTTCCGGCGCGACCATCGTGGTCGCGTTGTTGTCGAAATAGATGACTTTCCCCTCGTCCATGCCGCGCCTCCTTTACTGAACCTCGCCGACGGTGAGATCCTCCGAAACAAATTCGTTGAGTTTGCTCTGCACCAGTTTCTTGAGCGTCAGCGTGGAGTTCGGACACGCGGCGCAGCGGCCTTTCAGCCGCACCTTGACCATGTTTCCCTCAATGTCGACCAGCTCGATGCTGCCGCCGTCCTTCTCAAGCGCGGGGCGGATCTCCCGGTCGATGACCTCCTGCACGCGGATGACCTTCTGCACGACGGAGAGCGAGGCGAACGCCTCGGCTTTTCCGCTCCGGTGTTCCCGGTTTTCCGCGGAGTGTTCGCGCCAGATGCCGTCCAGGATCTCCTGAATCTGGTCAAGGCAGCGTCCGCAGGCACCGCCCGCCTTCGTATAATCGGTAATCTCGGCGACGGTATGCAGATTGTTGTCGAGCGCAACCTTGCGGATCTTCGTGTCCGTGACGCCGAAGCATTTGCAGACGATGCGCCCCTCGTGTTCGTCGTCCTGCTCAATCTCCTCGACCTTCTCGCCGTGTCTGCGCCTGTAATCGGCAATCGCCGCCTGAAGCGCCTCCATGCCCATGACCGAGCAGTGCATCTTCTCCTCCGGCAGTTCGCCGAGCTGCGCCACGATCTCCTTGTTCGTGACCTTCGCCGCCTCGTCCAGCGTCATTCCCTTCACGATTTCCGTAAGCGCGGAGGAGGACGCGATCGCGCTGGCGCAGCCGAACGTCTTGAACTTCACATCGCAGATCCTGCCGTTTTCATCGAGCTTCAGAAAAATTTTCAGCGCGTCGCCGCAGCTGACGTTCCCGACCTCCGCCACCGCATCGGCGTCCTTGATCTCGCCGACGTTGCGCGGATTCAGAAAATGATCCATTACTTTGGAAGTATAGTTCCACATGTCGCACACTGCCTTTCAACCCGTGCGCTCCGGAAATTTCCGGAGCCGTCCGGGATTTTTCATTCATACTGTTTCAATTCGTCCCTGACGCGTTCCGCCAGAACCTTTGCGGCATCCGCAAGCGGAATCATCTCGGAGGAGCGCGAGGTGCGGAGCTTGAACTCGACCATCCCCTGCTCCATGCTCCTGGGCGAAACAATCACGCGGAACGGAATGCCGATCAGGTCCGCGTCGCTGAACATGAATCCGGCCTTCTCGCCGCGGTCGTCGAACAGGACCTCCACGCCGAGGCGCGTCAGTTCGCCGTAAAGCGTTTCGGCTGCCTCCATCACGCCGCCCTTGTCGGGATTCAGCGCGCAGATCTCCACGTGATACGGCGCGATCGACATCGGCCAGACCGGCCCGTAATCGTCGTGGGAGTCCTCGACGACGGACGCCATCGTGCGCCCGACACCGATCCCGTAGCAGCCCATGATCATCGGATGGGACTTGCCGTCCTTGTCCAGATAGTTGCACTGCATCGGCGCGGAATACTTCGTTCCGAGCTGGAAGATGTTGCCGACCTCGATGCCGCGCTTCATCTGAAGCGGTTCGCCCGTCACGGGGCACGGGTCGCCGTC
Organism: uncultured Lentisphaeria bacterium; assembly: GCA_949287225.1. Classification (GTDB taxonomy): domain Bacteria; phylum Verrucomicrobiota; class Lentisphaeria; order Victivallales; family UBA1829; genus UBA11452. Next base: position 7,462 of record CASEFP010000237.1, read on the forward strand.
GCGGACCATCGCGATGTCGACAACGTCGGCGTCCCTGAGATCGCGCCCGTAGTTGAAGTTCCGGAAATGATAATCGGCCTCGTTCGCCCCGACCACCAGATTGGAGGTGCCTGCAATGGACGGGTCGATGACGATCCGCGCCTTCGCAGGGTCGATCCCGACAGGAGAGGCATAACCCGGCACCGCGCCGGCCTTCCGGATCTGCTCGTCGTTCGCAAAATGGATGGAAAGGAGCCCGAGGTGATTCTGAAGTTTGCTCTCGTTGACCTCGAAGTCGCCGCGGATCAGCACAAAGATCAGATTGCCTCTGTCGTCGGCGTAGAACACGGCCTTGCCGGTGTTTTCCGGCTTGACGCCGAGATAGTTCGCGACCTCCTCGATCGTCTTGCATCCGGGCGTATGAACCTTCTCCAGCGGCAGTTCCGGGGAGCTCTTTTCAAACTTGAGCCCGGAGACCGCGATCTCGCGGTTCGCCTTGTAGCTTTTCCCGTCCGGAGAGAGGAAGATCGTGTCCTCGCCGCACTCCGCTACTGACATGAACTCATGGGAAATGTTCCCGCCCATCATGCCGGAATTCGCCTTGATCGAAACGACATGCTTCAGTCCGACGCGGCGGTAGATGTTGACATACGCCTCATGGGCGCGCCCGTAATACTCCTCAAGCGACTCCTGGGAAGTGTGGAAGCTGTAGGCGTCCTTCATCGTGAATTCGCGGACGCGGATCAGCCCCGCGCGGGGACGCGCCTCATCGCGGTATTTGGTCTGGATCTGATAGGCCATGATCGGAAGCTGCTTGTAGCTGGTGATCTCGGTGCGAACGAGATGCACGATCGCCTCCTCGTGGGTCATGCCGAGAATCATGGGTTTGTCGTTGCGGTCCCTGAAGCGGAGCAGCTCCTGCCCGACGGAGTCGTAGCGGCCCGACTCCTGCCAGAGTTCGGCGGGCAGCACGACGGGCATCTTGACCTCCTGGCCGTCGATTTTATTCATCTCCTCGCGGATGATGTTCTCGATCTTGAGGATGATCCGTTCCCCGAGCGGGAGAATGGAGTAGATTCCGGCGGAAACGGGGCGGATATATCCCCCGCGCACCAGAAACTTGTGGCTGATGGTCTTCGCGTCCTTGGGATCCTCCTTGATCCGCCGCCCGAGCATTTTCGACATTCTCATATTCGCATTCACTCCCGAATCGTGTTGGTTTTCTCTGGAACCTATTAATATCACACGGAAACGCGATTGTTTCAAGCGGAAAACTGCGGAAATGACGTGAAAAGTGGCGGAGAGACGCTCCACCGGAGCGTTCCGGAAAAATCCCGGCAAAAAAGATGCACGATTGCGCGATCGGTCTTGACTTCCGGGCAAAAGCGGTGTATTTTCCGAGGATTCAGTTAATTATCACTCTGGGGATTTTTTATGAAACAGACACCGGAAACCGTTGTTCTTCTGAACTTCGTCTGCGAAGACATCCAGAAGATCGCGCGGGCGATCCGCGACAAACACATCTACACGATGGTCATGCCCTATACCGTCAGCGTCGAACGCCTGATGCAGGAGAAACCCGTCGGGCTCATCACCTGCACCGACGCGGGCGCACCAGAACACAAGGAGGAGATGGAGAAGTTCCTGTCGCTGGGACTCCCCGTCATGAAGATCATCAACAGCAGGGGCGCCGACCTGACCGAAAAAATCGAGCGCGCGGTCGAGTTCTGCCACAATCAGTGCTCCTGCAAAGGCACCTGGACGATGGAACGCTTCATCGAGGAAGCCGTGAAGGACATCCGCGAACAGGTCGGGGACCGGAAGGTCGTGCTCGGGCTCTCCGGCGGCGTCGATTCCTCGGTCGTCGCGGCGCTGATCCACAAAGCGATCGGCAAACAGCTTACTTGCGTATTCGTCAACCACGGACTCCTCCGCAAGAACGAGCCGGAAATGGTGCAGAAGGTCTTCGCGCGGAACTTCGACATGAACCTCTGCTACATCGACGCTTCGGACCGCTTCCTTGACAAGCTCAAGGGGGTTGCGGATCCGGAACAGAAACGCAAGATCATCGGCAAGGAGTTCATCGAGGTGTTTGCCGAGGCGGCCGCGAAAATCAACGCGCCGTTCCTCGGACAGGGCACGATCTATCCGGACATTCTCGAAAGCATTCCGCTGGACGGCAATCCCGCCGGCGTCATCAAAAGCCATCACAACGTGGGCGGACTGCCCAAGGATATGAAGTTCAAGCTGGTCGAACCGGTGGAGCGCCTGTTCAAGGACGAGGTCCGTGCGGTCGGGCGTCTGCTCGGACTTCCGTCGGAGCTCATCGACCGCCATCCCTTCCCGGGTCCGTCTCTCGGCGTTCGCCATCTGGGGGCGATCGACCGCGCCACTCTCCGCATTCTGCGCGAGGCGGATGCGATCGTCACCGAGGAACTTCTGAAATCCGGCTGGTACCACAAGACCTGGCAGACGTTCGCGATCTTCGTGCCGGTCAAAACCGTCGGCATGAAGAACGGAAGACGCACCTATGACTACGTGATCGCCATCCGCTCGATCAACAGCGTGGACGCGGTCACGGCGCAGGTTGTCCGCCTTCCCTGGGAGCTGCTCGACACGATGACCGAACGGATCATCCGTGAAGTCGAGGGCGTCAACCGCGTCGTCTACGACATCACCTCCAAGCCCCCGGGAACCATTGAGTGGGAGTAATTTTTCCCATGTCCAAAAAACTCCGTTCCGCCGGAACCGACGGGACGGAGTTTTTTTATTGCACCACATCACGCTTCCCCGTCACGACGGCTTTTCCAGAAAATTCACAAAAAAAATGATCCGGGATATTGACAAAAAACAGTTTTCGCATATAATATAAAGAAACAAGTTTGAAACACAAAAAACAAAAATGGTACAAAAGAAACTCATAAAAACACTTCAGGAGGAAATCCGGTCCGGAGCGATTGTGGAGAACGGGCAGATTCCAACGTTCCGCGACCTTTCCAGCCGCTACGGCTGCAGCGTGGCAACCGTGAAACGGATGGTGGATGACCTGACGCGCATGGGGCTGCTGCGGGTTGTCCGCGGACGCGGAACCTTTGTGGCTGGGCACCCGGAGGCGGAGCTGTCGGTGGAACGCTCCGCGCAGATCGGCGCCATCCTTCTGGACGACCAGTTCCTTGATACTCTGGAACACTGCAAGGATGAATTTCTGCGGGAGGGCTGGATGTTCAGCATCTACCGCTCCACGCCGGACGCGCAGTCTCCGGAACGCGAAAAGAACTTTCTTGAGAAAGCGCGCGATCTGGCGTTTTCCGCCATCATCATGGAGGCGTCGCCGATCCCGCCGGTCAACACGGAGCTCTTCCGGCGGATGCGCAGCGACGGCATGAAGATCATCCATCTTTCGCCGTATCTGGACGACATGTCTTCGGAATGCGCGTTTCTGCCGGATTTCCGTTCCGCCGGACTTCTGGCCGCCGTCAAGGCCGCCCTTGCCGGATATCGCAGAATCGCCTTCTTCCCCGCCGACAACGAAGCGCCGTTCAGCCGTCTGGTCGACGCGGGCATCCGGCAGATCGCCGACGAAATTCCGCTGACGGTTCAGGGAAACGCACCGCGCGGACGCAATCTGAAGGTCATCGGATCCTTCCTCAAAACCATGCCGGAACGGACCGCTGTCGTCGCCCTTGACACGGAACTGGGCCGCGGGATCCTTGAAACCGCCGCGGAATCCGGGCTTGTTCTCCGCCGGGATTTCGGGATTGTTTCCATCATGGAATCCCCGAAAGACAGGAGCAACCACTCGTATCTGACCTTCGATTTCGAGACCATCACCCGCGATGCGCTCCGTTTCGCGATCGACCGGAGTCATTCGCCGTTTGAATCCGTCTGCCGCTGTTATCCGGCGCATTTCCGCGATCTGAACACATTATAAGAGTTAGAAAATGAGATTCTATAGAGAAAGTTGCTATGGTAAAAGAAAGCAGGTGTAAATTGTAAAAAAAGATGGCTGAACCTAAAAAAGTGTGCTACTGAGAATAAGGCGACGACGTGAAAGGATCACGACTCGCAACAGAAACCACACTAAAGAGAAAGGC
>CASEFP010000238.1 GCA_949287225.1 uncultured Lentisphaeria bacterium
AAAAAAAATCAAATCGAACAGTTGCCCTGCTGTACTTCCGACCACGGTTGTTTCTGTTTCATTTCGCAACGTTGTACTGGTACGTTCTCCATGTCCCGCTCGGAGAACGTAATTTTCACGTCTGCTCGCGGCCTGAACTTTTCGAAAATCCGGTTGTAATCTCTGAACCGGAAGGAGAAGATGTCAAACCTCTTCCGTCGTAGAATTTTCTGCATGTTGCCTTAAATGCGGCACAAAGGGAATTTGTCGCTTGCACCGGAAAGCAGGAGTTCAGGCCTCTCCCCGGCTGGACGCCAGAGCATCAACTTTCTTGAAGTTTTTCACTTGACTTCCGATGTTCCGCCCGGTATTTGCTGGGTGAAGATCCGAAACTTTTGAAAAAACGAAATGAAAAATAGTTGCTGTCACTGAATCCGTGGGCTGCCGCAATGGACGAAATCGTTTCGTCTGTTTTGCGTAAGTCCGCGGCGGCAGCTTCCAGTCTGATGGTGTTCAAATATTCCATGGGACTGGTTCCCATCGCTTTGTGAAAAAGGCGATTCAGTGAGGCATTGGATTGATTGTTTTTTGCGGCCAGATCTTTCAGTCGCAGAGGAGATGAATGATTTTCCTTGATGAACTTGAGCAAGCGATTCAAATCACTGATTTCCGAGGAACATCTCTTCTGCTTTGAAAATTTCCGACAAAGGGTGATGACGAGCCGCATGAAAAGCACCTCATTCATGCTTCTGCAGCCGATTGCATTGCCGGTCTGTTCCAGAATCATCTGGGGAAAGCAAAGTTCGCATTCCAGCAGCAGTTCTTCCGAGAGGGTCAGGCGGTGTTCGAAGGTGAAGTCCTCCTTGAAATTCACACTGTTTTCGAAAAAAGCCGCGTAGATCGGCGAATGCTCAAATTCCCTGCACTTGTCAAGCCAGTATTCCCGATGAAATGCAAAGTTGATGATTCGAAGATTCTGCAGCTCCTTGTAACTGTGAAAATTTCCTTTTTTTATCATGAAGGTGTCCCCTTTGTGGATCCGGTAAGTCCCATTTTCTGTAACATGAAGTCCCTCTCCGGATCGGACAATGACCAGTTCATCAAAATTATGGTGATGCCACCAGTCGAAGTCCTTGTGTACATAATCAAAGGGATGGCAATAAATCGTCAACGAGTCCAGCCAGTCACGATGAAAAAGAACGGATTTGGAGTCTGAAACCATAAATACCTCCTGCTGATACAATATCGTAACTTGATTAAAAAAACAAGATTTATGACGATAAAACTAAGGTTTTTTTGCAAAATTCCCATATATTATACTTGAAATTGATGAAAAACATTTTGAACAAACGCTGTATACGGAGAGACGTAAAATGAAAAAAATGATCGGACCGTCTGGATTGTTGATGTTGTTTCTGTTCAGCATGTGCTGTTTCAGCAAAGAGAATGACATTGCTTTTGTCGGAGACAGCATTACAGCCGGAGGCGGATACACTCTGAACCTGCAGATATTGGAGGTATTGACGAATTCAGATTCCCGACGGATTTTTTATAATTGCGGTGTAAACGGAGGTGTTGTTGCGGATGCGTTGAGGCGAGTGCGAAGTGACATTCTGCGACATAATCCTGGCAGTATTGCTGTCATGTACGGAATGAATGATATAGGGAGAAAAGACTATCTCCGGAACGCCCCCGCCTCGGCCGCTGCCCGTAAAGCGGAGAGTCTGAAGCGTTACCGGAAATCTCTGACTGAATTGGTTGAAATTCTGAAAGCGGAACGTCGTAACATCATTCTCATGACTCCGACACCGTTCAACGAATATTCCCGTTCGGGCGGGAGTTATAGCGGGCTCAATGAGTGTGGCCTTGCCGCTGCCGCGCAGATTGTCCGTTCGCTGGCTGCCGAGAAAAATTGCGGATTGATCGAATTGTATTCGCCGATGAGCAAATGGGTGAAAACACATCCAGAATCGCCGATTTACGCCGGAGATAACATACACCCGGCGGGTGTCGGCAATTTGTTTATTGCTTTGCATATCCGGCGTTTTCTGACAGGGGATCAGCCGGTTCGGGAAACAACCGTTCCGGCGACCATGGACCAAAACGGCACATTTACCTTTCAGCATGTTCCACAACATCTCCCCTACTTGCATAACAACGATTATCAGCAACTCCTCCGTCTGTATCCTGCTGCGAAGTCCTTATTCCAATCAGATATTTTGCGGATAACCGGACTGCCGGATGACAGGTGGATTTTATATTCCGAATGGGAAAGGCTGGGTACCTTTTCCACGGCGGAGCTGGAGCGGGGAATCGATCTGGATGCGCTTGAAACACCGATGCAGCTGGTTTCCGGAAAGGTATTTGAAGCGGCGGAGAAGGTGCGGAACATTGATCGACGTTTGCGTTCAATCCACTACGGGTACGAGGTGCTTTCCCGCTTGAAACGAAACTATGCCACTCTGGAGGATGCGATCTCTCAGTTGGAGCAGTTCGCCGATCAAAACAACTCCAGTTATCATAAAAAATGTGTACGGGACTTTAAAAGGAATGCCCCGCTGCAGGAAAAGTTGGAACAAGATTTAACTGCGGGGCTGGAGGAAATGCGCAGAGCCGCTCAACCGCAGCCGTATAAACTTATTCTTCGCCGGGAAGGAGGCCCAACCGCGTCAACAGGGCGTAACTCCGGAGATCAGGGACCTTACTGCTTTGAAGCCGAAGAGATTCTTGATCAGGAGGATCCTAACAGAAAATTCTGGAAAGAAGCAAAACATCCGGGAACCGCCTGGGGAACATTGGGGACGCTCCTCTGCGGTCCTGTTGTGACCAGCGATGGAGAACCTCATGAGGAGGCGTCGAAAACAGTTCGTTTGAAATTCGAACTCCCTTGCGGAACATATCGCGTTTCCGCACGAGGTGGACGTTCCGTCGGGCTTTCATTTGATGGAGGAATTAATTTTCTCCGGGTGAAATTTCCCGATAGCCATGGAGAAGTGCAGTTGCTTGATCGATGGAAGTTCACCGGTGGCGTTTGCACGATTTTTCTCTCCGGCTGTTATGCGGAAAAGGAGGCGCCCCGCCGTGGCAGAATCTATTTGGATTATCTGAAATTTGAACGGCTGGATTCTCCTGCTGGAGAAAAAAAGGTCCGGCTGAGAGCAGAAACCAATAAGCCGTATCTCAATTTGTTTTCCGTCCGGGAAAAACCGGAAATCATATTCACTCTGGAAAACTTGACCGCCAGACATACTGGGAAGATGCTTCTGGTGCGAGTTGTAGACGAGAGAGGCTCCTCAATTCTTTCCACAAGTTTCAAGGTGCAGGGCGACGCGGCGGGACGATGGCGGACCAGGTGGTATCCGCCGGCGAAAAAAAAGGGATTTTACCGTGTGTTTGCCGACTTTGACAATGTGACCCTTTCCGGAGTCGGCACGAAGCCTTCCGGTTTTATTACCTACGGGATTACATTTGATCCGGCCGGGAGGCGACTCTATCCGAGTTCTCGGACATTCTTTGGAATGCAGGGGCGTTTTTTCGGAAAGACAGTGGAAGCGCTTCCCCTGCTGGGAATTCGCTGGGTCATTCTGCAATCACAGTGGAAAAATCTGGAGCCAACCCACCCCGGCCAACTGGGAGAGACCATCAAAGCATGTCGGGCGGAAGGGAAAAACTATTGGCTTGCCCATCCACTGCCGCATGTGACGTTCAAAAGTGGTGGAATAGAAAAAGATTGGGTGACCTATTTTTACTGCACCGGTATCGGCGCGAACAATTGTCACCCGGAAAAGTGGGATCCTCCCGCCTGCATCGGGTATTCCCCCAGCTGGGGAACTATTGGCCCGTGGGGAGTACTGACTGAAACCGGAAAGCGGGGGTTCGGTTTATATATGGATGCTCTTGCGGAAGCGGTTACGGCGGATTACCCCCCGGGGGACGCTCCCCGCATTTATGAGATTCTCTGGGAACCCACTGCGTATTTCTCCGGAAAGCCGGAAGATTTGGTTGAATATTTGAAAATAGCCAGCGCAAGCTTGAAGAAATTTGCGCCAAACGCCAGACTTGCTGCTCCGACCTTAGATCGCTTATCCTATGAGTCGACGGTTTTCGGTTCTCCTGCGGCGGGGCAGGATAATTTTCTGGAATACACCAGAAAACTTTTCAAAGCAGGGATGGGCAGGTACCTGGATATTTATTCAATTCATCCTGGAAAATTTACGCAGACTTTTTATTCGATTTGCACCATTTTGCAGCTTTCGGCAGCAAAAAGCAAAAACGCCTCAGAACCGGGATTCTGAGGCGAAAAAGGCAAAAAAAATGGTACACCCGACGAGATTCGAACTCATGACCTTCTACTCCGGAG
>CASEFP010000239.1 GCA_949287225.1 uncultured Lentisphaeria bacterium
ACCGCTCCGGGGGGATTTCGTGCTGCGCACGACCAGCTTACGCAGCTGGACCGCGCAAGGGTCAACGACCCTTGACCCCGAGAAAAATGCGCTGCATTTTTCCGTTTCCGCCCGGAGGCGGGGGGATTTCGTGCTGCGCACGACCAGCGTTTCGCCGCTGGACCGCGCCAAGGGCCAACGGCCCTTGACCCCGAGAAAAATGCGCTGCATTTTTCCGTCTCCGTCCGGAGGCGGGCCGGAAGTTACTTGATCGTGACCTCTTTTCCAGCAGCCGCGGAGCGGTAGATGCCGTCAAGCATCTTCTGCACGGCAAGACCCGCCTCGCCCGGGGCCCCCTGCGGAGTACCCTTGGTGCAGGCGTCCACCCAGTTCTGCAGTTTGGTCTTGAACATGTACATCCAGTCGGACGGTCCGATAAAGGTCGGCGTCATATTGACCATCAGATCATTCTGGTCCGTGTAGATTTCCGCATTTTCCCAGCTGCATCCGCCCTTGGTGCCCATCGCGGTCCAGTTGAAAATGTCGTTCTTCGGAATGTGTGCGACAAACGAAGACTCGATCTGAAGGATCGCACCGTTATCGAAGCGGATCTGACCGATGGCAAGGTCTTCCACCGTATAGGTCTTGTAATCCCAGTTCGGCCACGCGTTGCGGACAGTGCTGGGCTTGTCGCCCATGTAAGTCCAGATGTTGCCGCTGGCGGCAACCGGTTTGGGGGAACCCATGAACTCATAGGCGCACTCGAGAATGTGCACGCCGATGTCGATCATCGGGCCGCCGCCCTGGAGTTTCTTCTGTCCGAAAACGCCCCAGTTCGGAATGCCGCGGCGGCGGAGCGCCTGGCACTTGACGAACATGATGTCGCCGAACTGACCGTTCTTGCGTGCCTGGATCAGCGCGGTCGTGTTGGAATTGTAGCGCTGCTGGAAGCCGACGGAGAGTTTGACTTTTCCCTTCTTGGCGGCTGCGATCATCTTTTCGCATTCGGCGGGATTCATCGCCATGGGCTTTTCAACCATCGCATGGCATCCGGCAAGACAGGCGTCGACAACCGGTGCGCAGTGGACGCCGTTCGGTGTGCAGACATCAACCGCGTCGGGTTTGATCTTCTTGAGCATCTCCTTCCAGTCCTTGAAGAGGGCCTTCTTCGGGAGTCCCCACTTCTCTTCCATGACTTTGAGTCTGTCCGGATTGATGTCGACGCCTGCGACGATCTCCACTTCGGGCATTTCCTTGTAAGCGGTCAGGTGGGTCTGGGCGATGCCGCCGCAGCCGATGATTGCCACTCTGAACTTTTTCCCCTTGAATTTCTTCCTGGGATCATCCATTTTGACCGATACGCTTTCAGCCATTTTGTCAAAATCTCCATTTTGAGTTGTTTTTCAGGCACGGTGCGCCTGTGACTAAATCCATTCAGTATTAAATTATACTGCGCAAAAGGAAAAATCAATCTCTGCCTTACAGAAAAGCAGGATTTTCCTGTTGAAAAAGAGTGCTTATCCGAGCAGGGTCTCGCTGCCGCCGGTTAACTCAATCAGAGTGCCTTTTTCATTGAAGATCCAGACGGATTGCGCGGAGGGGTTGCGCACAATCCTTGCATCCGCGGAGGTGACGAGACGACGGAACGCCGTAATGTAGCTGTAAATTTCCATGTTTGTGGCATACCAGATGTCCGCTTTTCCTTCCAGTTTCGCACAGAGATTTTCAATGATCTCCCAGTTGTTGTTCCGCTCGAATTCATGGGAGTGTCCCCAGACATAGAAGAGTGAAACGTAGGGTGCGGCGAGGAAACGGTCCGCCAGTTCCGCGACGTTTTCACGATGGTGGCAGGTCGGATTCCATTCCAGAAAATCGTCCGGGAAACCAAAGCGCCCCGTTGATTTCACCGTTCTCGAATAGACGATTCCAAGCGAGCGCAGTGTCTGGATGACATTGCTGTCATAGGTTCCGTAGGGATACGCCATGCCGTTGATGATTCTTCCGGTGAGTTTTTCCAGTTCGCGCCGGTCTTCGAGAATCTCCTCGACGAGCGACATCTGCGGCAGGCGTTCAAAGAACGGATGCGTTTTTCCGTGACAGGCGATTTCGTGTCCTGCATAGAGTTTTTTCAGGAAGTCGGCTTTTTCCTCCTGCTTGTCCCGATAGTGTACGGCGTTCAGATTGAAAGTCGCCTTCATTCCATGGCGGTTGAAGATCTCGACCAGACGCTCGTCGGGAGCGGCTCCGTCGTCGTAGCTGAAGGTCAGCGCTTTGATTTTTCCCTCTGGAAAGGAGAATGACAGTTTCATAAGATTCCCGTCCTGTGTTGTTGCTTGTTCCAATTAAAAATAACGGGAAAACGCAAACTTGCAAGAAAAAACAATATGAATCTCCTGCTTTTTTCTCTTTTTCCTCTTGGAGAATACGGTATTGCAGATTCTTTGAAAATAACATGCGCTTTGACTTGATAGAAGCTGCTTCATGCGGTAACTTACAACGGTGTGTAAATGGAAAAACCATAAATTCCGGAGAAGAACATCATGATCAGAATCATCATTGCCGGAGCGGCGGGCCGGATGGGCCGCCGCCTTGTCGCCAATATCGCGGAATCGCAGGACCTCGTGCTGACGGGAGCGACGGAACGCACCGGCTCCGAATTTCTCGGACTTGACGCAGGTGCTGTTGCGGGTGTCCGTCCGCTCGGCGTCAAAATCACGGAAAACTTTGCCGCCCTTCTGGACGGCGCGGATGCCGTGATCGACTTCAGCACGGGCCATGTGATTGAAAACGCCCGTCTCGCCGCAGCGAAGGGGCTCTCCATTGTGATCGGCACGACTGCGCTGAGCGCCGACGACAAAGCCGAACTCAAACGCCTCGGCGACGCAGGGGCGAAAATCGTGTTTGCCTCGAATTTCAGCGTCGGCGTGAACCTTCTTTTCCATCTGACGAAACTTGCCGCGCAGACGCTCGGCGACGATTTCGACATTGAGATCATCGAGGCGCATCACAACCAGAAGAAAGACGCCCCCAGCGGAACGGCTGTTTCGCTTGCCGAGGTCGTCACCGGCGTCAAAGGGTGGGATTACGATAATGACGTCCGTCACGGACGCGTCGGCAATGTCGGCGCCCGCACGAAGCATGAAATCGGCATGCACGCGATCCGCGGCGGCGACATCGTCGGGGATCATACCGTCCTTTTCGCGGCGAACGGCGAACGGATTGAACTTACCCACCGCGCCTCCAGCCGCGACACATTCGCCAAGGGGGCGCTTCGCGCGGTGCGCTTCCTCGCGGACGCGAAACCCGGACTTTACGACATGCGCGATGTCCTCGGTCTGAAATAACTCCGTCTCATAAAAGGGAAATACGGAAATGATTTACAGAACGCTTGGCAGAAGCTCTTTCAAAGTCAGTGCGGTTGCCCTCGGCTGCGAGGGGTTTGTCGGAAAGACCTCCGCCGAAGCCCGCGGGATGATGGATTTCGCGATGGAAAACGGGATCAACTTCCTTGACCTTTACTCCTCCGACCCGGCACTGCGCACGGCAATCGGGGATTCCCTCCGGGGACGGCGCTCCTCCTTTGTGATTCAGGGGCATCTCTGCTCGGTGTGGAAGAACGGCCAGTATGAACGTTCGCGCAACCTTGCCGAAACGAAGGAGGCCTTCGACGATCTGCTCAAACGGCTGGATACGGATTATGTCGATGTGGGAATGATTCACTACATCGACGCCGTGGAGGATTTCCATGCCGTGTTCGACGGGGAGATTCTTGCGTATGCGAAGGAGCTCAAGGCGCAGGGTAGGATCCGATCCATCGGCGTCAGCAGCCACAACCCCGTTGTCGCGCGCATGGCGGTCGAGAGCGGCGCAATTGATGTGCTGATGTTTTCCGTCAATCCCTGCTACGACATGCAGCCGCCGGACGAGGATGTCGAGATGCTCTGGGCGGAGGAGCGCTACGCGAAGGCGCTTCACAACTTCAATGCCGAACGCGAATCCCTTTACGAACTCTGCGAACGGGAGAACGTCGGGATTGACGTGATGAAGGTGTATGCCGGCGGCGATCTCCTGAAAGCCGATCAGTCCCCGTTCGGACGCGCATTCACGCCGGTGCAGGCGCTCAACTATGCCCTGACCCGTCCCGCCGTCGCGGCGGTCATGGTCGGGTGCCGGAGTGTTGCCGAGATTGAATGCGCGCTGGCGTGGTGCACGGCTTCCGAGGAGGAGAAGGATTATTCCCGTGTGCTTTCCGGACTGGAAAAGTTCACCTGGTCCGGTCACTGCATGTATTGCGGACACTGCGCCCCGTGCCCGGTTGGGATCCGTGTCGCGGACGTCAACAAGTATCTGAATCTGGCGCGTGCCCGGCATGAGATACCCGAAACCGTCCGGGAGCATTACAAACTCCTTGCGCGTCACGCGTCCGACTGCCTCGCGTGCGGGCAATGCGAAAAGCGCTGTCCGTTCCAGGTGCCGATCCGGAGGAAAATGAAAGAGGCTTCCGAACTGTTCGGCTTCTGATCGTCTGTTCAGGCGCGTTTCAGATATTCCCGGATTTTTCCGGCGATCGCCTCCGGGGTCATGCCGTATGTTTCGCGCAGACAGGGAAGCGTTCCGTGGGGGATGATTTCGCCGTCCGGCCACGCGAAATGATGGACCGGACAATGTTTTGTATTGGCAAGCAGAGTGTCTGTGATTCTGTCCAGCCCGGTTCCCGCGAGATTGTCCTCGATGGTGAACACCGGCATTCTGGAGGCGTCCGCCAGAAAGAGTTCCTGATCGAACGGCTTGAGGAAGCGTGCGTTCACGATCCGGCAGGAGAATCCGAGCATTTCCGCGGCGGCAAGCGCGGTTCCGACCTCGCGTCCGGCCGCCCAGATCGCGAGATCCGACCCGTCCCGGACGACTTCGGCTTTTCCCCATTCGAGTGCGGGGACGGGGAGGTGTTCGAGTTTTGAGGCGCCGCGCGGATAGCGGATCACGACGGGTTCTTTCCTCTCATGGGCGGCGAAGAGCATTTTCTTGAGCTCCGTTTCATTTTTCGGCGCGAGAATCGAGAGGCGCGGCATCGCCAGCAGAAACGATTCGTCGTAAATACCGTGGTGCGTGGGGCCGTCCTCGACGATCCCCGCGCGGTCCGCGCAGATGACGACCGGCAGGTTCTGGAGACAGATGTCATGGAAGACGCAGTCCAGAGCTCGCTGGAGGAAGGTTGCGTAAAGCGCGACGACGGGGCGCATCCCTCCTGCGGCCAGTCCGCCGGCGAAGGTCAGCGCGTGCTCCTCGGCGATTCCGACGTCGAAGAAGCGTTCAGGAAACTGCTCGGAAAATTTCAGAAGTCCGGTTCCGGAGCGCATGGCTGCGGTGATTGCGACAAGTTCCGGATTTTTCCCGGCCAGTTCGATCATTGCCTCCCCGAAGGCGGCGGAGAAGTTTGTCCCGGACGCGGCATGTTCCGAGTGCCCTGTATGGGGATTGAAACTTGAAACCCCATGGAATTTTTCCGGCGCCTCCTTGGCATATTCGCATCCCGCACCCTTCTCCGTGATGACGTGGACGATGACGGGGCGGTTGAAATCCCTCACCCGCGTGAATGTTTCGATGAGTTCTGGCAGTTTGTGCCCGTTGATCGGTCCGACATAGCGCAGTCCCATTTCCTCGAAAAAGACGCCGGGGACGAAAAGACTTTTGGTTGCCTCCTCGAGTTTCTGGATTCCGCCGATGATCCCCGCGCCGCTGGGCATGCGCTGGACGGCCATTTTCGCGAACGCCTTGAAGTGGTTGTAGCTGCGTCCGGTGATGATGCGGTTGAGGTAGTTCGGGATGGCGCCGACGGATCTGGAGATCGACATCTTGTTGTCGTTCAGGATGATGATCAGGTTTTTGCAGGTGGTGCGGACGTTGTTGAGGGCCTCAAGAGAGAGTCCGCA
>CASEFP010000240.1 GCA_949287225.1 uncultured Lentisphaeria bacterium
CTCCGGAGTAGAAGGTCATGAGTTCGAATCTCGTCGGGTGTACCATTTTTTTTGCCTTTTTCGCCTCAGAATCCCGGTTCTGAGGCGTTTTTGCTTTTTGCTGCCGAAAGCTGCAAAATGGTGCAAATCGAATAAAAAGTCCGTCAAAAGTCCGTCAAAAGTCCGGCAGGAATTTCCGGTGCGGAAAGGTGGCTCGTGCAGCATGGCGGTTTTTCGGCCATGGCCGCAGATACAGGAACGCGATATCCGTTGATTTTTTTGGAGATTTGAGCTGCAACTCTCCATCAGGCTCCTCCAAAACCAGTGGAAAAACTCCCCCTGGAGAGCATGATCCAGGAGGAGTACCGGTTTATTCCTTCATTTTCGCATAGAAGCTCCCATTGGAAACCGCCAGCATGGTCTGAATGTCTTTATCGGTAAACCCGATTTTCCGATATTTGGCGACGATCAATTTGAAATTCTCTTCCCGCAGTTGCGTCACATCGTCGACACCGGCCGGAAGCCACCGGCCATCAATGAAGCGAATCTGCTGATCTGGGCTGTAATCCGGTTCCCGCAACGACTCCCAGTGCACGGTCAGGAGCGCCTCATCCAGATCCCGGGCGGCGGCACCATCCTCGCGCAACAGAGAAACCGCACAGCAAACCTGATCGCGTTTTTCACGAAATCCCCGGACATCGCCCTCCGCGTTGCTGTGATGCACAATCAGGATCGCAGTTCCCCGTTCCGTGATTTTCCGACACAGCGCCGTAAAGTCTGCAACTGTTCTGGTATTCTCCTGCGAGTTGACAAACCGAGAATACGGGTCCAACACGATCAGATCAATGTGGCCGCTCAATTCGTGTTCCGCGTCCTCCAGCCATCTGAGAACGGTAGCATGATGCTCCGGCATCGCGTAATTTTCCGCCGGCAACTCGTTGCCGTTTTTGATGGCCAGATTGCGTTTGGCGGAGTCGCCCTCTTTTCCCCAATATGCCTGACATATTTTACTCAGACGATTCGCAATCTGACTTTTGCTGTTCTCAAAGTCCAGATAGAGCACCTTGTGTCCTTTTTTGGGGGTCACCCACCACATGCCGGGGCATAGATCGATCTGCTTGTCAGCGGCGACAGCAACCGCAATGGAATAAGCAAGCATGCTTTTTCCGATTCCTTTTGCCGCATGGAGAAGTGTAACAGAATCACGCACAACGAAATTCCGGACCAGGTATGGGTACGGTTCCAGTTTCGTTGCGAGCAATTCCGCAGTTGTATTGCCGGCGGATTCCTGTGAGGATGATGCCTGACCGTCAAGCCAGAAAGGTGACGCGGGCTGCAATGCTTCATGAGCCTTCTCCACCATCTGCTCGAATTCCGCGAGGGACAATGCCCGGAAACTTCTTTGAATCGCGTATGGCTCCCCGTCGGAATACTCCACTGCCAGCTGTAAAGCTCCGAGGTTTTCCAACTCGATGTCATCCTTCAAGTACCGTTTCAGGCGATCGATCTCGAGATACGCCTCCGGCAACCCCTTGCCCGAATGGTTGGTCACCAGAAGCAGAACCTCCGCCGCCTCGCGCAGGACATCCCAATTGCTCCACTGGAGCCCTCCGATCCAAGTCGTCCAGATCGCAGAATCATCCTCGGCGTTTGCGGCAGCCAGCTCGATGGAATCGGTCACGATCACGGTTTTCCCGGCACAGTTCTTCAACTTCGGCAGTTGAAACAACGGCAACTTCTCTGAGACACAGATCGGCACGCAAAACAGCATCGGTACGCCACTCTAAGAACGAAACCACTGCGAAACCGGAACATGGACTTTACCTCCATCCGGAGTCCGCATCTTCACGATCCACATTATGATCTCGCCGAATTCGTCATGCCACGGCGTGTTGCCGACGATGGAATAGATTTTCAGCCACGGCTGAAGATTTCGGAAATCGTCGTCGTCATTGAACGACACACTGAACATTTCCCGAACGCCGTCTAATGCAGCGAACGGATACGGTTTCTGTCCCCAGTAGCAACATATTTGTTTGGGAGTTTTGCAATGCGAGAAGATCCGGGCCGCATTGTACGCAGAACCAAACGCTTCAAGCGCTACCTTGCGAAGGCTGCTCTCTCTGAGTGCTTCTTCTTTCGACAACTCGGCGATATCCGGCGAAAACATGTCAAACCGTTGGTGACCGTTGCAGAATTGTAGCGGAGCATGAAATCCCATTTGGAGTGCAGTTTGGCAACGACAACCCGATGTCGGCTTACTCCATCTCAGTGATCTTCCGCAATAGTAATTATTTTGCCCGCACTCAAGCTTCAGCTCCCTGTCTGCCGTGAGTTCATCTTCCATGAACGCCTGCCATTTGCTGCTTGAGATACCGGCTTCAACCAGCAACGAAGCTTTTTCCTCGAAGCAAATCTGATCACGAAGCCCGGTATCCTCCACCAGGTTATCAAGAACATCGATATGATTAATATCCCTATGCATTGCAGGCCTCCCGCTGTGTTTGAGTATTTCCTTCCAAAGATTCAATGAAGCGATACAGTGACTCCCGCCGGATCAATATCCGCCCACATCGAGCCCGGTTTAGTTTGCGAAACTCGATCTTTCCTGCGGTTGCCCAACGTCGGATGGTAAACGTTGAAACGCCGGCAAACGCGGCAGCTTCATCCAGCTTCATCCAACGACTGACCTCCTGAAGTTGGGGAGACTCGTGTTCCAGGCATTCGCTATGAAAGTCGAAGCCTGCATTTCTACAAGCGACAACCACCAGCTGTTGTTTTTCAGCAGGCAGTGCATTAAATTTAGAAATTGTCATAAAATGAATACCTAAATCAACATTTTATGTAACAACCCAATACCACGGATATCCGTGGCGACAACATGAGGGCTCACCTCTATGTTGTTAAGCAGCCCCCTCGCTTAGCAACACTCACAAAACATTCTAACTAGTCGAATTACCAGGCAACCACCTGAATCTCCACCTTAAGGCGGGAAGAGAAGGATTCCTTTCCGGCGGAACCGGAAGCACCCATCATATTCTTTATCAAGGCCTTGCGCCTGATCGTTTATCTAATGTTGTCTGTGTGGCGTTCCCTCACGGTACTTGCCATATTTGATTGAATCATGGATGTGAATCGGAGTCCACATCGCGTAGTATAACTTGTAGAATAATATATTCAATGAGGTTCCAGAAAAGGGCCTAAGCTCCTTTGCGAACCTGCTCTACATTTTTCTATGACGTCGACGTTTTGTCACGCCATACCGTAGAGTCTAGCGAAAACACTCAATAGCCTTTCGCATTTTTTAGCGGGGTGCATTATTGCTGTTTATTGTTAGTCGAACCTTTCTTTGTTTAAGCAACCGTTTCGCATAGCCACATGCCATGCTTCGAAATAAATAAGATATCATAAAAAATAAAAAAAGCAAGCGTATTTTTTACTTTTTTTTGATTTTATTTCGGTACACTCTACCATAAGTGGACTTTTTCGCTCTCCCACGATCAAAGATAGGGTATCGAAAAATGGGAAAAATCTGGTAAAACGTCACCCACGGGCGACACTTCTCCGCCCAATAACACCAAGCCCCCTATCGGCCGCAGGGCCGATAGAGGGCGTTCCAAATTTCACTGCTGACTCTATGTTCCAGACCTCCTGAATGCCTTCGTCCGCGACTGCGGAGTTCGCGAGATGACTTTTCCGGTCCCATCTAGGGCCGTATTGGCAATCTCTAATCGCTCAGAAACAAATGTGCGCAAAATATCGGACAGTACTGAAATTTCTTTTCACGGGAATGGTTGGGCGACCATCCAGATCAGACGGCGAAAAAAGTCCACTGCATAGTTGCCGAACAGACCGAAGTTGTCGCTTTCGGAAACGGAGACTCCCGCCATCTCGATGAGAGTCGTTCCCGTTTCCCCCAGGGCGAGAGATCCA
>CASEFP010000241.1 GCA_949287225.1 uncultured Lentisphaeria bacterium
CGCAATTCCAGCAACCTTTGACGTTCCTGGTCCGTTATTTGAATACGAATTGTCTTCATCTGTTCCTCTTCTGTTGGAGTTACAGATAACATAGCACACCTTTTCAATATTACAATATAAATTTATGCAACTTTGCTTATATGTGCGATGCTGCACATAGGTCAGGTTTTTTGTATTTTTCATGCCGTGTTCATCCATGCTGCCGGCATGCCTGGCGGCAAATGAAGTATTGACGGCACTCCTGCGCCATTGAGATGGGAAGAGACAGGAACTCCTGTGAAATTTCAAAAAAATACCGTGCCCGGAGTGGAAAACCACTCTCTTCCTGAAAACATCCGGCTTTTCCGAAGCAGCCGGAATTTGCTTCACGACGGATTCAAATGGAAATTCAAAGCGCAAGGAAATCGAAGCATGGTGGACCATTTTGAGGTTTTTCAGAACTCTTCTCCCCACCTCAAAACGGCACATTTTTCAAGTTTTAAAAGGGCGGTCAATTCCTCTTTCCGAAAATATTTTCCCCTCAATCTTCCCTGATCTGGAGAGAAAGTTTTTCAATTCTAACCGGAGTCACGGCATTTGTAAAACCTTCAAAATAAAAATAGATTTCGTCGCCTGTCATTCCCGTGCAGTCCAGAGTTCCGCCAAAATGTTTTTTCCCGTCTTCGGATCTGATCATCTTCCCCGCGTCAAGCCAGCTGGATTTACCAAAGACTCTTTTTCCCTGACGGAGTGCTACGATGGAAACATTGACCGCCCGGACATTGCCGGAAACCGTGCCATTGAACTGAAATACAGACGCGGGAACCTGAATCCTCTGCCGGACGACCGCCACACAGGTCTTTCCGCGGGAAGCTGAAATAATCCCTTCCGGCGTTTTCTTCCCGGTGACCACCAGCATTTTGTCCACGGCTCCGGGCAATATTTCCCGAGCGAATACAGCGGAGGGCAGCAGCGCTGCCAAAACAAACACAAAAACAATCCCTGTTTTTTTCATTTTGATTTTATCCCTTTATTTTTCATGAGACCTTTGTTCTGTTCGCGGTAATGCCATATCAGAAAAATCGGTTCCTGGCGGAAAAGTTCAAATCTCCTTTCCTTGTAATGGCAATTCATCGGCACCAGGCTGTTTGTCAATCATTCAAGAACAAACATCCCGTAGAGAGCGGGATTATTTCCCCGGGTTATTCCCGGAAACAAGTTCATGTAATAATCCCAGCGGGTATTGGAGTCGTCATCAAACACTACACCGGAAAACCCAAAAACCCGTTTTGTGTCCGGACAAATTCCCAGCGAGGAAAGAGGAATGCGGAGTTCGTAATACGTAATTTTCTCTGCCTCGGAACGTCGAATCGCATATTGGCTTTTCTCGAAGAGTTTTCCATCCGGGCCATAATAGAACAGCGAGGCGTTTTTTCCCTGTGCCAGCGCAATTGCCAGATTCGTGTCATCGGGACGGCGTTTCTCTTTGCTGAGCCCGAACGTGTTTGTCAGGGGATCCCATGCAAGCTGAAGATGATCACCACGGGCGATTCGGCTTCCCTGATAACGGTTGAAATGAAAGTCATCTTTCACTGCTGCAAAGAGATAAAAATTTTTGCCGTCATGCGCCAGATTCATCCGGCAGGAAAGATCCTCCGGACCGTGCCAGCTGAAGACGTCAATCGGAAAGATCAGTTTCCCCGAATCAAACGTCATTGCCGGAAACTTTTTCCATTTTTCCGGATTGCCGTCCACTTCAAAACCTTGTGTCAAGCGGGCGATCTTATGGATTTCCGGCAGTTCATATTTTGTCTGAATGACACGTTTCAGCTCCGGATACTGAATCGACAGTTCGATTTCAGACTGGCCTTGAGCAACAGGAAGGTTCACGATCACGTAATCCTGCGGCTGGATCACCTCTTCATACTGCTTTCCCTGATATTGAAAAACACAATGAACCGGTTCCTTGCTGAGACGCGAAGTCAGATAAAGTTTTACCGTGGATGGCGTCCGCATCCGGAAATCCATCGCCAGAGGGTTTCCCGAGATCAGTTTCATCTGTTTGACCAGTTTTTTCGCCTGGGTAAAACTTCCTGCCTCCAGCAAGACCGGAGAATATGTCACGGGGAAACGCATCCTGCCGTTTTCCTCTCCGGCAGGTTTGACCGGATCACCGTAAATATCAAAAAGTTTGCATCTTTCCATAACAGCATCAGGCACATCCTCCGGATTGCAGGTAAACATCGCAATGCCGGCGGTTCCGTCTGTCCTCCCGTAACAACCGATCACGATACCATCTGCGGGGATGACATATTCCGCCTGATTCACGTTTCGCAGAAATCGCGAAATATGACAGACTGCCGCCACCGAAGCCAGCGGCTCATTACGCCGCCAGTTGTCGTAAAGTCCGCTGCCGGACAATCCCACATAATACGCCATGAACGAAAAACCGACCGCCCGGGCCATCAGATTGGATTGCGCGTAGCAGATCGCATACTGATCCATGTATTTGATGTCATTCTCGCTTTCGTGCGACAGCTCATAGCCGTACTCGGATATCATGATGAAATCCGCTTTCGGATTGGACAGTCTGAGCACATCCTTTGCCATTTTGTACTGCTGGATCAGATCCGTGACCGGCCCCGGCGTGACTTCTCCTTTCCCGATTTTCCGGGGATGAGCATAGCTGTCCAGCCCGAAAGAATCCGCACAGCCGTTCAGCTGGGAATAAACAGCTTTGCTGAAAAGGAACTGGCTTCGGCAGTCCACATCGCAGGGCCGCACCGCCGTGATGCGGGCATCGGGATATGCTTTTTTTATACATTCTGCCCCCAGGCGGGTCAATTCCGCAATCCGCCTGGTAAGAGCCCCGGTCACAAAGGGCCCCTGAAGATCATTCCTATACCTGCTTTTATAATAAGGATTCAATCCGAACCGGGCATCCAGTTCGCCGCCGAATTCCCAGATGTCCACATACGGCCCGAAATTTTTGACCAGCCCTTCCATAAACCGGATCCATTCCGCGGTTGCGCTCTTCCCGGGAACAAAGCGGACATCGGTCAGGCGATGTTCTTTCTGACCTGCAAGTTCCTCTTTGCTGAAAAGACGCTTCGGGGGATTCATATCGATCATGAGTTTGACGAAAAGTCCGGCTTCCCTGGCTTTTTTCACTTCCTCCATTCCGTAGAAATAAAGCTCTCCCGGATTTGCCGCCGCGGTAGCAAATCCCTGCGCATAGTTGCGCCAGCCCTGGCCCATGCGGAGAAAGATCTCTGTCGGAGTGAACATGTTGCAAAAGGCGGAAAACGGCATCACTTTCCGGTCATAGGGGGGAGCCGGTTCTGTGACCACGAACATCCGCTGGCTTTTCTGTCCATTGATTTCCGCTTCCACCCGGTACCATCCCGGCCGCTGCGCCTGGAATTCCGGTCGAAATGAGTAACGGTTGTCCGTTCCGAAAACCGGCGTCTTTTCATATTGGGCCAGGATTGCTCCCCGCTGATTGACGATCCGGATTTTCAATCCGGCATTTTCCCTGCCGGAAAAACGGCGGACATTCACTTCGATTTTCTGAGGTTCGCCTGTATAGAATATGTCCCCCGGGGCCTCTGCGATCATCACTCCGGAAGTCAGGTTTGCACGAGGCGCATACGGACGGGCCGTTTCCCCTTCCTCCAGCTGGAAAGCGTCAAACCAGACAATCTCATTTTGGCTGAAAACACGGTACGTTCCGGAATATACCGCATCCTGCTTCGCCGTGAAGGTGAAAGAATAGCGCTGCCAGTCCCGGGTGAAACGGATCTTTTTCTCACCCGCCGGCGGCGGCCAGTAAGGCAGACTGGTCAGTGCGCAGTTGATGGCACCCGGAACTCCGTCCCGGGCGGATTTTGCATAGAATGAGAACGTGTATTTCTGTCCTTTTTTCAGCGGGACGCTCTGGATGAGACTGTATTGCGCGGCGGCCTTGGTCTTGACACTGTATCTGCCGTCAAAAGCGGTGGAGTCATCCCGTTCAGCAAGACTGCGATCTCCCCAGATCATGGAACCGAAGTGACCGTTTACTACCGTGCCGAATTCCGTTTCGGCACTGGTGTCTCCCGGGATAAGATTATTCGCTCTGAGCAGGATGGCAGAAATCGCGAAAATAACCGCAAGAACTGGTTTCATGTGAAA
>CASEFP010000242.1 GCA_949287225.1 uncultured Lentisphaeria bacterium
CAAATGGAACTCCCGATGGTCAGATCCCACGCAAACATTCGCATCGACACCCGGTTGCGGTTGCGTGCCGTCGGATTCTTCAGATTTTTGCGCAACTGTTCGATCTCTTCATAAACCGTCATGATTCACCTCATGGGAGAGAGCGTTCACGAATTCCAGCAGAAGTTTTCTGCTTTCGGCGACCTCGGTCGTGACAGGGATCGAGATCTGGCAGGTGTAATAATCTCCGCCCGGACGGAAATGGCGGCGGAATCCGAAGAAACTCGGGGAGGAAAACTCACGCCCGGAATACCAGACCCAGACGAGAATCCGGATCGGTCCCTTTTGGGCTTCGATCTCCGTCACGGCAAAATCCGGCTGCAGGAAGTAGGGCTTTTCCGACTCCACCTTCCACTGGCTGGTCCGCAGACAATGGCTGGCGGGATGAATTTCGTGGATGTTGTCGCCACAATGCACAGACAGAACGGCAAGATCCGAATCCCCGACCGCATAGCGATACTGCTGAACGTCGCTGGTTGCAAAAAAACGTCTTGTTTCGGCATCCGGCGTGATGCTTCTGCCGACAAAACGGCCGACCCGCAGGGAATAATCGGGAACGAAACTCCTCCCGGTGAAATAGAAATCCTTCGACCGCAGCAGCAGCGCGCTGAACAGAGCCGCCGCAAGGAAAAACGCACTTCCCTTTTTCAACCGCCACCGGAAATGCCCGTTGCAGAAGATCCAGAGAAACCCAGCCGAGGCCAGCACGAATTTCAGCACGATCGCCCAGGAAACGGAGATCATCGCCAACTGGGACAGCTGATAGGTCAGGCTCGGCGTTCCCAGCGTCAGAATCAGAAACACGGGAAGCCACCGGTATGCGAAATGCCATCCTCCCAGAATCCAGATGACCGACCAGACGAACCAGACGCTTCCGAGAACGCTTGCGGCGTTGATGTTATGAAGACTCCGCCCGGCAAGCAGAAATGCCGCCGGAATCAGAAGCAGCCAGCCCCAGTGATCGCATTTTTCCGGTTTGTTTTCCCGCGCGACCCAGACTGCGGCGGGAACGCTCAGCGCGTAGAAGATCCAGTCGAGGGAGTCGAGCCGGGAATTGCGCCACGCATGCAGAAGATAGGGTGCATTCGGCAGGAATCCCAGCAGTGAAGCGAACATGAGGAGTGTCTTCTTCATCTCTTTTCCTCCTCACCTGCCGAATTCCGGGTTTCGCTTCGGAACAGTTCTCCCACGGCCAGAAAAACCAGAAAAGCCAGAATGAGCTGCACATATCCCAGCGCGAGGTGCCAGGTGGATTCGAGCACCACCTCTCCAAACAGTCGGAACAACAGAACCGTCAACACGATCCGGACCGTATTCCCGACGATGATCGCCGGAATGACGAATGCAAAATGGATGAGTTTCCACCTTGTGGTTCGATGCATCATGATGACTGCAATGCAGGCGATCAGAATGAATGCATCCAGTTGGCTGATGCCGCTGCATGCATCGGTTATGGCGATATTGAGCTCCGGAAGCCGCAGTGAACTGCCTGCATACGCGACATCGATTTGCAGAAGTTGCAGAATTCCGGCGGAAAGCGCCGTTGCACTCATCCGCAGCGGGTAACTGATCAGCAACATGAACTCTTCATGATACGGCATAAATACGCAACACCACAGCGTAGGCGCCAGGCAGGACAATGCCACAACCGGTCCGCTGAAGTGAAGCACAAATGCGCAGATCAGAAGAGAAAATGCCACTGCCGAACTGATTCCCCAGAAAAACTCGTGAACAGAAAGAAGAGAAAGCAAATTCACCAGTAAAAGCATTCCCCAGGAGACAAGCACCCCGACCACTCCCGGGCTTTGCCGGAATGTGCCGATCACTGTGCGAAGCATGAACGTGATCAGGATTCCAGCCATGAGCAGGTCGACCAGAGCGGCATCCCATGCTCCGCTGCCGACCATGGAGAGCGCCGCAGATATTGCAATGGCGAACAGCAGTATTCCATAGAGCATCCCCAGTGGATGTCTGATCAATCTGATGGAAAAGAGTTTTACGCTCATGGAGTCTGATCTGCCGTTGAATTTGATTTATGCTGATTGACTTTCTTTCGATATTCCTGTGCGGTTTGATTTTGCGGATCTCCGGCCAGCAGTTGATCGCAAAGTTCGCGGAGACGTTCCGTTCTTCCCTCTGCATCCGCAAGCCGCAGACGCTCCTCCATCCCGAGAATCCAGAGGGTCTTGAGTTCCCTGCTGAACGCAGAGTTGCCGGAAAGCTTCACCACATTGACGATCTCGGCGGAACGGGCGCTGCGGTACAGCTTGTCGGCGTAACAATACTGGGCTTCCGGCAGATCAGGTTCTCTCAGATACGCTTCCTGCGCGAGACGTAACGCTTCCGGCAGATCGCCTAGTTCGACATGGAGTTCGGCGCGGTTCATCAGGACAGCCGTCTGATAGTTTGAGTCGGCAGGAAAGCGACTGTATTTTTCGAGCGCTTCCCGAGGTCGACCATTTTCTCCCAGGGTCCGGGCGGCGAAAAACAGAAGCGGCAGATCCCCTTGCGCATCTGCTTGTACCAGCAGATCCAGCGCCTCATTTTTCTTCCCTGCGGCGAGCAGGAGCGCCGCTTCGCAGAACGGCTGATAAAGAGGGTCCTGTGCCAGATATTCCAGATCTTTCTGTCTGCTGCCGGTCATTGCGAATTCCCAGTACATCGGGCGAAGATCCGGGGTGAAGTGCTTTTGAAACAACTCCGATGCCCGATCCGGCTGCTGATTCCGGATGGAAGCGATGATTTTATAACGCAGCATATCGCCGGCCTGCGCGGGAAATGTTTTCTCGAAAGCGGCGATTTGTCTTTCCGCCAGAGCGGGATCTTTCCCCAGATAATATTCGATGGCGATTTTCCACACGCCGGAATCCGCTGGATAACGCTCCATTGCCTCCTGGAGCTGATTGGCGTCGAAAGTTCCGTCATGGCGTTTCTTCAGGAGAATGTATTTCATCAGAAATGCATTCGGGGTGCGGGTGTCGAGTTTTTCCGCCAGCGCCGGAAGTTCCTCCGGATGCGCACTCTGCGGAGTTTCCCGGATGGTATGTCGCAGCAAATCCAGAACCATCTGGTCGGCCTGTTCCTGAAGTCCGAGGTACGGAGGATGATTCAGCAGAGCGTTATAATACTCCGCCACGCCGGAATAGTTCCGGTCGCGGAGTTCCACACAGAGATACAGGAATGTCGCGAGCGGGGTCCGGATCGCCTGTTTCAGGGGCGCAAGATACGGTTTGGCTGCATCGATATCATCAGCGGCAAAGGCGTTCAACGCATCGAGGTAATAAGTGCACAGCAAGGCGAGCTCCCCGGAATCCGTCTGATATTCTTCGCGCAGGGCGGTGATTTTGTCACGCTTCTTCAACAGACAGCAGAATTCCGCCGCCTGCATCGCCGTGAGGGGATCGTGATAGTCGGCGAGGTATTGCTCCAAGATCTCCAGAGCTTTCCCGATGCTGCGATAGTTGGCATAAAAGCGCCCGAGCGGCGGAGCGAATGCAAATGCATTGATATGATACGCATCAAGCAGGGCGGCTTCGGCCTCCTCAAGTTTTTGTTGCTCCAGATAGAGTCTGGTTTCCGCCTCGGCAATCTCCTGCCGAAGGAAGAACTCTTCTTGTGAGAGAGTATTTTTGAGTTTGCCCAGTGCCTGAAGTTTCTGCGAACTGTCCAGGCTCGTGTCCAGATAGAGAATCCGGAGAAGCTCCTGCAGAGGGGAGGAGGGTTGTTCTCCGGCGATTGCCGGTTCCCGCCGCTCCCGGTATTTCCCGAGGTTGCCGTTTCGGGCGGCCGCATAAAGCAGCAAATCAGGCAGAGTGCCGTCGTTGTCCTGCTTGAGTGCCAGAAAGTTTTCCAGTCGAAGAAACTCCCGGGTGCGAAGCAGACTGAGGATGTAGAGCTCTTCGTTTTCGCGGCTGAGCGGATTGAGTTTGTGAGCTTGATAGGAGTAGTAAACCTGTTCCGGATATTTTTTTCTCCGTTCGGCGATCCGGCTCAACATGAGGAATGCCTGTTCATTG
>CASEFP010000243.1 GCA_949287225.1 uncultured Lentisphaeria bacterium
CGGTCTGAACCGCTCCGGGCGGGGGATTTCGTGCTTCGCACGACCAGCTTACGCAGCTGGACCGCGCAAGGGGCAGCGACCCTTGACCCCGAGAAGAATGCTCGCGCATTCTTCCGTCTCAGGCTCGACTTCGAGTCCGGGCGGGGATTTTGCACTCCGTGCGACCAGCTTACGCAGCTGGACCGCGCAAGGGTCAACGACCCTTGACCCCGAGAAGAATGCTCGCGCATTCTTCCGTCTCCGCACCGTCAGCGGTCATTAAGCCCGAGAAGCTGCGTCCGCATTCTTCCGTAATATCAGAAGAGGAAGCAGGGGAGGGAAAGGAAAATTCCCATCACAACCGGAATCGTGAAATTGTCGTCCATGTGAAGCTGTTTTTCAAAAAGTTCTGCCATCGCCGCCGGAAGCACGCCGAGAGCTCCCCACAGGTAAAAGCGCGGCGTCAGTCCCCCGATCAGAAGAAATAGCGCGCATCCGGCATATCCCGCGAGCAGAAACGCAAGAACCCCTTCCCACGACTTGCCGTTGACCGTCTTATGGTGTCCGAACCGTCGTCCGATCAATGCCGCCGCCGTATCCCCGAGAAGCATTACCGCCATGCAGCATGCGGCGATCCTTCCCGGAAACAGTGCCAGCGTAAGGCACGCGGACGCAAAGACATACGGCCCGCCGCTGATGATCCACTGTCCCTTCTCCGGCTTCTTCCGGAGCATCCCCCCGAAAAAGAAATCATACACACGCACCAGACACGGCATGCCGGAAGCATAGGCGTGCTCCAGCAGCAGATTGAGCACGAGCATCACACCGAACGCAATACAGAGCGGAATGCGCGGAAGAAAACACATCGCCAGCGGCATCCAGAGCGAGCTTAAATGAATGAGTTTACGCCTGACTTCGTTCCAATAGGAGATTCCGCTTCCGTCCAAATGATCCATGTCCGTTTCCCTGTCTGCTGAGTTCTGATTGCAGGTCGTTAACTTATCGCGCCTTGTCGTTTTTTCAAGTCGGGGGAGGGGACTCCCCGGTGATTTCCTTCTCCCGCGGGAAGGTGCACGTTCCGACGGAAAATCTTTACAGAGTGCGACAAAATGACACACGGATGAACCGTCTCCACACTCAACGATAAACATTGGCACAATAGTTGCTTATTCTATAAGGCGTAAGAAAAAAGCAAACAGAAAAGGAGAACATTTTATGGACATGGAAAAACTGACAGCGAAATCCAGAGAGGCGATGGTCAAGGCGCAGGAAACCGCCGTGGAATACGGTCATCAGGAGATCCGCCCGGTCCATCTGCTGTATGCGCTGGTCAACCAGGAGCAGGGACTGATTCCCTCCCTCCTCAAGCGCATGAAAATCGACGCGGAGCGGGTCAATTCCGCGATCATCTCCGCGCTTGACGCCATTCCGTCCGTTTCGGGCCCCGGCGCCCAGCAGACCTACACGTCGCGCGATTTCAGCCAGGTGCTGATCACGGCGAAGAACAAGGCCGAGGAGATGAAAGACGAATTCATCAGCGTCGAACACCTCTTTCTTGCCCTGCTCGAGGACAAAACCTGCGAAAAAATCCTTTCATCCGTCGGCTGCACCCGCGACGGTGTCCTGATTGCGCTCAAGGAAGTGCGCGGCAATCAGCGCGTGACGAATGAAAATCCGGAGGCCTCTTTCGAGGCACTCGAAAAATACGGTCGCGACCTGACCGAATCCGCGCGCAAGGATAAACTCGATCCCGTGATCGGCCGTGACGACGAGATCCGCCGCACGATCCAGATTCTCTCGCGCAGAACCAAGAACAATCCCGTTCTGATCGGCGAGCCCGGCGTTGGCAAAACCGCCATCGTCGAGGGGCTTGCGCTCCGTATCGTGCGCGGCGACGTGCCCGAAACTCTGAAGAACAAGCGGATCGTCGCCCTTGACATGGGCGCGCTCATCGCGGGAGCCAAATACCGCGGCGAATTCGAGGAACGTTTGAAAGCCGTCCTGAAGGAAGTCTCCTCCGCGAACGGCGACATCATCCTCTTCATCGACGAGCTGCACACCGTTGTTGGCGCGGGAGCCAGCGAAGGTTCCATGGACGCGGGCAATCTGCTCAAGCCCATGCTCGCCCGCGGCGAACTCCACTGCATCGGCGCGACCACGCTGGATGAATACCGCAAATATATCGAAAAGGATGCCGCGCTGGAGCGTCGTTTCCAGGCGGTTCTGGTCAGCGAGCCCAGTCTGGAGGACACCATTTCGATCCTGCGCGGACTCAAGGAGCGTTACGAGCTCCATCACGGCGTGAAAATCAAGGACGCCGCGATTGTCGCCGCCGCCACGCTCTCGAACAAGTACATCACCGAGCGTTTCCTGCCGGACAAGGCAATCGACCTGATCGACGAGGCCGCCGCGAAACTGCGGACCGAAATCGACTCCTGCCCGACCGAGATCGACGAACTCGAACGCAAGGCCATGCGTCTTGAAATCGAACTTGCCGCTTTGAAGAAGGAAAAGGACGAAGCGAGTCAGGAACGGCGGAAGATCATCGAAAAGGAACTCGCTGAACAGAAGGAAAAGGCCAAAGCCCTCCGCGCCGCGTGGGATGCCGAAAAGAACTCCATTTCGGAACTGCGGGTCATGCGCGAAAGCCTCGATGTCGCCAGGGCGAAACTTGCCAGGGCGGAACGTGAATACGATCTGGAAAAGGCCGCCGAACTGCGTCATGGAATCATTCCGGGAATCGAAAAGCAGATTGCCGCGGCGGAAAAGAAACTCAAATCCGAGGACGCCGCCGAGCATCGCCTCCTCAAGGAGGAGGTTGACGAGGAGGATGTTGCCGAGATCGTCAGCCGCTGGACGCGAATCCCTGTGACCAAGCTCGTTCAGACCGAACGTGACAAACTTCTGCATCTTTCCGAAAAGCTCCATGAGCGGGTGGTCGGGCAGGACGAGGCTGTGGAAACCGTCGCCGACGCCGTGCTGCGCGCCCGTGCCGGACTCAAGGATCAGCGCAAGCCGACAGCGTCGTTCATCTTCCTCGGCCCCACAGGCGTCGGGAAGACGGAACTGGCCAAGGCGCTTGCCGAAGATCTGTTTGATGATGAAAACGCCATCATCCGGATCGACATGTCCGAGTATATGGAGAAACACAGCGTCTCGCGTCTGATCGGCGCGCCTCCCGGATACGTCGGATTCGACGAGGGCGGACAGCTCACGGAGGCCGTGCGGCGCCGTCCCTATTCGGTCGTGCTGTTCGACGAGATCGAGAAGGCGCATCACGATGTCTTCAACATCTTCCTTCAGATTCTGGATGACGGTCAGCTGACCGACTCCCACGGGCGGACGGTCAACTTCAAGAACACGATCATCATCATGACCTCCAACATCGGAAGCGACATGCTTCTGGAGGAGATCAAGGAGAAGAAGGATCCGGAAAAGCTCCGCGAAGATCTGATGCAGCGTCTGCGCGATCATTTCCGCCCCGAGTTCCTGAACCGTGTCGACGGCATTCTGATCTTCAAGTCCCTCCGGATGGAGCAGATTGTGAAGATCCTCGATATTCAGCTCGCCGACTTCGCGCGGCGCCTGAAGGATCAGAACGTCGGGTTCTCGATCAGCGAGGCGGCGAAGAAACATCTCGCGGAAAACGGATACGATCCCGAATTCGGCGCGCGTCCGCTCAAGCGCGTGATCGTCAACGAGATCGAAACGCCGGTCTCCCGGATGCTGATCGGCGGCGAACTGCGCGACGGCATGACTCTGAAAGTCGATTTCGTCAAGGGTGCGCTCAAGTTCACCCCCGTGGCGGAAAAAGCCAAAGCGCGTGAAAGCAACTGAGCTGCTGCGGAACAGAAACGCGGGGGATTCTCTCCTCCGCGTCATATTTTCCGCCGAATCCCCCGCGCGGACGGTTGAAAAAATCCCCGTTGCGGCTACATTATCCCGCATGACGGAAAACAGAAGAAAGGACAGACAATGAAAAATAGCGAAAAGGACAGGGAGAAGGAAGCTCCCCGGAAAAACCCGGAGAAGGCTTCCGAGAAGAAGGCCGAAACGCCGAAGAATCCCGAGAAGAAGGAAGAGGCTCCGAAGAAGGAAACTCCGTCCCCCGAGGCGGAACAGAAGTCCGGAGAAACGCCGGAACAGAAGATCGCCTCGCTGGAAAAGGCGCTTCTGGAGCTCGAGGACAAGCGGATCCGCCTGATCGCGGAGATGGACAACCAGAGAAAACGCGCCGCCAAGGACATGGAAGCGCTGCGCTATTCCGTGATGACCGATACGCTTCATCCGTTCTTCCAGGTGTTCGACCATTTCGCGATGGCGGTTGCGGCGACCGAAAGCAGCAACAATCTCAAGGCGCTGCTTGACGGCATGAAGATGATTCAGACAGAGTTTGACCGCGCGTTTTCCGACCTCGGAATCGAACGGATCGACGCGGTCGGCAAGGAGTTCGATCCGAATACGCAGGAGGCCGTCTCGCAGGAGCCCTCCGACACCGTTCCGGCGGGGAAGGTGATCCGTCAGTGGTGTTACGGCTACAAGCTCCGGGACCGTCTGCTCAAGCCCGCCAGCGTCGTGGTGAGCTCCGGGCCCGCGGATGCCGGAAAGAAATAAAAAGCGAAGCCGCCGGGTGCCTCTGGTTTATGAGGAAAATCCGGAATCTCCGGCTTCGGAAAGAAGTGTCAGTTTATGGCGAAAGATTATTATCAGATTTTAGGCGTTTCCAAAACGGCGAGCGCCGACGAAATCAAGAAAGCATACCGGAAACTTGCCGTGAAATACCATCCGGACAAGAATCCGGGCGACAAAAGCGCCGAGGAGAAGTTCAAGCAGGTCTCGGAAGCCTATGACGTGCTCAGCGACGACAAGAAGCGCAAGCAGTACGATCAGTTCGGCGCCGACTACTTCCGCGCGGGAGGTCCCTCCGGCGGAGGCGCGGGCGCATACGGCCCCGGAGCGGGCGGCGGATTCCGCGATCCCTACGACATCTTCAGCCAGGTGTTCGGCGGGGCCTACGGTTCCGAGGGCGTCAACGCCGAGATGTTCGAGAATCTGTTCGGCGGTTCGTCGCGGCGGGGGAGACGCTCCTCCGCGCAGAACGGCGGAAAAAACGGCGCCGATCTCCAGTATAAACTGGAAATTTCGTTCGATGAGGCGGTTCACGGCACCGACAAGCGCATCCGCCTGGCGAAATACGATGTCTGCGCGACCTGCTCGGGCACCGGAAGCCAGCCGGGATATGCGAAGACCCAGTGTCCGCAGTGCGGCGGAACGGGCTCCATCAGCACGAGCAACGGACTGTTCATGCAGGAGCAGCCCTGCCGTGCCTGTCACGGAACGGGCTTCAAGATCACGCATCCGTGTAAGCCGTGTTCGGGAACGGGACGCGTCAAGGTGGACAAGGAGATCATGATCCACATTCCGCCGGGCGTGGACAACGGTTCCAAACTGCGCATCTCCCGCGAGGGCGAGGCAGGGACGAACGGCGGCGCGCCGGGAAATCTCTATGTGATCATTGCTGTGCGCCCGGACGATCTGTTCCAGCGCGACGGCACGAATACGCTCTGTGAACTTCCGATTGACGTGAACACCGCCGTCTGCGGCGGCGTCGTGCAGGTTCCGACAATCAGCGGGCTTGCCAAGATGCGCATTCCGGAAGGAACCCAGAACGGCACGACGCTCCGGCTCAAGGGCAAGGGGATTCCCGCGCTCAAGGGCGGAGTCCGCGGCGACCATCTGGTGAAGGTGCTTGTGGAGACGCCGGCGAACTTGTCGAAACAGCAGAAAGACCTGCTTAAGTATTACAATGATTCGCTCACACCGCAGAACAACCCGTTGAAGACGGCGTTTGAACAGAAGATCAGACGCCGTTTCCCGGGGTGATCCGGGCCATAGTGAGGAATGGCGGAAGTCCCGTCGGCTTTGTGAAAACACATTGGTCAGCCGGGCTCCGCTTTTTCTGTCAGAACCCAATGCTCCAGAGGAAAGGCAATGACAGCAAGGAAAGAGGACAAAGAGAGCGGTGACGGCGTCATCGCGCGCAACAAGAAGGCGTTCCACGACTACCAGATCATCGACAGTCTGGAGGCGGGAATTGCTCTGCGCGGAACGGAGGTGAAGAGCTGCCGCATGCACTCCGTTTCGCTTCAGGATTCGTTTGCGAGAATCGAAAACGGGCAGGTTCTGCTCTACAATATGAACGTTTCGCCCTATTCCCATGGAAACCGCTTCAACCACACGCCCGTGCGGCCCCGCGTTCTGCTGCTGCATAAAAAGGAGATCCTGAAACTCTCCCAGCGCGTGAAGGAGAAGGGTTATGCGCTGATTCCGCTGAAACTTTATCTCTCGCGCGGCAGAATCAAACTCGAACTCGGGACTGCGAAGGGAAAGACCTTCGAGGACAAGCGCGAAACGCTGAAAAAACGCCAGGACGATCTGGATGTCCGGCGCGAAATCAAAGTACGGTAACAGTTTATGAAAATTCAGAAGAACCAGTTCCTCTCGACGGAGGGAGGACTGCTTGAAGTCCTTCGGATCGCGCTGCCCCTGATCATGGGCGCGGCGGCTCACGCCCTCAACCTTCTTTCCGACCGTGTGATGCTTTCGCACTATTCCGAAGAGGCGGTCGCGGCAAGTCTCACCGGAGGATTGACCGGTTTTACCATAGCCTGTTTCTTTCTCGGAACGATTGGATTTACGGGATCGTTTGTCGCGCAATATTCCGGCGCGGGCGCCACGCGGCGTGTCGGGACGGCGGTCTGGCAGGGGATTTTCCTCTCGCTGATCGGCGGCGCGATTCTTGCGACCGGCTACTTCTGGGCGGACGCGCTCTTTGCGCTTTTCCGGCATGATCCGGACGTCACCGCGCAGGAAATCCGCTATTTCAAAATCCTTTCCGTCGGAAACGTGCTTCTGCTGCTCAACGCCGCGTTCGGCGCGTTCTGGAGCGGGCGCGGAAAGACCG
This sequence comes from uncultured Lentisphaeria bacterium, assembly GCA_949287225.1. GTDB lineage: Bacteria > Verrucomicrobiota > Lentisphaeria > Victivallales > UBA1829 > UBA11452. The sequence goes on from CASEFP010000243.1 coordinate 6,944, forward strand.
TCATGGTGATGAGCGTAAGTTTTCTCATCACGCTGATGAACATTCCGTTCAACTATGCGCTGATCTACGGAAACTGGGGCGCGCCGGAACTCGGAATCGCGGGTGCCGCGTGGGGGACAAACCTTTCTGCGCTGGTCGGCGTGCTGGTCTACGCGTATTTCTTCTTTGTGCCGCGGAGTTCCCGCCGCCACTTCAACACCTGTTCGAACATCATCGACTGGGGACTGCTGTGGCGTCTGGTGCGCTTCGGGGTGCCGAACGGGTTCCAGTTCTTCATCGACCTCTCCGCCTTCAATATTTTCGTCATTGTGGTCGGAACCTACGGCAAGGATATCGGGGCGGCGACGGCGATTGCCTTCGGCTTGAATTCGATTGCCTTTACGCCGATTCTCGGCATCGGACAGACCGTGGCGATTCTTGTGGGACAGTCGATCGGTGCCAACGACGTTCACCGGGCGAAGAAGTCCGTGAAGAGCGCGCGGAATCTGACGCTCATCTACATGGGGCTCATGGCCGTACTGTTTGTGCTGGTGCCGCAGGTGCCGCTGGCGATGTTCGACCAGAGCAATCCTGAGGTGATCCGCCTGACGAAAATCATGCTCTGCTTCATCGCCGTTTATCTGCTTTTCGACGGAATGTCAATCATTTACAGCAGTGCGATCAAGGCGGCGGGAGACACTTTCTTTGCGATGATCGCGGGAATGTGCCTGGCGTTTTTCGGTCTTGCGCTGCCGTCGCTGATCTTTGCGAAGCTGGGGATGGCGGTCTGGTTCATCTGGGGGACGATCGTGATCTACATCATCTTATGCGGGATTGTATTCTACGGCCGCTATCTTGGCGACAAATGGACGCACATGAAGGTGATTGAGAATACTGCGACGTTACCTGAGGATCAGGAACTGATTCTGAAGGACTGAAGCTCTCTTTCAACATTCTCTGTTCCGGAAAGCGGAAAAAATCATAACTCCCGGATTGACAAGCACGCGCCGTTACGCTATATTGCCTTGAACGGACTGAATTACATACAGATGGGTGTGGCAAACGGCATGGAGGAGCATTCCGATCATTCCGACGGGTGCGGCGGACAGGACGAACAGAGCTTTTCTCCTTCCGCGGGAATCCGTTACGACGATTCCGGCGCGTCCTATTATGAACTCTGGTTCAAGGATGTCGTCGCGCACCATCCCATGCTGAAAATTGTGCCTGCCACCATTCTTGCGGGACTCTTCAGCGGCATCATTGCTGTTATCGGGGCATTTTTCCGGCCGGAAGGCGCATGGCTTGTTGTGCTCAACATCTTCTTTTTCTCTCCTTTCATGGAGGAGCTTTTCAAACAGATCGGGCTCATCTACCTTCTGGAGAAGCGGACATGGCTGCTGCGTTTCACCTGGCAGTTCCCGCTGGCGGGCGCTCTGAGCGGAATTACATTTTCCGTGCTGGAAAATCTGATTTACCGTTATCATCATCTTGCCGGAATGACGGGCGGCGACCTTACTTATGTCATGGGGTTCCGCTGGATTGTCTGCACTGCGCTGCATTTGACATGCGCACTGATTGCATCCGCCGGATTGTGCCATGCGTGGAAACGGCATATGGGACATTTTCAGGAGTTCAATCTCAAGGATGCTCTGTGGTATTTTGCCGCTGCGATCGGATTGCACGGCTTCTATAATTTTCTTGTTTTTCTCACCTTTTTCGATGAGATTTTCCACTTTTGAGTCGTTGCAGCAAAACGCGCGGGCGGAAAACGGAAAAATGCAGAGCATTTTTCTCGGGGTCAAGGGGCACTGACCCTTGTCGCGGTCCAGAGGCGAAACGCTGGTCGTGCTGAGTGCGAAATCCCCGGAGACGGAAGAATGCGCGAGCATTCTTCTCGGGGTCAAGGGTCGCTGACCCTTGTGCGGTCCAGCTGCACAAGCTGGTCGTGCGTAGCACGAAATCCCCCGCCCGGAGCGGTTCAGACCGCTCAGTGACGAGAACTTTTCGTTTCGAAAAGTTCGAGAGCTCCGGGCGATTTCACCTCCGGAGACGGAAGAATGCGTGAGCATTCTTCTCGGGGTC
>CASEFP010000244.1 GCA_949287225.1 uncultured Lentisphaeria bacterium
ATTTCATGGCGGCTGCGTATTTTGTCTGTCCGGACTTGAACGCCGCATAGACCTTTTTGCGGATAACAGCACGTCCGCATTCCGGCAGGGATTGGACGTTGCTTACGGTTCGTTGTTTTGGTTTTTTCGTTTGCATAATGTGTAATATACCATGCTGACGTTAATTTGTTCAGTACAATAAAACACACTTGGAATCTGAAATAAGGCCTTTATTCCGCATCATTGCCGGCATGTTTCAAGAACTGATCTTTTTCCCTTTTTGGCACAGAATCCGAAGATATGGCTTTTCGTGTCGTGGATTGGAGCATTTCTATAGCGGAAGCGAGTTTTCTTCTGTAATTCCGAAGAAGCCGTGCATCGTGAGTATATTTCTCCGGTGTTTTTACAATCGATTCAGGAATATCCAGCAGTTCCGTCATCAGTTTCCGCTGTTTCTGTGTGATGCGGTTTGAGCACAGCATCCGTTTAAGGATCGTATAATACCAGTGATCTTCAACTCCGTCGCGGTAATTCTCCGTTCGGATCGCAGGAAGAATCGTCTGGTTCATGCCCGGATAGAACAGAACAGCATCGGAGGTGTCCCGATTCGGATTGTTCGTATCCGGACGCCAGGCAACACGGGGTCCCCAGGAGACCGCCTCCTGATTCCGGAACCAGCATGTGGTCTGAAAATACAGAAATCCGTCGACATGGAACTTTTCCGGCATTACTCCCATCATCAGGCGGGGAACGATGGCCGGCATTTCAAGCAGGAAACTTGGATAAGGGGGACGCGGATAATTGCAGACGTAGAAATAAACTTTTTTTCCGGCTTTCCGAAAGTCTTTGATCAAATCCTCGTTCAGAAATGCAAACAGTGATGTAATCCATGTATCAACTTGTTTTGCCGCATCCTCCTGTGCACTGGATAAGCGCATTGTCGTGTAGATTGGAAGTTCCGGAAATTCCCTTTTAACCTCTTTGATGATTTTGGTTTGTATTCTGGTCGGAAATTCCTCATCAAATCCATACAGGTATGCTTTTGAGTATAATCCCATTTTTTTCAGGATTGCGGCCTGTTCTCTCAAAAAACGGAGCTGTTTTCTGATAACCTTGTCCAAGCGCGGGTCGTTCGGATCATTTACAGAATAGTCCAGAGTCCAGTAATCTTTTGCCGGACAGTACAGATAAGCCAGGCAAAACTGCTTGAGCAATCCGGCGTCATTGAGTTTCCTGAGTTGTTCGTAATAGATTGTCCGATCCAGTTCCGCAATTTCCTGTGTGACGCCGTAAAGCTGCTGTTCTTTCCGGTCAAGCCCTCCGCGCCAGTAGAGCTGGTCATAGATCATGCGATATTCTGCGGCGGTGTCAACCAGTTTTTCAATATAGGATTTGCGTGCCGTGGGCTCTTTGCTGAAAAAACGGCTTCTCTGATCAAAGGCGAGGCAGGTCGGGAGAACGCTTCCGTCTGGAATTGAAAAATTGAAAACTTTTACTTTCAGCGGAAAACAGTAGACCGGCACCTGATCACCGGATACGGAGACCCGGGCAGTGTAAAGACCTGGCGGAATGCTTTTCGGCGCATATAAGCGAATCCAGAACGGAACACTTTCGTATGGGGCGACATGAGCCTTCTGCTGATGGAAGAGAATCATTTCCGGATAGTATCCCGTGTATTCGCAGGGATAATCCTGCGGCTGTGTTTTGCTGTGTCCGACAACTCCGCAGCGAGCCTGAATTCTGTTTCCGCCCGGTCCGGTAAAATCACTGATTTCCACTTTCATATTCTTCAGTGGCTGCTTTCCTGCTATGACAACGGTCTGAAATGACTCGTATTCGTTACATGCCAGTTCAAGTGTATATTCTCCGGTTGTCATTTCCGTTCCCGGTCCTGTCAGAAAGACTGCGTTCATGGAATCGGCACACGCGACACCGTAAATTGTTCCTGTTGCCTCAAAGGCAACGCGCCGGTTGTATTTCCGGAGCTCCGCAAGAGCGTCGGTTTTCACTTCATGCGCGATTTTCAGAAATATAACCGCATCTCCATGCCGAAATGTTTCGCCTTTAACGCGTGCATAGGATTCAAGCAGTTTTTCCTGTAATTGATCCGCCGCGGCACGTTCTTCCGCATTCAGTTTCTGACGCCTCAGAATATCCAGGGCTTTCTTGGTTTGCCCGAGAACAAATTCCGGATGGAATTCAAACTGAAGTTTTCTGATCCGGTATTGATAGCGGGAAAAATTCCGTGTGTAGCGGGATATGACCAGCTGTTCCAATTCCGCCAGATTATGATCATAAAGCTGTGCGTTCACTTTGACAGGTTTCTCAGGAAGCGGATTTCCAATTCCCTTCCAGAGGCTTTTTTTACGGGAATCCAGAAGCAGACTTCCCACATTATTCGAGGGGATGGTCCCGGAAAGATATTCGATTTCAAAGGAGTAATGCGTGGCAATGTCATATCCCATTTCCTTTAGAAGAAATGTAATGCTGTTGCCGTGTTCCGGCTTGAGACATGTGACATCCAGAGAACCGTCAGGATTGTATTGAACTTTTGTTGTTTCTTTTCTGTATGTGTATTTCAGGCGGCGGATATCACATGTCCGAGAAACAACTTTATCCGGATCTGTTCTGCGTCTTATGGAAAACGGTGTCTCATCAAGCGTTGCAGATGAAAGCAGAATCTCCGCATTCCGAGGTTCTGCAGCAAGTATTGCAATTGAGCGGACTTTTGCAAGATCAATCACACCGTCGAGCTCTTCAAGATTGATTTTCAGACTGCCGGAAAAACCGGCGTTGAGTTCGAACGGGCAAGCGGCAGACCGGTTTTCCTGATCATATATGCGGACAGTCAGGGAATGTGCTTCCCGCCCTTCGTTTGAGACGAAAATATTCAGCGTCTTGTATTTTTTCCAATCTGTAATGGCAAGCCCGTTTCTGGGTGTGGATATCCTGCTGCCGCCGGAGAGGGATTTTTGTCCGAAATCAACAATTTCCATGCTTGCGGAGGATACCGCACAGCAGAAGCATAATATTGCAATTGTCAGAATTGTCTGCATGATCTGTATTCCTGATTTATCCGGTCACTTAAAATTTAGGAGAGCTGCACCATGATGGCTGGTAGAGTGCCCAGCGTCTTACAAACCACTCATTACTTGCCCATATTCCCAGATTTTCCTTTAAGTTCGCAGCATGTCCGTCATAAAAAACTACATTGCACCATTGCTTGTGACGATACGCGAGCTGTGCATAATTAAATCCTCGCTGTTCTCCATTAAGCCGATAGTAATAGGAATGTGTGCTGCTGCCGAAAGACGCGTTGGAGGATTCTCCCACGGAATCCATGAACATCAGTTTTTCCGTGGTCTTGGTGATCAGCGAGATTTTGGTACTCCTTTGCAGTGGATCATTCCAGGACTGGCTGTATTGATTGTTCAAGGCATAAGACAATGGAATTATGTTTGCTCCCGAATGTTTTGCCGCATACGATTTCGGACACAGCAATTCGACTTTGCACAATCGGGGAGAATCCTCGTTGAATCCGCCGCCCAGCAATTCCCTGAAGACTTCATTTTCAACCCAGTCGCAAATCCCCGCATCGCCGCTGACCGTATAATTCAGGAGTGTATATCCATTGCTTGTGTCCGTATACAGCTGTCCCGCCAGACCAAAGCTTTTCAAATTGGAAAGGCACTTTATGTCCTGAGCTGTTCCTTTTGCCTGATTCAATGCCGGCAGAAGCAGTGCCGCAAGAATCGCGATAATAGAAATAACGACTAGAAGTTCTATCAATGTAAAATTTTTCACGCTTCTGGCGGATACCCGGATTCTGTTTTTTTCTCTTTGGTTCAGCTGTTTCATTTTCAGCTCCTTTTTTTAAAGCGTTGTTCTTTATTCGACTGTATTCTTTTATGTTGCAAACTCTATTGCGACAGGTTCCGTTTTACAATTCTCTGAACGGGAATGCCGGAGAGGAGATTTCTGTGAAGCAATCGAAAGACGGAAGCCCTCCAGATGATCCCGGTCGCCGCTGCCGAACATGAATGTGCAGAGCAATGGTTCAATGCACGAATAAAGACGGATGTGAACCAGTTTCCGTTCCCCGTGCCGGAGCGGATAACGGAAACACATCCCCCCTTCCGCACGGTGAAACGAGGGGAGCATCCGCGCACGGGAAAACTGATCGAACAGTTTTTTCCCGTCCATCCAGACCGTCAATCCCGTGTCCGCCGTCGCGGAAAGATAAACATCCTCCGGGTCAAGCGCCGGATTTTCCACAGTCAGAAAACTGAAAAGATGCAGATTGCCCCCCGATTCCGCGTAAGGCGCAAGATCCATCGTCAGACCGTCAAACACAACAAGATGTTCCCGCAGCTCCGCCGGACACTTTCCTGTTTCCGCCAATGTCTGCTCCAGAAGTCCGATGTCGCATTCCGACTCCCGGACCACCAGCCACATGGAACGGTCGAGTGACACCTCCGCCCCGTCGGAAACATACGGTGTGTAAAACGGATACAGCTTCTTCGGAAGCGGGAGCGACTCGTGCAGGGAAAGTGTCCGCTCCGTCAGATCGGAAAGCGTCAGCGGAATCCCCGGAATCTGCCGGATGAAATCACTGACTGTAAGCTCGTCCCGCTCCTTGTTTCTCCATTTCTCCGGAATAGCTTCGATTCCGTATGAAATCCCGAGAAACGCTCCAGCTGTCGCCGCCGTGCAGTCAGTGTCCCGCCCCATGTTGACGGCAAGGAGAATCGTCCGGATGAAATCGCCGCCGCCCCAGAGCAATGCAAATGTCACAGTCGCCAGATTCATGACACAGTCTGTGAAATTGGGATGCCGGAAGGTCCGCCACAGGATTTCCCGCGCCTCACCGGATTCTATTCCCGCGTCGAACAGACGGTGCACTTCGCGCAATGCCCGCGAAAGGCGGCATTCCGGAAGAAGTTCCAGTGCTTTTTTCAACGCGCCGGGCGGATCCTGCATCTCAAAGGCGAAACACTCCGCCATTGCCATATAGACTTCCGCGTAAACGCCGTCGCCCCAGTGATCCACGGAGGCATCAAGAGACGCGAAATATCCCGCGGTGTCGGGCCGGCCCGCAAAGACCGCCGCCCAGATTTCCGAACGGATTGCCGCTCCCATGCCGTCTGCGAAAAAATTGTCCTTCCATCCGCTCGCGGGCGGAAAAATGCCGCGTTTCAGATTCCGGAGCGCGACGGCGTATTCATCAACACCGTGCGGAATATACTTCATCCAGATCTTTCCGAGCGCGGCATGATCCAGTGCGGTTCCATATTTTTCCAGCGCCCTCAGCCAGACAAGCTGAAGTTCCAGATCGTCATTCGGAACGTCCTGCAGAAAAATATCCTGTTCCCGCAGATCCGGTCTCCATGGAACGCCCTCGTATGCCATGCCGATTGCGCCCCCGAGGCATTTCCCGAGCCAGCAGCCGCTTACTTGATCCCGATAATTCTCTTTCATTTTTCATTCCTCTGCAGGAGATTAAGATCCCGGATCGTCTCCCCTTCCACGGGAGTGACAGGGAGGCAGATGCTCTGCGGAATCGTATTTCCGGAAATCAGATTGAAAAGTTCTTCCGCACCGCGTTTCCCGATCTCGAACGCGGGAGAAAAGAAGGAGTCAATCCGGATTCCGCGTCCGGGCAGTTTCAGTCCGTCCGCTCCCGTCACGGAAAAATCGCCGGGAACGGAGAATCCGCGCGAAAGCAGTTCGTCGATGCATCCGAACGCGGCCATGTCATTGGAATTCATGATGCAGGTGACGTCCGGCGCATGTTCCAGAATCTCGTATGCGGCACGTTTCCCGAACTGATAACCGTAGCCGGCCTCTACCGTGACATATTCCGGACGGATGCCGTTTTCCGCCAGTGTTTCCAGAATTCCTTCCACCCGGTTTCTTCCGGTCGAGGCACCCTCCGGTGCGCGGGCTACTGCAATTCTCCGGTGCCCCGCGGCAAGAACACGCCGAGTCAGCTGTTTCATGCCTGCATAGTCATCCGCAGTCACCATCGAGCATTCGCAGGAGGTTTTCCGGGTTTGCAGCATAACCACCGGAATTTTTTCCTGGAGGATTTCCAATACATACTCATCCTGTTCCATGGTGCCCCATAGAAGTATGCCGTCCAGAAGCTTGCCGCGGATCATGGACAGATAGCGTTTGGATTCGACGAATTCCGGCGTGATTTCCGTCAGGAGAAGATCGATTCCGTGAGCCCGGAGCGCGGACTGGACTCCCATCAGGCAGGCGCCGAAATTCATGTCGATATAATCCTCTGCTGTGTCCTCGGAGATTTTTCCGAACGGCGGAAAAAAGATGGCCGCCGTGTTGGCGCGGCGGGAAAACAGCCGGCGCGTATGTTCGTTCGGGCAGTAGTGCAGCTTTGCGCAGATATCAAGAATGTGCTGACGCTGTTTTTCCGAAAGTTTCGTGGAGGGTTCGCTTTTGAGGGCACGTGAAACAGACGCCACCGACACGCCCGCGATTTTCGCAATTTCACGGATATTTGTTGTTGCTTTTATCATGGACCGCCATTTTTTCAAGGTTAGGTTAACATGTTTCCTTCTTTTTATTATATTCAGAAAACAGCAATTGTCAAGAGGGGAAAGAAAGAAAAAAAGTTTTTTCTCCGGAAAAGATTGAACCGGGGTATCGTTACGGGGTATCCGGCGGAACCCGATATCCGGCGTGAAAACGGAAGAGTGCGCTTGATGCCGCGCAGGCATGCTGGAATCGCGATTTCGCCGCATATTTTCCTTGCATGCAGACTTCAGACACGACACTCTGTTTCCCCGGATGCCGGACAAAAGTTTCCGGCGGATTGTTTCCTGCGTGCCATACCCGGCTGAAAATGGGGAATAGCGAATCCGGTGATGGAAGAGCAGATGTTTCCGATGTTTCTCCGGAAGGCAATTTTCCTTTCCAAAGTGTTCTTTTTCCGGAAAAAAACAGTTTTTTTTATTTTTTCCCCTTGAAAAAACGCTTGTCCGCAATCATATTTTTGATCAAACCACATAATCAAACCACATATTTCGGGGAAGCGGCCATGCGTTCACGGAAGGAAGCGACGAAAACCGAGCAGATTGTCAACACGCTGCGCGAAAGCATTTTGCAAAATCAGTTTCCGGACGGGAGCCTGCCGTCCAAGCTGGAATTGACGGAACACTTTCAGGTCAGCCACCGGACGATTGACTGCGCGCTGAAAGTCCTGCGGACGGAAGGACTGATCCGTGGGGTGCGCGGGACGGGAATTTTCATCAACCGGGATATTTCCGACGTTTCCAACCTGACACGGCGCCTGATCCTGATGCTTCTCCCTGCGGATACCTTTCACGAAAGCGAGCCCTATTTTTCACTTCGCGCCGAGGTGTTCCGGCGGGGATTTTTCCCGATCAATCTTTCCATGCTGAGCATCCCGCAGGAAAAGACAAGTTTGTTTGAGCGTGCGAGCCTGACCCAGCTTCTGCGCGCGCCGATCCGGGGGGTTGTTTACAGCGGGCGGAGCTACTGGCGCGCGCCGTTTCTGGACTCCTGGAAGAATCTGCGTTCCGTCTGCCTGCTCCACTTCGATGCGGAGGGGGAAGTTCCCGGGAGCGCCGTACTGCTCGATTTTGAGTCCGGCGGATATAAGATGGCACGGCATATGATCGAGAAAGGGTGCCGGAAGCTGGCGGTCTTTTCCGGGGTGCTTGCGCCGGACGTGCCGAAATCCCGGGAATACTGGGACCGCCATCCGACCCGGTGCATGTTCCGGGGCGCCTGCCGTGCCGCGTCCGAAGCGGGAATTCCTGTCCCGGAACTCTGTTTCCAGTCCAGGCATTTTTCCGAAACAGAACGCGAAACAGCTTTTCTGCGTGAGGAATTTTCCCGTATCCGGCATTGCGACGGCGTCCTCTGCACATCGGACGGACTGGCTTACGAGATGATCAAAGCCGCGGAGAAATCAGGGAGAAGAGTACCGGATGACCTGATGATTTCCGGCGCGCTGAACACGGTTTGGAGTACCCTGCCAGAGTATAAGATTTCGACGATCGACCAGAATCCGGAGGAATTGAGTGCCCATGTTGTCCGGATCCTGGAGGAGGGCGGAATACAGAATGTTGTCATTGAGCCGAATCTGATTCTCCGCGCAAGCACCGCGCGCTGAATTTTGACTAAAGAAAAAACAGCCGAAAATAATAAATGAAGGAGGAGGAAATGAAATCAGACATGCCGTGCAGATTTATCCGGGAAAAAAACACTTTTACATTGATCGAGCTCCTCGTTGTAATTGCGATCATTGCGATTCTTGCCGCGATGCTGCTGCCCGCGCTGAACCGGGCGAAACAGACTGCGCAGGGGATCACCTGCCGCTCCAATCTGAAAACGGCGGGGACGGCGATCTTCCTTTACCGCGATTCCTATCAGGATTATACCCTGGTAATGCATACAGGGTCCTCTTACGGTGCATATTCCTACAAACTCTGGATGCAGCTTCTTGCGGGGATCGGCATCGTTTATCCGCAGAAAATAAAGGATTTCACTAGGGAGATGGCTCCCTATATGTGTCCGGGGGTGCCGAGGGAAAAGTTCCAGGATTCGATGAACTTCGCTTTCTACCACTATGCATTCAATCCCAAAAAAAAGATCAGTGTTTCGGAAGGCGCGAAGGACTGGAGCCTGCTCATGAAATTCAGTCAGATCAAAAACCATTCCCGAATCTTCTATGCGGTTGAGACGAGAAACAATCCGGCATACAGCCGCCCCGATGATTTTGATCGTGCCTATAATATCGGTATCGGTTTACCGTTTCCCACCACTGCCACTTCGGCATGGTTCGATACCAGGAGGCACGGAAAATTCAATACGCTCTTTTTCGACGGTCATGTCGACGCACTCTCCGCCGGTGACATTGATGCGCCGGGAAGTGCGCTGAGCTCCTTCTTCTGGAAGGGGGAATGATCATGCACTGGCTCCTTCTGTTTTTCTGCTCTCTTTCCCTCTGCGCGCGGGAGGAATTTCCGCTTTTCAGCGAGGATCTCTCGTTCTATCAGGGGTTCGAGGAGAGCGTCGAGGCCGATTTGAGTCTCGGGCGGTCGACACCGGTCTGGAAGGCCGGGAGCGTCTCATTCCGCGACGGACTGCGCGGCAGGGCGCTCTTCTGCGGCAGAGGCGGCGCGAAAATCCGCTACCGCCGGAAGGATAATCTCAATTTCGGGCGTCCCGGAACGATCGTCTTTTTCTACCGGGGACTGAACTGGGAGGCGGAAAAGAATCTTCCGCGCCTCTTTTTCTGGGCTGTGGAGTCGAGTTGCGGCTACATCGGTCTTCAGGGGGCGAACGATCCGAAACATCTCTGCATGTGCGAACGCGGTTTCCAGCTGATGCTTCTTTACGGGAAGCGTCTGCCGCAGAAAGTCTACGCCGTTCCGCCGACGGGGAAACAGGGGTGCGATTCCTGGCACATGCTGGCGTTTTCGTGGGCGGGCGCACAGCTGTTTGTCAAATGGGATGACCGGCCGTCCAAGGTCTACACCAACGCGTTGCCGCTGAACGACGAAGATTTTCCGGAGGACAGTTTTTCCATCGGGGCGGATACGCTCTGGAATTATCTGCTTGACGATTTCATGATCTACCGGAGAAGAATTTCCGAGGAGGAGCTGAACCGCCTCTATCACGCCAATTTGAAATCCCGAAAGGAGACGAAATGAAAAACTGCATCTCTCTGCTGCTGTTGCTCTTTTCTGCCGCGATGCTCCACGCTTCCGCGCCGGAATAGATGTGCGTCACTCTGCCCTCCATGACGCGTCCACCTGTTCCGGATGGGAAAATCACGGAAACGGAGTGGCGTTCCGGCGTCCGGATCGACGGGCTTGTAAGCCACAATTCGCCGTATCTTTCCGCGCGTCAGGGTTCGTTTCTGTTCGGGATGGACGCCGACGCCGTGTATTTCGGCGCGCGGACGGAACTGCCTCCGGCGGGCATTCCTCTGCTGAACCGCGTGAAGAAGCGCAACGGCGCGGTCTATCTGGACGACAACGTGGAGTTTCTCTTCCTGCCGCCGTCCGGGGGATTCGTCTGTCAGCTGATCATCAATCCCGGCGGCGTTCTGTTTGCCCGGCGCTATCCGGTCGTCAACGGCGGAACGACCGCAAGCGATTACCTGGCGTGGAATCCCCTCGTAAAAACGGCCTCCACGTTTGAAAACGGATTCTGGACGCTCGAAGGCCGGATTCCCCTGAAGGAGTTCGGCATCGTTTCCCCGCAGAAACCCGGCGCGCAGTGGCGGATCCTCGCGGCGCGCTCCTGGCGGAATCCCCCCGAACAGACGACGCTCAAGAAAACCCTTGTTTTCACAAATCCGGACGAGATGGCGCTTTTTCAATGGAATCCGGACGCTCCGCACGTCTCCTTCGAGGGGATCGGCGCAGAGGCGAAATCCGGCAATTTCCGGATCGCCTTCCGCGTGACGAATCCCGCACATGAGCCGCGCGAGATCGCGCATCGGATCTCGGTGGTTTCCGACGCCGCGCCGCGCTCGCTCGACACCACCGTCACTGTTCCGCCCGGAAAAAGCGTCCCCGTGGTGCTGGCGTTTTCCGAAAAAGCGAATGTGGTCCGCACGGTTTCCGCCCTGTTCAAGGATGTGAAATCCGGCACGGTGCTGTATGAGAGAACTTTCCTCTATGACCCCGCGCTGAAGGCGGACTGGATCAATCCGGATCAGAAGCGCGCCGCCGAACTGGAGATCGGCGTCTATCCGTATTACCGGAAAGTGCGCGCGCGTTTCGGGAACTCCACCGAACCCGTTTCCGGATGGAAGGAAGGTGTATTCCGGATCCGAACGAAGGAGGGAAAGGAGATTGCCGGGCGCACGGGAATCAAAAACGCATACGGCTTTGAGACGGAATTTGCCTTTGAGCCCGAAGCGGGAGAGTATCTCCTTTCCGTGGAACTGCGTGACGGAAAAGGGAAAACGCTCACACGGGAGCGTGCGTTCCGGATCGAGAAATTCCCGTGGGAACACAATACGATCGGCTGCGAGCGGATCATTCTTCCGCCGTTCAAAGCTCTCACCTGCCCGACGGAACGGAGCGTCCGGGCGACGCTGACCGGATACGCTTTCCGGGACGGATTCTTCGAGTGCGTCACAGCCGCCGACACGGAAAATATCCTTGCCGCGCCCGTCTGCCTAACGATCAACGGCGAGACGCTCCGGGAGACCTCGTTCCGCTTTGCCGAACGCAGTCCCGACCGTGTCCGCACCGAAAGCACGCTCCGCTGGAAGGGCGGGACTGTTCAGGTCGACGGCGTCATGGACTATGACGGATTCTTCCGCTTCACAATGCGTTTCCGCCCCGACGGGAAACAGAAAATAGCCTCCGCCGTGCTGCGTGTGCCGCTGAAAAAAGAGTATGCGCGCCTGATTCACTCCGTCTGCAACCGGATGAAATACAACGACGCGAAATTCCTTCCGGAAAAGGATGGCGTCGTCTGGCGCAGCTCGCAGTCGGCGAAAACGCCGCAGCTGGAAGGCAGTTTCCGTCCCTATGTCTGGATCGGGCAGCTGGAGAAGGGAATCGCATGGATGTCCGAAAGCGACCGGAACTGGTCGCTTGACCCGGCGCGCGATGCGCTTGAAGTCGTCTCTCTCGAAGATCGCTCGGAACTGCGGATCCATCTGGTCAATCAGGCGACCGAATGGACGGAGGAGTTCTCGCTGGAACAGGCGTTTCAGGCTACGCCCGTGAAAGCGCGCCCCGATTACCGGGCGAAACTTCTGGAACGCTCCTCGTTTCCGAACGCATGGAATCTCTGCACCTTCGCCGGTTCCGCCTGCTGGGGCGCATGGGGTTCGACCTTTTTCTTCCCGCTCGGAAGGGACTATTCCTTCGTGAATTATCTGGCGGAAAAGAAGTTTTCAAAGGAGTCCGACAAGGCTGTTGTCGAAGGGTTTCTGCGCCGCAACGCGGGTGGTTTCACAAGTGCCCGGAAGTCCTTTCTCAAGCGCCATCTGGAGCGGGGAATTTCCTATGCGAAACAGGCGGAATACAAAGTGCCTTATCTGAATTCGCGCTTCTCCGATCTGGACTGGCGGGAGTATCAGACCTACATGGACGAGTGGTGGTGCTCGGAATACCGCGCCGGAAACGCCGACGCCTACAACAATACCCCGACGCGGAGCTATCAGGACATGGCGCTCTATGAGCTTCGCAGACTCGTCCGCGAAGGAATGGACGGCGTCTATTTCGACAACATCCGCGACTGGAGCAATCCCAATCCCGTCACCGGCCCGGCCTACCG
>CASEFP010000245.1 GCA_949287225.1 uncultured Lentisphaeria bacterium
ATAAGCTCACGCTCATTATTATGAAGAGGAAATGCCGTCGGGCGATCATCGTCGTCCAACGGCATTCATCTTTTGCACATTTCCCCTTCGAAAAAATCTCCTCTCGATCCTCCCTCCCCATGGGGCTGGCTGGGCGCTTACATACGCAGAGGGAGCTTTCAACAGGCTCCGTCACATGGCTGGTCATGACATGCCGGATGCTGTTCTGGCGTTTTCCGGAAACTGTCCGGAGCAGAATCTGGTTGTCGCTGCGAATGGCCGTGACATTCCGCTCCGAGTCAAAATCGAGAGCGTCATGACATATGCCCCTCCTCCGGAAATCCTGCTGGTTGGCAGTGCGGATTTCTCCCTGGAAACCGCATTGATCATTCATCCATGACTGCCCGGCCGGAAGCGATCAAGAAATGAAAGAATCCATGATATCATGATCGACGACTCCGCCCTTCGCCTTTTTGTTCCATTCGCGGACACTCAGCAGCCATAGATTGCAAAGCTGTCTGTCAATAACGCGCTTCCGAAACACCAGATTCTCAGGCCGTGTCCAGTCACAGGCAATTAAAATTGCCTGAGAAACCGGAGCGGCCCGGAGAATTCCTCTTTCAGCGCTTGCGATTTCTCAAGAAACGCCTCTCGGCGTATCGGGCACGCCAGTTCCACCGGTTCAGGAAAAGTGGCGCACGCCAAATCCATCACAACCATGCGGCCGATTCCTTTGCGGCATTTCGTTTTGCACTCAAGGATGAGCCTTTCCCAAAACAGGATTTACTCTTTGCGGAAGTGCTGTTCCGCCGTCGTTCCGGTCATGACATCTGTAACCCGAAGTGTCCAGTTCCCCGCCGGATCATTTTCCGCAATCCGGAAAACGAGTTGCAGGCGTCCCTGTTCCGCAATCAGATTGCGTTTCATGAAGAACCTTGCATTTCCATCCGGCGGAATGACTTCCGTGTGGAATACGTGTTTTCCGGGTTTGCCGCCGGAGACAACAACTTCGATATCCGCTTTCAGATCCGTCCCGCCTTTGACCGTTTCCGGTGCACGAACCGCGAGTCTCGTGACACGATAGGGATAGACGCCCCAGACCGACGCTTCTCCATGCGGAACGGCGGCCGTGACGGTATCGCTCTCTCCAAGATATTTCCCGGCGCGGAGATCGTAAAGGTGTCCCTTCACGGGGAATGTGAACTTCTGTTCCAGCGAATCATTGGAGCGTGTCTGGTTTCTGGCAATGGCGAAGACGTGCATATTTCCGTCGGCAAAGTGCATGGCCTCGCGTCCCTTCACGGCAACCACATCATCACTGCCGATGATCTGGCGGCTTCCCGCTTTCCCGAGGAGCCGGAGGATTTCCCTGCGCTGTGCGTCATCTTTCGTTTCGAAGCGTTTCCCCAGAACGATCAGATTCTTTTCCCCTGCAAGCGGCGCATCTTTCCGTTTCATGCCCACTTCGTCATATTCCCCTGGCTGAAAATCCGCAATGGCGGTGCCGCCTTTGGCAAGGAACGCCTTGACAGCGGCAACTTCCCTGTCCGACATTGCGCCCACACCGGCAAGGAAAAGGACTTTTCTCCCGTTCAGCTTGCCGCCGGCGATCTGTTCCGGAGCCAGAAAATCATACTGGTAGAGCAGTTCTTCCAGAAGATAACGGATCTCATGGCGGCTCCGGAAGAGGTCATACAGCGGACCCGAGGAATGGATCTCCCCCTCTTTCGTCTCTTTGCCGCGCAGGAAGGCAAGGAGAACACTTTCGTGGGAATAATAGACCGCAACGTCGTTCGGCACCCATTGATAGGCGAGGAAAAGTTTTCCAAGTCCGTTGAGCAGATTGGATTTTTCGAGACTTTCCTGCATGTTCTTCGCATCTTCGGTATAAGCTCCGGTATAGTCGAGCATGTTCAGCCATGAGCCTCCGCCGCCGGAAGCGATGCCGCCAAATGCGGCAAACCAGGTAAAACCGCCGTAGCGGTGCAGGGCAAACCACCATGGCTGGAAAAAGGATTTGTCCCGGCTGAAGAAATATCCCGTGAATCCCCATACACGCATGTCCGGACGGAAGGAACGGTAGAATTCATCAAAATCGTAAATCGGACTGTCTCCCTGATAAACCATGGAGGTATATTCCTGTGAGAACCCGAGTCCGGTTTTTGTAAGAAGTTTCCAGTAGTCGTTGCCACCAAGAACACCCTGTCCGAAGGAGTTGTAAAGCGAGAGGGCTGAATTCGGATCTCCGGCTCTGGCGCCGTCGGCCACGAGTTTGATCACTTCGCACCAGCGGTCGACATTGAAGCTGCGCCATTCGATGAACTCGCCGTATTTCCCGGTTTCGCGCGCCTCTTTTCTCCGTGCCGGGCCCACTTCATCAAAACCGGCGCGTGCTGTTCCCAGACGTTTATTGTAATTTTCGATCGTGCCGTATTTGGCTCTCATGCGTCTGCGGAATTCCGCGATATTCTCCGGATGTTCATCCAGTTCCCTGTCGGTTCCCGGCCGGACGAAATTGGGTTCATCGCAGACCGCGTCATGCACAATTCCGAGCTGACGCTCCTTTACGGCAACTCTTTCCGCCCGGGGCATAATCTGTTCCCGGACTGCCTTTGTGTTGATCTGCTGGGCACGGATGTTGTTTTTCTGCGGCCAGCCGCAGAAAAGATCGCCGCCTCCGCGATAGCTGCCGCCGACTCCCATTCCGGCGGCAAGATCGTCCATTCCGCGGAAGGGCATCAGATAGCAGCGGAATCCGATCTTCTCCAGCTGACGGTCGCTTGCCACGGAAAAATCCGGTGCGATATCTGTTCCGAAATGCCAGATGGAAGGTGTGAAATCATCAAGAAGCCGCGCCTTGTCGCGGTCCTGCGCGACAACGGCAATCCGTTTCATATCACGGATCACGCCGTTCTGCTTCAGGGATACACTTGCCACACCGAAATTGGTATAAAGCGCCTCAAGCGGGACGGCCAGACGGTTCTCCTTCGCTGCCGGAACTTCTCCGCTTTCCAGGATCCGCCCGGAGAAATCCTCCAGTCTCCATGCCAGTGTCATCCCCGGAGCAGGCGTATTCAGTGTAACGGAAAGATCAGCCTTGTCATTTCCCGAATAATAGAGTTTATTGTCTTTCAGAGAGACAATCTGCGGACCTGATTTTTCAAATACCTTCGCCGTATAGTCCAGCGTGGCGCCGTTTCCATCAAGAGCATGAAGCGTCAGGACATGGCATCCGCTCATTGTAAGCGCCGGAAGGGTAATCTTTGCGCTCCCGTTCCGGACAGTACTCCTGCCCTCTCCGGTTTTCCTCCCGTTCTTATCCATGGTTTCCCAGGCAAGCACTGTGCCGTCCGCCGTGCCGGGGCAGGAAATTTCTGCCTTTCCGTTTTCGATTTTTACCTCCCCGAATATCCGGCGGCTCCGATTGGCGGTATCATACATGATGCGGGCAATCCAGGCCTTGTTGAAGCTGCCCCAGGGGAACTGCTCCGCCGCGGAGGAACCGGACCTCTGCCTCATCTGAAACAGCAGGTGAACATGCGCCGTCTGAGCGCTTACAATTCGGCCTTTTCCCGCGGTTCCTTCCCGGATGCCGGCAAAAGGATCATGCTGCCATCCGCTCAGCGGCTGAGGGCGGATGTGAAATTCCACAGGCAGAGCCTGTTTCAAATAATGTTCCGGACCGACGGTTTTAAGCGAAGCGTTTTTAACAAGAGATTCCAGATTTCCGTAAGGCGGAGGCGCATTCAGAAAAAGTCCTGCGCCTTTTTTGACATTTTCGATGATTGCCTTTGCCAGTTCCTTCCCGATTTTTTCCGGCACAGAGCGGCCGCCGATCATGTAGAGATCATATTTGCCGTCTTTGAGTTTCGCAAAAATTTCCTTCGGGTTCTCATCCGTGTAATAGACATCCGCATTTTTACCGGTCGTGGTCAGCATGTCGGCCCGGACATTGAGTCCGTTCATGATTTCCCTCGGATCGTTCAGGGACATCAGGTCGCGTCCGACCACAAGCACATTCAGCGCAGAGGGGGATCTGCCGTAGCGGTTGACGGGAAAACGGATCTCCGTTCCGGGAATGTTTCTCTTGATTCCCGAACGGCTGACCTTGCGGATTTCAAAGGAGGAGATTCTGCCTTCAAAAAGGCTGATGTTTTCCACTTCGATTCCGCTCTCTGTTCCACGCGAACCAAGACGGTACAGAGGGAGACTGACCGTTCCTTCCACGGCCTTGAAAGGCAGATAATATTCCTGGAATTCTCCGGTAAAGGGAATCCCCCATGCCACGCTGCCGCCCTGTTTGAATTTTCCATCCGGTGTTTTGACAAGCTGAATGGCACCGAAAGCACCCTCTTTTCCGATCCGTCTGCCCCGCACCCGCAAAGTGTATTCCTTTCCGGGAGTCAGCAGGCCAGCAACCCAGAGACTGTAAAAATGATAAGCGTTCCCTGTCGCCCGGATGACCCAGATGTCTGAAAGAGCCATGGTTTCCACCCGCTGCACATCCGAACCCTGAAATTTCCTTGTGACAAAATCGAATCCCGGATCGGGAAGCAGGTTGACTTTGATATTGTCGGAATGAGCCCGGATCGTCGAAGCGCTTCCCTGCTCCGGAGTCAGAACCGCCTTCCGCCAGGTATCGGGAAGATGATAGTTCGGGGAACCGTCCAGCACGGCAAAGGAACTCTGAATCTCCTTGTTCTTCGGCATGTCGATATTATAACGGCAGATATTGAAGCGGATCTCTCTGGGGGTATCCGGCGTCTGCATTCCGATTGCGGAAAACGGAATCGTCAGATTGGCGAACCAGCGGTCCTTGCCGGGAATGATCCTGTGGACCACTCCTTTTATTTCCATTTTGTTGCGGTTGACGCCGGTATAGATCTGGCCGTTTTCGGAAACCGCGATCTGGTAATATTTCGGAAGTGCGGGATCCGGCTGGATGAAAAATTCAAAGTTGTTGTCTGTAAACAGACTGCGGGTAATTTTACGGTCGGACTTCCAGGCTGGATTGTAGATGCCGCAGAGACTGACATACAGATTCTGACTGTCATAAAGCATCTGCACACGGGTTGCAAAGGGTTCGACGGACGCACTTTTCGGAATCACAAATCCCGTCAGCGTATCCGCCTTCTGCCAAAGCTTCTCCACCCGTTTCCCATTGCTGTAGAAAGGTTTCTGCGCCGTTCGCCGGATCTGCGGCCCGCTTTCCGCAGCTGAGAGCTGCGCAGTGGACAGAAGCAGTACCAGCAGTAAAATCATCTTTTTCCCGAAATGTTTCATGGCATTTTTCTCCATAAGCTGGTTTTATTATTTTATGTAACTGACATTTTCCGCCGTAAAGTGAAAAAAGGGGCTGTCCCCGGGGTTGCAGGGTAACGGCCGTTCTGCGGAGAGCGCATCAATCCGCTGAATTCTGCTTTCATGCATTATTCCAGAGCCCATCCGGTCCGGCCGGACTTTACCCAGCTGGTGTCCAGCCCGGCACGTAACAGAAACTCGTTTGATGAGATCCCCCGATATCCTTTGACCGTCCGGATTGTACCGTCAAGAGTCCCGATATTGGCTGCCTGATTATGTTTGAACGCCGTTTGCAGATTGGAATATCCGGCAACAGTCGGATTGATCAGACAGCCGACGTATTGAAAAAATCCGTAAGTGAAACAACCGACATTCTGATTATCGCAATCGCCGGCGTCGGAAAAGACCAGCACTTTCGAAAGAGAGATTCTGTTGAAATGCATCAATCCCCGCGGAAAATACAGGTTGCTTCCCAATGACCCATACCAGCGGATCTCATAATTGGAAGTCTTTCCGCTCAAGGCACCGAACTGCCCCTTTGCCTGAAACTTCGCCGCTTTACAGAGAAATACCTTCCGTGAATTTTTAGGCAGATAAGGCTCATAAAACGTGATGGGTTCGATATACTTGCTGGTGCAGGTAGGCAGCCATTCCTTGCAGTCGTTCATGTATCCGCTCCATACAAGCTGAAGCTGCCGGATGTTGCTCTGGCAGCTGATCTGATATGCCTTCTCTTTTGCCGAATTCAATGCCGGCAGAAGAAGACCGGCAAGAATCGCGATGATCGCAATTACAACGAGGAGTTCTATCAATGTAAATCTCTGCCTGCACCCGGGAACAGCTGCCGGTAAATTCTGCCGTTTCTTATTTATCATTTCTCCTCCCTTTTCTGCTTTCGACGTCAATCTTTCCGATATTGCCGCCCACCTCCGCGGTTGATGCCCTGATGACCAGTTTATGCGGGATGGACTCCCTGTGAAAGATTCGGTTCCGATGTCCGATCCGCTCGAAAATGAGTTCCGCCGCCCTTTTTCCCAGCATATCCAGCGATTCGTCTATGGTTGACAGCGGCGGATTGAGCGCGCGACAGAAGCGCAGATTGCCGCGTCCCATCACGGAAACATCTTCCGGAACACGAACCCCGTGTTTCTGAAGCGTCATAATCAATTGAAGCGCATGGAAATCCGTATTGCAGAAACATGCCGTCACTCTGTTCTTCGCAATGATTCTTGCAATCTTTTCCGAATCCGCATTATCATGAAAAAAGCATTTTGAACACTTGGGAAGCCGGATCCCCGCCTCTGCCGCGGCATTGGAAAATCCCTGATAAAGTCCCTGGGAGTAGGCTGTCCAGGAATAGGCAAAGGAAAGGAGAAAGTCCCGGTGCCCGAGCTGATAAAGATGTTCAAAAACGATATTGCCGCCCTGCACGGTATCTGACGTGATCCAGAGTCCCTTTTCCATTTTTACGCTGCCTCCAGCCACAACAAGCGGAATCCCATGCGCATCCAGGAGATCGTAAAGCGAGGAAAGGAAACTCTCATCGGATATGTCGTAGAGAATCACCCCCGCAAGACACTGCCCGATGCATTGTTTCGCCAGTTTCGGCGCATTGCGTTCCTGATTGATGGAAATGATTCTGACGGAAAAATCATTTTCGGCCGTGGACTGGATCACGCCGTCAAGAACACGCCCGGCATACTCGTTGCGGATGCTCTGCGTGACAAATCCCAGCACATTGTTCCGCCCTGTCCGGATGGCGCGGGCCAGTTCATTGTGCTGATACCCCAGCTCCTCGGCCGCCTTCAGGACACGCCTGCGCATCTCCGGACGGAATTTCTCCGCGTTCGCCCCGCCGGAAAGAATCGCGGAAACAGCCGTCCGGCTGATCCCCAGTTTTTCTGCAATACTCTTTTGTGCAACCATTCTTTTTTAGACTCATTTTTCAAAATTGTCACGATACAATTAATTATAAGCGAAACACTCTGCTTTGTCAAGAGGGGAATCAAAAAAAACAGGATGACCGGGTTCTTTTCCGGCATTACGGAGCAGCACCCGCGTCGCTCTCGCTGTTTTTCCGCGATGGAGAACTGCTGGGCTCCCTGCCTGCCTCGCCAACAGGAGGGACGAAATTCTTCCGGACCGGGCTCCGGATCAAACCGGAAGAATGGAACCAGCTCAAGGTGACCAATGATCTGAAAACCTTGACATTTGAACTCAACGGAGGAAAGAAGAGTTTTCCATCGCCCGGACGGGGGATGTTTTTCGGTCCTTCCGTGCTCGGAGGACACGCCGTTCCCTACGGCTTGTCAGGACGCGGCCCCTGCCATTTCTTCAAAGGAAAAATCCGGCATTTTGAGATTCTGCACAATGCCGCTTCTCCGTCCCTTCCGTGAGCGCAGGAGCTGCCTCCGAACCGCAGGCACCATCGGAAATGAACTTCGACGGAGCTTTTTTCTTGACAGAATGCGGTTTCCCTGCTAATATACCGGAAACAAGGCAGGTGCCAATTGCAGAAAACAATCTTCGAAGAATTGCCACCGTTCCATACTATGGGTCCCGGAGCGCCGCTGGAACCTCCCGTGGTGCCGTCCAGCCTGATCCTGTACAGCTATGGAGGAGAGGCTTTCATCAGCGACCGGCGCTACTGCCATGACAAATTTATTTTTATTGCTGTGTTTTCCGGCGAAGTTGTTTTCGAGATTGATGACCGGGAGTTCCGTCTGCATGAGAATGAGGCGCTGCTGATCGCTCCCTATACGAAACACTGCCGGATTTTCTGGACACGAAACTATCATGCGCTCTATGCCTCCTTCCGTCTGCCGAAGGAAGACGGGAGAATCCAGCTGCTTGCGGGAAGGATTCTCCCGCTGAAGCGCGCGGAATGGCGACTCCTGAAATCGGCAACGGGGGAGTATCTGAAATGGTACCGCGGATGCGCCGGATCCGCGACGAAAAGCGTATTGCGCATGACGGAGCTTCTCAACAGCCTGCTTGTCCGGTTCCAGCCCAGTCCGGCCATTGCGGATCATCGGAATTATGAGATGGATTTCGACGAGAAACTCAAAAAAATACTCCAGTACATTCATGAACACCTGGACCGTCCGATTTCCATCAATAAAATCGCCTCCGTCCTGCGGATTTCCCGTGGAACGGTCCGCGCCTCGTTCTCAAAACAGATGAAATGCAGCATTGGCTCCTATATCCGTTCCAGGCGCCTGCTGACGGCTTCCAACTATCTGCGGGGAAGTGATCTGACGCTGTCCGAAATCGCGACACTGACCGGATACAATTCCGGAATGTCTCTCAGCCGTGCACTGAAACGTGACTTAGGGAAAACACCGCTTCAGATCCGCAGGGACCGCCGCAGTCCGATTCTCCCTGATCCCGCTTCAGGAAGCTGAATGTTCCTTCCGGAATGCTGCCCGAAATGGTGCTTTTCACAAAATCCGCGCCATTGCATCTCTCCAAGGAATGCGTATCCCGTCAAGTGCACTTTCCCAAAGGGATTTTCTAATGGCGGCGCCGACGGAATTCATCCCAGAGGTCTTTTTGTACCGCAAAACAGCGCACTGTAAACATTTTTGAATCCTTTGTCCGGACAATCCTGGAAGTGGAAATTTGCAATTGGTGGAAATACAACTATCTTACAGGAATCAAAACGGTTTTTTCCGGGATGGTTTTCCCATCCGGGAAAAACAGGAGAAATCGTAAAACGAAAAACAGGAAAATGAAACAATGAAACTGCCTCGAAAAGGAATGCTGCTTCTTGCAGCCGCACTGCTCCTCTCCGGCTGTCAGTCGGTAAAAGACAATCCCGGAGACTCGAAAACAACCTTTGCAAAGGATGCGCTGATGCCTTTTGTCCAGGACGGGCGTCTTCCGGGAGCAATCAATGTTTTTTACAAGAACGGCGTGCAGGAAACAGCATGTGTCGGATATGCCGATGTCGCGGCGAAACGTCCCATCACAATGAACGATGTCTACATGCAGTGTTCGCAGACCAAGGGTTTTTGCGGCGTGACCATTGCCATGTTGATCGAGGAAGGCAGAATATCTCTGGACGATCCGGTTTCAAAGTATCTGCCTGAATTCAAGGAACTCTGGGTTCTGGCATCCAGTAAAAATGGAGTGAAAACGCTGGTCAAGGCAAAAAATACGCTTACAATTCGAATGGTCATGAACCATACCGGCGGATTTCCGTTTGAGATCTGCGCAAAGCAGGGAAATATCAAAGGAGGAGGCTGGAGCGGCGGTGCGCCCCTTCGGCAGACGGCGGCCATAGCGGCAGCCTCCCCGCTGCTGTTTGAACCGGGAACCCGCGTGCAGTATTCCAATACCGGCATCGACATCGGCGCCGCGGTGGTCGAGGTTGTAACCGGACAGCCGTGGGATGAATTCCTCAAAGAGCGGGTTCTGATTCCCCTTGGCATGAATTCCACGTCGTTCCGGCCGACCGACCGGCAGTTGGAAACCCAGGTCGAGATGTATGACTGCGTGAAAGACGCACCGGCAAAATACCGCCGCCAGAACAACATGCAGCAGCGTCCCTACAACGGGCCTCATGTTTTCCCGTCAGCGGGCGCCGGCCTCTGGACGACCGCGAATGATCAGCTGAAATTCTATAAAATGCTGATGAATCTCGGCGCAGGAGAAAATGGCGTGAGAATCCTGAAAGAAGAAACGGTCAGGGAACTGCTGGCGAAATCAACCCGCCCGAAAGGCATGGGAGGATATTCCCTCGGGCTCAGTGCTCCGGAAACGGACCGGGAGGATTCCTGGTTCGGACACGGCGGCGCATGGGGAACATCCTGCATGGTCAACTGGCACCGCAGGGAATTGAAACTGTGGGTCGTGCAGCTTTGCGGCCAGCCCCGGCCTTGGGACAAGGCCCGTTCGGCGGCGGAAAAACAATTTTTCCAGTATGTCATTGACAACTCCGGAGCGGACGCTTATACCGGACGACTCAAATGAACGATCCCGATGCAGAGCACACGCCCGTATCGGGGATTTCGCCAGCTCCGACCAGCATACACAGCTGAACCGAAGCTGGGCGGAAAGGAGAGCGCAAAGCTATTCAGGCAATGCAAAGCATCGCACGATTGGTCTGATTTTTTTTAATATGAACGCCGCGCGGTCCGGAACATCAGCGTTTTCCCCGGACCGTGCGGAACAGACGGATCAGACGCCATGCGGTCAGAAGCAGAGCGCATACCAGGAGAATCGCGAACAGGATTAGATTCAGGAGGAAAAACAGCTGTGCGGTTTCCCGCACCGGATACACGCCGCAGATACCGGACACAAGACGGTTCAGAAAAAGAGGCGCACACCCGGCAAGGGCGGCCTTCCAGAGGGCAACGGAAAGAAGCATCAGGAAAAACTCCACGGGAATCATCAGAAACGCCCGGGCCAGAAGAGTGCGGAGACGTCCCGGATGGCTCCGTTCGCAGTGAAAGAAGAGAAGGCTCAGGACCGCTGCAAGAAGCAGAAAGAAAATCGTGCCTCCCGCCTTGACGGCCAGCGCAGCCGTCCGCTGCGCGGAATCCGGGAAATAAAGAACGGCACCCACCCCTGAAGCCGGAAAAAGATCCGGCGCAATCTCCAGGGAAACGACGTTCCGCCCTTTTCCGCAGTCAAGTTCAGCCTCCGCGAGCACACAGTTGCCCGGATGCAGGGCGTGCCGCCTCATTTCCGCATAGGGTTCATGCACATTCCCCATCGTAAGTTCGGCCTCCTCCGCATTGACGCGGACAGCAAGCGAACGCTCCTCCAGCATTTTCCGCACCTCCGTCCCCGCAGGCATGCTGACGAGAATCCGGACACGATGGTCGTGACAGCGCCACTTCCGGGCATCCATCTCGAACTGAGCGGAAAACACCGTACGGCCTTTTTTCTCCGCCCGCGCCATCGGAATGCGAACGGTCTTTGCCGCTTCAGCGTGTTCAATGTGCGCACACAGCCACAAGAGGGTGAAAGCGAGCGCGGGGCCCCAGCAGCAGACCGCAATGAAAAAGAAGAGCACCCTGCGGACGCGGCTCATCAGCGCAGGCCCACCGCGCGGCAGACCTCCTCCATCGTCACTGCGGCAACGGCATTGGCCTTTTCCGCCCCTTTGCGGAGCACCTCGTCAATGTATCCCGGCTCCTTCTCCAGCTCTTCACGGCGGCGGCGCATCGGCGCGAAATAGTCCATGTATGCTTCAAAAAGCGCCTGTTTCGCGTGTCCGTAGCCGAAGTTGCCCGCGCGGTATTTCGCGGCGAGCGCGGCGATTTTCCCCTCGTCGGAGAAGAGTTTGAACAGTGTGAAGATGTTGCACTTGTCGGGATCCTTCGGCGCTTCAAGCGGAGTCGAGTCGGTCGGAATGGACATGATCTTCTTCCGGATCGCCTTCTCCTCGCCGAAGAGTTCGATGGTGTTGTTGTAGCTCTTGGACATTTTCTGGCCGTCGGTTCCGGGGATCACGGCGACGGATTCGCTGATGATCGGTTCCGGAATCACGAAGACATCGCCGTACATCTGATTGAATCTGATTGCAATGTCCCGCGTGATCTCCAGATGCTGCTTCTGATCCTTGCCGACCGGAACCGCGTTGGATTTGTAGAGCAGGATGTCCGCCGCCATCAGAACCGGATAGGAGAAGAGCCCGTTGTTCGGGACAAATCCTTTGGCGATCTTGTCCTTGTAACTGTGCGCGCGTTCGAGAAGCCCGAGCCCGGTGATCGTGTTCAGAATCCACGTGAGCTCGCAGACGCCGCGGATGTCGGACTGCCGGAAGAACGCGGTCTTTTCGGGATCCAGCCCGCAGGCGAGATAGTCGAGCGCAAGGCGCCTGACGCGCATGCGCAGATCATCGGGCTTCGGGTTGACCGTCAGCGAATGCAGATCCGCGATGAACAGATACGTATCCCCGGGATTCTGGTTCTGGAGCTCGATCGAGGCCTTCATCGCCCCGAAGTAGTTGCCGATGTGCAGAATGCCGGACGGCTGGATGCCGGTGAGAATCCGTTTTCCCATGCCGCACCTCACGCCTTTCTCACTGCGAGTGCGCACGGATGACCGTTGAGGTCGGATTCCGGCGCATCGACTGTGTCTGATGGTTCAATGGAAACAGCAAGCGTCTCGTTCGCGATGTAGTCATGGAACGCCTTGACGGCACCGGCGACCTCCGGAGTCGAGCGGAAGGTCACGACGATCCGGTCGGATACGTCGAGATCCATCTCCTTGCGGAGGTTCTGCACTTTGCTGACGAATTCGCGTGCGAATCCTTCCTGCATCA
This sequence comes from uncultured Lentisphaeria bacterium, assembly GCA_949287225.1. GTDB lineage: Bacteria > Verrucomicrobiota > Lentisphaeria > Victivallales > UBA1829 > UBA11452. The sequence goes on from CASEFP010000245.1 coordinate 12,557, forward strand.
GCGCGGTATCCAGTTCCGTGTCGAGCGCAATCGTGACGCCCTCGCCGGTGGCGACGGGAAGCCCCGCCTTCTCCTCGCGCTGGATGCTCAGATCGTCCCTGCCGAGCGCGACAACCGTGCCGGATTTGAGCGTGATAGAAACGGTCTCGCCGCGCAGGACGGAAGCAATCTGTCCGGAAGGCAGCGCCTGAATCAGTGCGGCGGCTTCCTTCATCTGCGGCCCGAGCTGCCGTCCGAGCGTCTTGAAGTTCGCCTTGGCGGAGAGGTTGACAAGCTCCTCCTCGTCGGCGCGGACGTCGATCGCCTTCACATTAAGTTCTTCCGCTATGATCTCTTCGGTTTCCGTCAGCATCCTGCGGATCTCCGGATCGGAGGAGACGAGAATCGCCCGCTTGAGCGGCTGGCGGACCTTGAGGTTGCGCTGGGTGCGGAGGAAGCGCCCCAGCGAAACCGCCTTCATCGCCGCGTCCATCTGTTTTTCCAGATACGCGTCACGCCGCCAGGTCTCGGCCTCGGGATAGTCGCAGAGATGGACGGATTCGGGCATCGACTCCGTGCGCAGCGTGCGGTAGATCTCCTCGGTGATGAACGGGATGAACGGCGCGGCGCATTTGGTGAAGGTGAGAAGCGCATAATAGAGCGTGGCATACGCCTCGTTCTTGTCGCTGTCGTTCTGGCTCTTCCAGAAGCGGCGGCGGCTCCGGCGGATGTACCAGTTCGTGAGGTTCTCCACGAACTTCTCGAAACTGTTCGCCGCCTTCTGGAGATGGAAGGTGTCCATCGCGTCGCGGATCTCCTCGATCATGTCGGCAAGCGATGCGAGAATCCAGCGGTCGAGCGGATTTTCGAGCTTGTCGGGCGCCTTTCCGTCGGGAGCGGGTTCCCAGCCGTCGACGTTCGCATAGGTCGTGAAGAAGCTGAACGAGTTCCAGATCGGCAGGATCACCGCGCGCATGACCTCCTTGACGCCGTTCTCGGAGAACTTGAGGTCCTCCGCGCGGACGACCGGCGAACCGAGCAGGAAGAGCCGCAGCGCGTCCGCCCCGTAGGTTTCGACGATGTACATCGGATCGGGATAGTTCTTGAGGCGCTTGGACATCTTCTGTCCGTTTTCGGCAAGAATCATGCCGTTGACGACCACGTTGCGGGCGGCGGGCTTGTTGAAGAGCGCGGATGCAAGAACCGTCAGCGTGTAGAACCATCCGCGGGTCTGATCCTGCCCTTCCGCGATGAAGTCGGCGGGGAAGTTCTTCTCAAAGCGCTCCTTGTTTTCAAACGGGTAATGGTTCTGAGCATAAGGCATCGAACCGCTTTCGAACCAGCAGTCGAGCACCTCGGGGACGCGCGTCAGGAGTGTTCCGTCGCGCCCTTTGAGCTTGATCGGATCGACGAAATGCTTGTGAATGTCGCTGATCTTCTGCCCGGAGAGCTGTTCGAGTTCCGCTACGGAGCCGACGCAGACCGTCTCCCCCGTTTCGCGGTTGCGCCAGATCGGCAGCGGGCATCCCCAGTAGCGGTTCCGGCTGATCGCCCAGTCGCGCGCGTTTTCGAGCCATTTTCCGAAACGGCCCTCCTTGATGTGCGACGGCACCCAGGACATCTGTTCATTGGCCGCAAGCATCTTCTCCTTGATCCGGTCGATGCGGACGAACCAGGTCGAGACCGCCTTGTAGATGAGCGGGGAGTCGTCGCGCCAGCAGTGCGGATAGTTGTGGTTGATCGTGCCGCGGTGGACGAGCTTTCCCTCCTCCTTGAGGCGGCGCATGATCTCCTTGTCGGCGTCCTTGACGTAGATGCCCGCGTAATCGGGAACCGCGTTTGTGAAACGGCACTCCTCGTCGATCGGGCAGACGTCGGGAATGCCGTTGGCTTTTCCGGCGACCGCGTCGTCCTCGCCGAATCCCGGCGCGGTATGCACGATGCCCGTGCCGTCCTCGGTGCTGACGAAATCGGCGTTGATCATCCGGAACGCGCCTTTTTCCCGCAGACCGGCGAAGTAGGGGAACAGCGGTTCATACTCCATCCCTTTGAGGTCGCTTCCCTTCATCCGCGCGACGATTTCGGGCATTGCGTCCTTCCTGTAGTAGGCGGAGAGCCGCGCCTCGGCGAGATAATAGAACTCCTCCCCGTCGCGGACCTTCACATAATCAATGTCGGGTCCGGCGGTGAGCGCCATGTTGGAGGGAAGCGTCCACGGGGTCGTCGTCCACGCGAGGAAATAACTGTTTTCCTCCCCGCGCACCTTGAAGCGGATCGTGATCGCCGGATCGGTGACCTCCTCATAGCCCTGATTCGCCTCGAAGTTGGACAGCGGCGTCGAACAGCGCGGGCAGTAGGGCAGAATCTTGTATCCCTCGTAGATCAGTCCTTCGTCCCAGAGGCGCTTGAAGACGTTCCAGATGGACTCCATGTATTTGGTGTCCATCGTGCGGTATCCGTTGCGGAAGTCGACCCAGCGGCCCATGCGCGTGACGACGGTCTCCCATTCGGCGGTGTAGCGCAGGACGATCCCGCGGCACGCCTCGTTGAACTTGCCGATTCCGTAGTTCTCAATCTCCTTCTTGCCGGAGAGTTTGAGCTCCTTCTCCATCTCGTATTCGACGGGCAGTCCGTGACAGTCCCAGCCGAAGGTGCGCTCGCAGTATTTCCCGCGCATCGTCTGGTAGCGGGGGACAACATCCTTGATCGTTCCCGCCAGCAGATGCCCGTAGTGCGGCAGGCCCGTTGCAAACGGAGGGCCGTCGTAGAAGACGAATTCGTCGCACCCTCTGCGGTTTTCCAGTGACTTCTGAAAGACATTCCCCTCTTTCCAGTATTGGAGCACATCGCGCTCCATCGCCGGAAAGTCC
>CASEFP010000246.1 GCA_949287225.1 uncultured Lentisphaeria bacterium
CGCAATTCCAGCAACCTTTGACGTTCCTGGTCCGTTATTTGAATACGAATTGTCTTCATCTGTTCCTCTTCTGTTGGAGTTACAGATAACATAGCACACCTTTTCAATATTACAATATAAATTTATGCAACTTTGCTTAGTATGTCTTTCCTTGATTTTTACACATAATGATGGTATAGTAATTCAAGATAGAATATATATTTGACGAGCTGTAACCACCAGAAGCTCTATCAATGTGAAAATTTTCCTCTTTGGGGAAGAAAGAATCAGACTCTTGCATGTTTTCATTTCAGGACTCCTTGTTTTGTATCCGTTGCATGACAGTATTACCTTCAACCAGACGCGGTGCGACCATGAAGCAGTTTTCCGGCGATCCTTCTGGATTCATCAGCAGTTTTCCGACCGCTTTCCCCAGTTCGGAATGGCGGGCGGCGATCCGCGTAACCCGCAGATCCGCCAGCTGGAGCGGCGTGTTGCAGCAGGAAACCAGCGACAGATCTTCCGGAACCCGGATGCCGGAAGCGGCGGCATTCCGGAGGAAACCGAGTGTCGCCCAGTCTCCGTAAATAACGATTGCGCTGTATGGCACGCCGCACTCTTTGAGTCTGTTCCAGATTTCATCGCCGCAGGAGATGTCAAACCCGCGGTATTCCGCCATCAGCCGGGCGTCGGGAATGATGCCCGCTTCGCTCAACGCCTGAATATAACCGTCGCGCCGTTCTTCAAAAGAGGGCAGATGACTGGTGCGGCGGTCCGCCAATGCGATTTGCGTATGCCCGAGCGCGATCAGGCTCTTGACCGTCTCATACATGCTTCCGCGGTAATCGTTATGGGCGAACGGGATCCGTTTGTCCTCCGGGCGCCCGACCGTCAGCAGCCGGACCCCTTTTTCCAGCAGAGGGTCCGTCAGCGCGGAAGGAAAATCAAATCCGGCAAGGACGGCATTGTCGCCGGGATGAAGTTCGCTGTCGAGCGCCTGAAGCAGCTGCCGGCCGTTCTCCACGGTATCCATGCATTTCAGGCGGATCCGCCAGTCGAAGGGATCCAGCGCAGCATGAAGCCCGGTCACAATCGCGCCGACGAACGGATCATCCTCGTGATTGTGCATCGGATCGCCGATGAAAAGGCGAACCTCACGCCGCGCTTCTTCTCCATCCGTCCGTCTCTCGAATCCGATCACAAACGTGCCTTTCCCGCGTATCCGCTCCAGCAGCCCGTCGCTGACCAGCGACGAATAGGCTTCCCGGACGGTGTTTTTACAGATGCCGAGCCGCTGAATCAGCGTATTTTCCGAAAGAAAGACCGCCCCTTTCGGATATTTTCCGCTCTGCAGTTCCCGGATCAGATAGTTCCGAACCTGATCCTTCTTCGATAAATCCGACCGTTCCATCATAAAACAAACCTGTCATACAAGTTTAATCAAGTTATCCTACAACTTATAATTATACGCAGTTTTCAATTTTTTTCAATAGGCGGAGCAAAGATTTTCCGATTTTTTTCAGCAGTGCTTCATCATTTACCCGGAAAAGGTTCGATGATGATGAGTATAGGAAAGCCGTGCCCGCACTTATTCCAACAGACGCGCGTATGAATACGAGATGGCGCGGAAACAGGAAGGCCCGAAGGCGGGGGACCTGGAATATTTCAGGAAAAACCAGTGCAACTTTGGGATATTTCTCCTTGACATTCCCGGAAAAGAGAGTATATTCTGTATTTTCAGCAAGTGTGCAGACAAAACATCAACAATGTAAAGATAAAACGGGAGAAGGCAAGATGTCCAGACATCCGAGCTTGAAATCAACGGGAAAAATCCGCAAGAAAAGAAACGTTCTGAAGAAATTCGAACGCGTGAACCTCCTTACCGCCGACGGACGCTGGAAACAGGGTCAGAAGGTTCTCAGCGGTCTTCCGAAAACCAAGCCCCTCGACTGAGCGTCGAAACGGCTTGATCCGAAACGGGGCGTCCCTTATGCGGCAGCCCCGTTTTTTTTTCACGAAATTCCACCCTCACCCGGAGAAGAAAGATGGCGAAAAACACCGTTGTCCAGAAAATCCTGAGCAATCATATCGTATCGGGCAATGCAGTTGCCGGAGAACCCGTCGCAATCCGCATCGACCAGACCCTGACGCAGGACGCCACCGGCACCATGGCGTATCTCGAACTCGAAGCAATGGGCATCGACAAGGTGAAGACGGAACTCTCCGTCTCCTACGTCGACCACAACATGATGCAGAACGGACCCGAAAACCGCAACGACCACCTCTATCTGCAGAGCGTCGCGGCGGCCAAGGGCGTGATCTTCTCGCGCCCCGGCAACGGCATCTGCCACCAGGTGCACCTCGAGCGCTTCGGCGTTCCCGGCAAAACCCTGCTCGGCTCCGACTCCCACACCCCGACCAACGGCGGCATCGGCATGATGGCGATCGGCGCGGGCGGCCTCGACGTCGCGCTCGCCATGGCGGGCCAGCCCTTCCGGATGGCGTATCCGAAGATCATCGGCGTGAAGCTCACGGGCAGACTCTCTCCGTGGGTCGCCGCCAAGGACATCATCCTCAAGATGCTGGAAATCCTCACAACGAAAGGCAACGTCGGGTGCATGGTTGAATACTTCGGCCCCGGCGTGAAGACCCTGACCGTTCCCCAGCGCGCCACGATCACCAACATGGGTGCGGAACTCGGCGTCACCTGTTCGATCTTCCCGTCCGATGAGATGACGAAGGAGTTTCTGGAGAAACAGGGGCGCGGAGAATCCTGGGTTGAACTCAAGGCGGACGATGACGCGGAATACGACAAACTCGTCGAGATTGATCTCTCCGCGCTGAAACCGCTGGCGGCGTGTCCGTCGAGTCCGGACAACATCCGCTCGATTGCCGAACTTGCCGGCATTCCCGTCGGACAGGTCATCATCGGCTCCTGCACGAACAGCTCCTACCGCGACCTCTCCATTGTGGCGGCGATGCTGCGCGGACGCAAGATCAGCCCCGATGTAACGCTGGCAATCGCTCCCGGCAGCCGTCAGGTGCTTGAAATGCTTGCGCGCAACGGGTCGCTGGCGGACATCATCTCCGCGGGCGCGCGCATTCTGGAAAGCGGCTGCGGCCCCTGCATCGGACAGGGACAGAGCCCGGCGAACGACACCGTCACGCTCCGCACGTTCAACCGCAATTTCCCCGGACGCACGGGGACGAAGGGCGATCAGGCGTATCTGGTCAGCCCGGAGGTCGCGGCGGCCGCGGCGCTGACCGGGAAAATCACCGATCCTGCGACACTGGGCTTCCCGTATCCCGACGTCAGGGACGCCGACAAATTCCTGATCGACGATTCGATGATGATCACGCCGCCCTGCTGCGGCAGAAGCGTTGAAATCATCCGCAAGAAAACCATCGGCAGCCCGCCGGTCAACCAGGCGCTGCCCGACACGATCAACGGCACAGTGGTCATCAAGGTCGGTGACAAGACCAGCACGGACGACATCATGCCTGCGGGCGTCCATCTGAAACACCGCAGCAACATTCCGGAGTATGCAAAAGTCGTATTCGAGCGTTTCAACGAGGAGGGCAAGCCGACCTTCGCCCAGCGCGCAATGGCGGTCCGGGATGCGGGCGGACACGGCGTGATCGTCGGGCGCGACAGCTACGGACAGGGCTCCTCCCGCGAACACGCGGCAATCTGCCCGATGTATCTCGGCATCAAGGCGCTGATCGCGATGGCAGTCGAGCGCATTCACGCGGCGAACCTCGTCAACTTCGGCATTGTCCCGTTCACATTCGCGGACAAGGCGGACTACGACAAAATCGAACAGGGCGATTCGATCGTGATCGAGGGTCTGCGCGAGAAGCTCGCAAAGAAGGAGACGCCCATCTGCGCCGTTCTGAAGAAAAAGGACGGTTCGCAGGCGGAAATCAAGCTCAACTATCATCTTTCCGACGAGGATATCCGGATCATTCTTGCCGGCGGCAGGCTGAATGTAAAGTAACCCTGCCACAAGGGGGTATGTGCGGAAGAGCGGAGTGAAATTCTCTTCCGCATCCCCTTCTGATTCTTCCGGAGATTGTCGCGAAACGACTTGAAAACAGCGGAAAGCGGCAATATAGTATCGCTTCCGGAGACCAGGTCTTCCGCCCCGATAGCTCAGGGGATAGAGCAGCAGTTTCCTAAACTGTTGGTCGCAGGTTCAAATCCTGTTCGGGGTGCCATATTTCCGCACCACTTCCCATTCCTTTGCCATGCAGTTTTTCATATGTTCCTTTGCTTGGAAGCGCAGATCCCGCAGAGAAGGGTTTGCTTGCAATCAGACGGAGAACAGCATTTCCAATCACCGCGTCATGGCAGGCGGCGGAATTTCCCCGGCGTGGTTCCGCGGTATTTGCGGTAGAGACGTGAAAAATAGTAGCGGTCCTGAATTCCGACCATTTCGGCAACCTCGCCGATGGAAAGTTCGCCGCGCTCCTTCAGGAGCTGTTCGGCATATGCAAGGCGTTTTTCAATAAGAAGTTTCTTGAAGCTCGTCCCCGCGTGGTTCTGGAGAAAATGCGAAACCGTGGAGACGCTCCGCCCGACCTTCCGCGCGACCGTCGAAATCTTCAGCGGCGCAGTCAGATTCTCCTCAATGCAGCGGACAATGGAACGGTAGAGGCGGTCGCCTCCCGTCGTGACCAGTTCACGCCGGACAATGTAATCGACAAGCAGTTCCATCAGACCGGTCAGGTTCTCCATTCCCTCCGCAGAAAGATAAGGCAGTTCGCGGAATGCCTTTTTCAACTCGGACAGTTCCCTGCGGCTCCGGGTTTTCTCCGCAAGATCGCCGGGGAGAGTCTCCGTGCTCCGGAACTGCCCGAACATCACGTAGCCGAGCAGCTTGTCTCCGGAAATCACCGGCATGATCGCCTCCCACAGATGCGCGTGGCAGAGATAGGACTGACAGCGCCCGGTCTTCCGGCTCAGCGTCTGTTTTTCACGATCCAGCCGGAGACACCGCTCCAGCGAAAAAAAACGGTTCTGCATCAGCTGGCAGAAACGACAGTTCCCCTCGCTGCGCCCCTGCCGCAGAACCTGTCCCTGCGGACCGTAGAACATCACATGAATGCGCATTACGGAGGCGAAATTGTCCAGCAGTTTCTGCACCTCGTCGCGCAGAATCAGATCCAGGGAAAAATCATGGGGTCCCGCCGTCACGGAGAACCTCCTTTGTAAAAATAATCCGTTTATTTGCAGAAAAATCCATTTATTTGCCATTTAATCTATTTACGAAACGGCTTTTTTCAAGTATAATTATGGACAGAGCTGAAAAAAACTTTGCGGAAAATCCAAACACAGGAGAAGGATCATGGACAAAGTCAGAATCGGACTCATCGGGCTGGGCTTCATGGGAAGCACGCACTTCAGAATCTATGAAGCGATGAAGGATGCGCAGATCGTCGCGCTCGCGGATGTGGATCCCGTCAAGCGCAGAGGCGACATCTCCAAGGTCGTCGGCAACATCGGCAACGCCGACAACTCCCAGCCGCTCAACATGGAAGGCATCCGGACCTATGAATCGGGCTTCGATCTCATCAACGATCCCGATGTGGACGTCGTCGACATCTGCTGCCCGACGCCCGATCACGCCCCCTACATCGTCGCCGCCCTCAAAGCCGGCAAACACGTTTTCGCGGAAAAACCCTTTGCGCGGAATCTGGAACAGGCAAAGAAGATTGCCGAGGCCTATAAGAATGCAAAGACCTTCCTGAATTTCGGCATGTGCGTCCGCGCTTGGCCGGAATACCGCTACACCTACGAACAGTTCAAAGCGGGAAAATACGGAAAACTTCTCTCCGCAACCTTCCGCCGCCTCTCCCCCGACATCGCCGGCAACGCGTGGCAGAACTGGTTCATGGACGGCAAACGCTCCGGCGGCGCGCTGCTTGACATGCACCTGCACGACACGGACGCGGTCCGCTACTTCTTCGGCCGTCCGAAAGCCGTCACCTCCGTCGGCGTGACCGGCGGCGTCAGCAACGGCGGCGTCGACCATGTGATCTCCTTCTACCACTACGACGACGGAACGGTGGTCGAAGCCGAAGGCTGCTGGATGGCGCCGAACACAACGCCGTTTGAAATGACCTTCCAGATCATCTGCGAAAAGGCGACGATCCGTCTGATGGCGGAAGGCTTCAAGGTCTACTGGAAGGACGGCAAAGTCGAAACACCCCAGGTCGAGGCGACAACCGGATGGCATGTCGAGCTTGCCTATTTCGTCGACTGCGTCAAGAACGGCGTCAAGCCCGACAAGTATCAGGATTTCGAGTCCGTGCTCGACGGCTTCAAGATCAATGTCGCAGAACAGGAATCCGTGGACAGCGGCAAACGCGTCGAAATCAATTACTGAGGAGTCAACATCATGTACAAGGCATTGAATTACTGGGTGTTCGGCGGATTCGACGGACAGAAGACCCCGTATGAATTCATCGACTGGGCGGCGGAAAAGGGTCTGGACGGCGTCGAACTGACCGTCGGCGACGTGCTTTCCCCTGAGATCACCGAGGCGGAATGCGGAAAAATTGCCGCATACGCCGCGGAACGGAAAATCGGTCTGCGCACGCTGGCCAGCGGCGCCGGCTGGGGCTGCTATCTCGGCGCGGCGGATGAAACCGAACGTCAGAATGCGCTTGCGTTCGTCCGGAAATATCTCCAGATCGCCGCATGGATCGGAGCCGAGACCATTCTGGTTGTTCCCGGCGCAACGCGCGTTGCCTGGGATCCGAGCCGTCCCGTGCTGAGCTACAAGACCGTCTGGGAGCAGACCGCGAAATCCGTGAGGGAGCTTCTTCCGGTGGCGGAATCGCTGAAAGTCAATCTTGCGCTGGAAAACGTCTGGAACCGCTTCCTGATCTCCCCGATGGAGTGGAAACTGTTTCTGGATCAGTTCAGCTCGAAGTATGTGGGACTCTATTTCGACGTCGGCAACGCCTGTCTGAACTGCCGTCCGCAGGACTTCCCGGAAATTCTCGGAATCTACATCAAAGCGGTGCATCTCAAGAACTTCGAGGAGACCGACTGCGCGGGCGGACTGCACAACTTCGGCGACGATCTCTTCAAAGGCGAGGTCGATTTCAAGGCGGTCTTCGCGGAGCTGGACAAGATCGGCTACAAAGGCCCGTTCACGGTTGAAATGATCCCGTTCTGCCGCCTGCCCGATCTGGTGCTCCCGGATCAGGCGCTCGCGGACAAGATGGCGCTTCAGCTCGCCACACTGTAACGGCGTGTTTTTCCAGAAAAAAATCCCCGGCGGACTTCTCTCCCCGGGGATTTTTTCTTTCGGAACGCAAAAAAGAATCAGCAGCTTTCGCGGGGGAGCAGAGAAAGTTTCGCGTCCAGATGGAAGGGACGGCGGCGGCTCCCGTCCAGAAAATCGCAGAAGGTCTGCATGACGAGCGCACCGTTGGCGCGATGGCAGAGATCGATCGTCGTCAGCGGCGGCCTCAGCCAGTTGCCGAACACCTGATTGTCCACGCCGGACACCGCAACCTGATCCGGCACACGGATCCCGCAGTCGCGTTCCAGGCGCTGAATGATTTTTACGGCAAGAAAATCGACAAAGCAGTTGAACACGGGAAAATCGCGTGCAATCGGAGAGAGTTCCTCTTTTTCGGAAAATTCCCGGTATTCCATATTCCGCCGCGCCAGGGCAGAAGCGAAGCGGCGCGACCGTTCCTGTGTAATAAGATTGGAATTGACGATTCCCGCCGCCTTGCGGAAACCGCGCTTCACATAATAATCCGCAATCATTTCCGCAATCGCCTCCTCATCGTGGCAGACCGTGGAGCAGAGCGAATTGATTTCCGGGTAAAGATTTCCGCCGTAATACATGAATGGCATATCACGTGCAAGCAGAACATCGGCGGCGGGGCGCAGGACATTGGAATAGCCGCGGAAGAAAATCACCCCGGCGCTTTCGGGATAAACCATCGAAACATCCTCCAGATTCGCCAGAAAATCCTCCAGTTCGACGATCTGCGGCTCATAGGCCAGATTGGCGAAATTCGCATGAGAGAGAAGTCCGAGAAAGAAATTCATGAAGTCCAGATGCAGCACGTCATAGATATGTTCCTGATCGGAAACCAGAAGGATCCGGCTTCTGCGGGAACGGGGTGCGACAAACGTCCCCTGCCCGTGCCGGCGGTAGATGACCTTTTCCGCCTCCAGATCGTTCAGCGCCTTCCGGACCGTTCCGATGCTGGCGCCGTATTCCGCGGCCAGCTGCGACTCCGACGGCAGGCGGTCGTGCCGCTTGAGTTTGTGCCGAGCAATATAGCGCTTCAGTTCATACTCGATCCGGCGATAGACCGGAAGCTGATCCCAGGGTTCCGCACTCATTTTTTCCTCTTTTTCTCCATGCCTTTCCTGTAATATAATCAAGCGCGGAAAAATGACCAGCGAAAATTATTTTTTTTTCATTTTTTTTGCTTTTCCTATTGACTTTTCTGAAAAATATCATATACTCTTATATATGAGTTAACTAAGTTATTTCCTATAAAAAAAACAGAGAAAAACGGAAAGGAGAAATACGAATCGAATCTGCTCACAGCAAAAACACTCCGGAACCTTTCCCGGCGGCATGGGGTCATACGGGAAAAACAGACCGGAAGCTGAATTTCAAATACAGGGAGAAAAGAAAAATATGAAACGGATGAACAGCCTGCGTAAGACCGTATCCCCGCCGGAATGCAGTCGGAAATACGGAAAATTCTTTCATACAGATCATTTCACATTGATAGAGCTCCTGGTCGTGATAGCGATCATCGCGATTCTCGCTTCGATGCTGCTTCCCGCTCTGAACAAGGCACGGGAAAAGGCTCACGCCATCGTCTGTACAAGCAACCTGAAACAGATCGGACTGGCACAGGGCATGTATTCCTCCGATTACAGCGAATGGATCGTACCAACCCGCTGCCCCTGGAACGATGAAACAAGAAACTGGTTTGAAATCCTCTCAGGAGTAACTAAAAATGGAAAAAAAGAGGGAGGAGGCTATGGTCCCACCTATTACGGAAACGCCGTAACTGCAGGATCTTTCCGCTGTCCATCAGAACGCATAAATTTTTCAACAGACAGCAGCAGCGGCGGCTTCGTCCAGACACATTATGCTGAAAATTCCAATCTTGGCAGCAGTGCCTTTTCCGATACGCCGCAGTATTACCGGAAAAAACTCTCCGATATCCGCAAGCCCGGAATAGCGATATTTGCCGGAGACAACATCCGAGAATACAATGAACAAGCCAACTATGCGGTTTTTTTTGCCTTCCGTCACGGTGCCAGTGATAGAAGACAGACCAGCGCCAGGAATGACGTACCGCTGTCGCGCGGAAAAGCCAACATTGTCTTTGTCGACGGACATGTATCGCCATTCAGTTTTTTTGAGTTGAATGCCATCACAGAACCCCCCTATTACAATACATCTGGGAACACATGCAGACTTGGAATCAAGGAAAATTCGGGAGTGCCGTTTTAAATGAAAACACTGCTTTTTGTCGCACTTTTCTGCACGTTTGCCGCATGGGCGGACTGGACAAGCGAGATCCGCCGTGATCATCCGCGCCTTTACGTCAATTCCGATACGCTTCCCGAAGTGAGGAAATATGCTTTCCGGCATTATCCCAAGGCGCTGGAGACGCTGCGCAAAGAGGTCGATGCCCTGCCGGAACATCCTGCGTTGGAATTTCTTACAGATCGTTTTGAATGCGTCAACGGAAAAATCAAATACAGGAAACCCTACAGCCAAGGCTTCCAGATTGTCCGCAGAATCGGCGCGGACGAAGCGATCAAATGCGCGACACTGTATCTGCTGGACAAGCAAAGCAAATATCATGCAAAAGGGGTTGCTCACCTGAAAATGGCACTGCAATTCTTTCAGTGGTGCTACGAACAGGAAACAATGGTTGAGTGGCACACGGAAAGCCGCATCAATGCAAGCATCGCCTATGACTGGCTCTATAACGGCATGACGGACGCGGAACGGCGATCCCTGATCCTGCCGCTGCTGGACAACATCCGGAAACTCCAGCCCGGCGGCGGGGCAAAATTCACCCGCTGTACAGGCGGACCTTATGACGGAAACTACGGAGTCAATAATCTCGCATGGTTCGCCGGACTGGCCGCTTTCGGAGACGGCTATGACGACAAGCTGGCGGAAGAGCTGCTGCAAAAGGCTTACAAACAGAACATCGAAATGATGAATTACCGCGACAAAGTCTCAGGCGGAACAGGTCTCCTGAGCGCAGCCACGCACGGATACTCCTTCGGCGCCTATCCCTATGCAACCTTCCATTTCCTTCACTGCATGGAGAGCGCCACGGGTAAGAACCTCGCCGCGCAGTGGACGCAGATGCGCCAGTATCCGCGCTGGTTCGGCTGGATGCAGATTCCGAAAGACGGAGAGCTTCTCACCTACGGCATCGGCGACATGGCACACACGAACAACCGTCTTGATACGGGGATGATGTTTACCCACATGGCGCAGAGCATTCACTTTTATCCGGAGTGCGCACCCGAGGCACGGCGCCTGATGAAACAGCTTCCGGCAAGAGACCGGAAGTTCCAATCCTGGTTCCCGTTCCTCCCGTTTGTCCTTACACGTTACAATCCGGACGCCCCGTCCGCGGCGGGAAAAGAGGCAAAGCTCGAAAAATCGGCCTGTTTCCCGAGTTTCGGGCTGGTGATCATGCGCTCCGGCGCAACGCAGGCGGACACTCATGCGCTCTTCCGCTCCGGCGCGCTTTACGGCAATCATCAGCATTATGACGAAAACAGTTTCGTCATCTTCAAGCATGATTTCCTTGCGCTGGATTCCGGAAGCCGCACCACCAACATGCACCACTGCAACTACGCGCCGCAGAGCGTCGCGCATAACACCATCCTGATCCATCAGGAGAAAGAGCCGGTCGCGCCGTTCTGGAAACCGTGGGGCAGTCTCGCGGAAGTCAGTTCGGAAACCGTTTACAGCCACGGCGGGCAGTACCGCACGACCGGGGCGAAAAATCTCGCATACCGCGCTACGGAGGAATACACCTACGCAGCCAACGATGCCACCGGGGTATACCGCAATACAAAATGCCGCGAGGCGGTCCGGCAGTTCGTCTTCATCCAGCCGGACTATTTTGTCGTGTTCGACCGCGTGAAATCCGTCCGCCCCGGCCAGAGAAAGGAGTATCTCCTGCATGTGCAGAACGAACCCGTCGAACTGGGAAAAGGTCTCTATCGCGCCGACAACGGGCGCGGAAGAATCTTCCAGCAGACAGTCTGGCCCCGGAACGCCGTAATCGAAAAGGTCGGCGGTCCCGGGAAACAGTTCCTCGCCTCGGGGCGGAACTGGCCGCTCCCCGGCGGAGAGTCCGTTTTCAAAAAGCCCAACTGTTTCGGACAGTGGCGTCTGCAGATCCGCGACGCAGAAGAGTCGGACACGGTCTGCTTCCTGCATGTGATTCAGGCATCCGACACGGCAACTCCCGCCCCGGTCGCGGCAGCGCTGCTTGAGGAGGGCGATACACTGGGCGCCGCATTCACGGACCGTTCCGGCAAACGCTGGGAGATCCGCTTCAACCGCAAAGGAAAAATCACGGCAAGCATCAACGGAGAGACATTATGATCGCATTGACTGAAAACCGGAAAAGCCTCCTGTTTCCGAAACTGGAAATCAGCTATCTGGAACCGCGTCCCGCATGGTGGAAGGTCCGCCCGGAGGAGATCATGGAAACCTGCCGGAACGTCCGGAAAGGCCGCAGTGAAATCATTGCCGAAACACCGGGCGGCTTTCCTGTTTACGCGGTATTCTACGGCACATTTGATGATCCTGCACACCAGACCAACTGGTCGGCCGGTTCCGCCAGCGGGAAACCGGAACTCTACACGGGGTCACCCCCCCGTCCGCAGACCGTTCTCTGGTGCTCCGGCATTCACGGCGCGGAGGCCGAAAGCGTGGCGGCGGCGGTCAATCTGATCCATCTGCTGGAGCACGGGACGGATCTGCTCGGGCGCCCGCACACGCGTCTTGCGGAACTGATCCGGAACTACCGCCTCATCATTGTGCCCTGCGTCAACATGGACGGACGCGCGATCAGCCCCGACCATCTGCGCAAAGCCCTTCATCATGATTTCCGCAACGCGTCGCAGGGCTCATGGCTGGACGGTTCGCTGATCGGATGGCTCGGAAGCAAGGAGTATTTCCCGCTACCCCTGGACAAAGTCGCCCATCCCGGCGGCTATCCGAACGCGCGCGGTTACAACATCATGCACGACGCCTCACCCGGCAATATCCGGACGGATGAAGCCGGAGGTCTTCTCGCGCTCGCGGAAAAGTATACCGTGGATTTCATGCTCAACGCACACTCCTGCGAGGGCGAGCCGATCCTGCTTCCTCCCACCGAATTCAATTCCGCACAGGGAATCGAACGGGAAAAGGAGCTTTTCGGCGAAGTCAACAACGCTCTCTATCTTGCGGGACTGCGCTCCGCGCCTCCGAAGGGATCCCCCTCGTGCGCATACAGCATCAATCTCAACGCGCTGATCCCGCTGGTTTCCGGCGGAAACGCGATGACGCTGGAGTGCTGTGTCTCGGGGAACTACAGTTTTGAAGAGCTGATGGACGCCAATTTCGTGACGCTCGAAGCCATTCTCGAGTCGGGATTGCGCAAGCCGTTGAGCAGCAGAAAGTAAGATCAGCGCTGGATCAGCCGGGCGGAAACCAGAAGCGGAAGAGCCGCCGCATCGCCGAAGACAATCACATTGTCCTCCCGCATGCCGGCGCGCCCGAACTCGAACACCACGCGGTTTCCGCCGGGAAACACCTTTTTGACCGTCACACCCGGATTCATCGCAAACGCCTTCAGATTCACCTTGTCGATGTCAACGGATTTCGGAAAAGCGTATTCGAGCCGCCATGATCCTTTCGCGTAGACGGAGAAGAAATTGACGTAATAGCCGCCCACCGGAATATCCAGATTCCGCCCGGTCGGATAGACCTCGCGGGAGCTCATCAGGTCGAATCTGAACGGGAAGGTGACAGTATAATCCCCGGACTGCCGCACAAGCTGCCGCGGATCAATCCCCCGACTCGATTTCTCCCCGGCAATCACCGAGAGCGGCTTTTCCGCGCCTGCGGGGAACTCGTTCTCCACCCAGAAAGTCCGGTTCTTCAAATCCCAGACCAGCGTGGAAACCATCGAAAATCCGGCGCGGCGGCAGAGTTCGCCGAGAATCAGACTGGTGCCGCCGTCCATCAGTTTCCGGTGGTTGACCGAGGACGGGGTCAGCGTGACGGTCATTTCCATATCGGTCACAGTGTTCAGCGCGGTATTGTAGATGGCATTCGCATCTTTGGCATGGTCGCCGGAAGGCCCTTCGGGAAAGGTCGAGCCGAAGAGTTTATCCATATACTCCTTGAGCTCAAACGCGCGTTTCTCCATCCGGGAATCGGCGTTACCCGTTCCCTCAGGGAGATCCGCGGGAGAAACGAATTTGAACGCCGACGCCATCGAGTGCATGGTCTCGGAGAGGCTGTTCAGAAGCGCGGTGTCCTGCACGACCTTCTGTTCATGCACCTCGATTTTTTTCGTGACACTCCTTCCGTAAAATCCGAAAATCGTCAGCAGCACGACGGATGCCGCCAGCGCTCCCGCCAGAAAAGGATACAACTGATGTCTTCTGTTCCGGTTCATCCTTCCAGCCTTTCCCGTTTTTTCCGTTCTCCCCGCCCCCGCCGTTTCAGAGCGAATCAATCTCCATCGTGACGACAAACTCCATCGCCTTGGGCGGATTCGGAAGCACCTTCAGTTTCCCGATCAGCTCCTCGACGGACGCGTCCATCGCGCGGTTTCCCGAGCGGCGGAAGATATTCGCGGAGAGCACCCGTCCCGCACTGTCGATTTTCAGGCGGATCTCCACCTTCGGCATGGTCCCGCCGAGCGCCGCCTGATTCGGCTGGTTCCACTGCCGTTTCAGGAAGCTTGCGACCTTGTCGTAATAGGCGATCAGATCCTTGTCCAGCACGCCGACAGGGCCGCCTCCGCCCCCGGCAAGTCCCCTGCCCCCGCGCATTCCGTAACGGCTCGCGTTCGGATTTCCCGTTCCGGTGCCGCCGCTTTCCGCCCAGTCCTTCAGGATGTTCCGGATGTCCTGCGTGCGGGAGTCGGAACGTCTGCGCGACGTCTGCCGCGCCGGTCCGCGCCGGACAAACTTATTGCTTTTCCGGATTTCCGAAGCGGATTTCCATTTCGGCTTCGCCTTCGGCTTGACAGTCTTCTGCACAACTTTCGGTTCAACCTTTGGTTCCACTTTCGGCACAACTTTGGGTTCCACTTTCGGCTCGACCTTCGGCTCCACTTTGGGTTCCACTTTCGGCTCGACCTTCGGTTCCGGCACGGGATCAGGCACATCGGGGATGTCGGAGATCGGACCGGGATCACCGTAATCAGGCGTCCCGACGGGATCAGGGCGTTTCGGATCGGGGAACTTCGAGGGCCGTTCGTTTTCGTTCGGCGGACTGTCCACAAGGGAAACTTTCGTCACGCTGACCGGCGGATCAATCAGGTTCGAAAGCGAATACAGAAGAAACGGCACCAGAATCAGACCGACGTGCAAAATGGAAACGGAACTGAAAATCAGCATCCGCTTCCCTCCCCGGACGTAAGGAAGAACCGCAGTTCCGGGTTCCGCTCTTCCGCCGCGAAGCGTGCCCGCACTCATTTGTCCACCTCGGTGATCAGGGAGATATCGGTGAAACCGGCGTTCTTGACCTCCTTCATCACCTGAATGACGGAACCGTAAAGGAGATCACGGTCCGCCCGGAGGAATACTTTGATCTTCGCCCCGTCCGGAGAGGCTCTCAGTTCCCGGAGACGCGCGATCAGGCGCGCGGGAGTCAGAATCTTCTTCTCGAACTCGATGTCGCCGTTCTTCTTCACGTTGATGACGCGCGAGAATTCGTCCGGCTTCATTTCCGAGGCGTTCATTTTCGGCGGCGACACGTCGATGCTGTATTCCAGGAGCGGCGCGGTGATCATGAAGATGATCAGCAGGAAAAACACCGTGTCCATCAGCGGCGTGATGTTGATCTCGTCATAGGATTTCGACTGGAACCGTCTGCGCATGGCGTCCGCCTCCGCTCAGCGGGAAGTACTGAGCTGTTCGATCTTGAGCTTGACGATGAACTCTTCTACAAAGTTGTCCATCTGGACAATGGTGGCTTTGATCAGGCTTGTGATGATATTGTAGCCGACAACCGAGGGAATTGCGACAAGCAGTCCCAGCACCGTCGTGAGCAGCGCCCCGCTGACACCGGGCGCGAGCGTCTGAATGTCCGCCTTTCCCATGATCGCAAGGTCGGTGAACGCCAGCATGATCCCCCACACCGTGCCGAAGAGCCCGAGGAACGGACTGATCGTGATCGCCGTGGCAAGAAAGATCATCTTGCGCTCCAGTTCGAGAATCTGGTCTGCGACCGCCTGTTCCAGCGAAGCGCGGACAACGTCGATCTCGGTGGCGTTCAGCGCACGGCGCCCGCCGCCGGGAAGCTCAATACTCAAATCCTTGATCCGTTCATATCCTGCTTCGCAGACCCGCGCGGAGGGACTGGGTTCGTCCGCAATCCCCTCGTTCATCGAGAGCGGATTGCGCCGCTCCCGGAACCGCCGGAGAAACGACGCGCAGTCGTTATGCGCGCGCCGGAGCCCGATACCCTTCTCCAGCATCAGCGTCCAGGTGAACACCGAAAACACAAACAGCAGCACAACGATTCCCTGCCCCATGCCGTCGGAATTCCGGAACGCATAGTAGAGACTCGATTGCGCAAAAGTCAAAATCCCAGGATCAATCATGGTCATACCGCCTCGCAAAAAAAAGAGTTCGCACAATGGAACAGCCCAATGCGGTAATTTACATCCGGAAACACGGAAAAACCACTGTCCAAGGAAAAAAAACGCGCATTTTTCCATTTCCCCCGATGCGAGGCACCGGGGGATGGATTCTTATCCGGCTTTGTGCCAGTGAATCTTAGCCTTCACCCACTCGCGCAGACGCTGGAACACAGCATACAGCGCAGGCGTGAAGATAATGCCGATCAGGGTTGCCAGCAGCATCCCCGAAAAGGTCGTGATGCCGATCGCCTTGCGGCTTCCCGCACCCGCACCTGAGGCAATCACCAGCGGGAACACGCCGAAGAGGAAGCTCCATGCCGTCATCAGCACCGCGCGGTAACGCAGGTTCGCGCCGTTCATCGCGGATTCCGTGACGGAGAGCCCGCTCTCGCGCTGCTGCTTGGAAAACTCGACCATCAGGATCGCGTTTTTGGCGGAAAGTCCGATCAGCATGACCATGCCGAGCTGGGCGTAAATGCTCAGGCTCTCCTTCAGGATCGTCAGTCCGAGCAGTGCGCCGAGCACGGCGAAACCGACCGACAGCATCACGGGAACCGGAATCGTCCAGCTCTCATACTGCGCCACAAGGAAGAGATAGGCGAACAGCATCGCCGTGGCCATCAGAAAGACGATCTGCCCCTGATTCAAACGTTCCTGATAGCTCATGCCGGTCCATTCGATATGGTATTTCGACGGCAGCGTCATACTCTCGATCACGTTCATCAGCACACTGCTGCTGACCCCCTTCGCGGCCTGCGCGTTCATTTCCGCGGAGGTGTACTTGTTGAACCGCTGGATGCGCTGCGGACCGACAATATAGCGGAGGGTCGCAAGCGAACTCAGCGGCACCATTTCCCCGGAGCTGTTCGGCACCTGGATGTCCAGAATGTCGTCCTGGGAGACGCGATGTTCGTTGGTGGACTGCATCTTGACGTAGAACGTGTTGCCCATGATGTTGAAGTCGTTGATGTAGAAGGAGGCCAGCTTGCTCTGAAGCGTCGAATAGATCGTTCCGGTTGAAACGCCGAGGGTTTCCGCCTTCTTCCGGTCGATGTCCAGATAGAGCTGCGGCGTGTCGGCGTTGTAGGTGGACATTGCATACAGCGTCTCGGGCTTGGCGGAAAGATCAAGCGCAAACTGCTTCGCGGTCCGGGAGAGTTCCGCCGGATCAACTTCGCCGTCGCCGCTCAGCATGAAGGTGGCGCCGCCGGTCACGCCGAGCTCCATGATCGCGGGCGGCGTGAAGCACATGATCCGTGCGGCGGCAATCTCGTTGGCACGCTTCTGGACTTCCGTCTGAATCGACTCCAGCTGAAGCTCCGGAGTTTTGCGCTGATCCCACGGGTCCAGCTTGATAATGGCCAGTCCGAAGTTTTCCCCGTTTCCGTTCATGAAACTGAATCCGGAAACCATGATGTGACTCTTGATTCCCTTGACGCCCTTCAGACGTTCACGGAATTCGGCAAGCACGCTTTCCGTGCGGGCGAGCGTCGCTCCCGGCGGAAGTTCAATGTTGCACATGAACGCACCCTTGTCCTCGGTCGGGAGGAAGGAGCTCGGCAGGTCCTTATAGAGGAAATACGCGGCCGTCATCGCACCCGCGAAAATGAGAATCGTGAGGAGCGCCCTGCGGACAAGCAGCCTGACGCCAAACAGATAGATTTTGCGCGAAGCGTCAAGCGTGACATTGAAAGGCTTGAAGGCAAGCGGCGGATGTTCGGCCGGCTTGCGCAGAATGCATGCGCAGAGCGCGGGGCTCAGCGTCATTGCCACCACGGCGGAAAGGCAGAGCGAAATGCACATTGTCACGGCAAACTGCATGTAGATGTTTCCTACCATGCCGCCGTAGAAGGCCAGCGGCGCATAGCAGGCGACTGTAACCAGCGTCGTCGCGATGATCGCGCCGGTGATCTGCTGCATCGACTTGAGCGCGGCCTCCTTCGGAGAAAGTTTTTCGCGCTCCATCAGCGCCTGACAGTTCTCCACAACGACAATGGCGTCGTCGCAGAGCGATCCGACCACCAGAATCAGTCCGAACATCGTCAGCACATTGATGCTGTAGTCGATCGCCATCATGAACGGGAACGTTCCCATCAGGGCGATGGGAATCGCCACAGACGGAATAAGAGTCGCGCGCCAGTCCTGAAGGAAGAGGTAGGTGATCAGGACGACCAGAAGCAGCGCCACAATGAGCGTCACCACGATCTCCTCCAGCGTCACGCTGATGAATTCGGTCGGATCGTAGGCAATCTGATAGGTGACGCCTGCCGGAAAGCGTTTGGCGATCTCCTCGATCTTCGCCTTGACGCCCTTCACGGTCGCCAGGGCGTTGGAATCGGTATTGCGGTAAACCGCCAGCGCGACGGATTCCTCGCCGTTGAAGGTCGCGGTTCCGGCGTATTCCTTTGAACCGAGTTCCACGCGCGCAACGTCCGCCAGCGTCACGATGTCGCCGTTTCCGGTGTTGCGGACCACGATTTCATTGAATTCGTCAACCGTTTTCAGACGCCCCTGAACATTGATTTTGTACTGGATGAACTGGTTGCTGTTTTCCGAGCCGATGGTTCCGGCGGCTGCCTGGATATTCTGGCCCGCCACGGCATTGGCGATATCGGTCGTCGAGATGCCGAGCGCGGACATGCGCAGCGGGTCCAGCCAGATGCGCATCGAATATTCCTTGGCGGCCATCAGCTCGGCGCTCGCGACGCCGTCAATGCGGCTCAAAGGGTCGACGACGGTCGTCTTGATATAGGTGTTGAGCCCGAGAATGTCCATTTCCTTCCCGTCTGTGAGAAAGGCGACGAACAGAAGAATATCGCTGGAACGTTTTTTTACGGTGATGCCGACCTTCGTCACGTCTTCGGGCAGCTTCGGTTCGGCGCGCTTGATCGCGTTCTGCACGTTGACCATCGCAATATCCGAATCAATGCCGGTCTTGAAGGTGATGGTGCATCCGTAATTTCCGCTGTTGTCGCAGGTGGAGGAGTAGTAGAGAAGATCCTCGACGCCGTTGATCTGGTCCTCCAGCGGCAGCGCAACGGTGTCGGCGACAACCTGCGCACTGGCTCCGGTATAGGTTGCGCTCACATAGATGGACGGCGGCGCGATCTCCGGATACTCGGCAACCGGCAGCTGCCGCACACTGAGGATACCCGCAATCACCATCACAATGCTGATGACGATGGCGAAACGGGGCCTTTCGATGAAAATCCGTGAAAACATCTTACTTCACCCCGTCTTTATCAGCGGTTTTGTCGTATTCCGGAATAATTTCCATGCCGGGCAGAACCTTATGGGTCCCATCGGTCACAACAAGATCGCCTTTTTCGAGTCCGCGCAGGATCAGCTGTGCTTCGGCGGTGGAACGCCCGAGCTCGACGTTGCGCCGTTCGACTTTATTGTCCTTTACCACATAGACATAAGCACTTTCCGCATCGTGCATGACGGCGGAGGGAAGAACCGCCGGAACCAGTTTGCCGACCTTGTGGGAAAGTTCCACGGTCACGGCGTTGTTCGGTATCAGGCGACGGGCTTTGTTCTCAAAGCGGCTGTAAATCTGAATGGAGTCGGTCCGCTGGTTCGCCTCGTTGTTGATGAACTCAACGGCGCCGTCCTCGTCAAAATAGCTTCCGTTCGCGAGGCGGATGCGGATCCGCGCCTCCTTTTTAAGATTGTCCTCGCGCCCGCCGAACATGTTGGCATAGTCGCGGTTGCTCATGGAAAAAACCACACGGATAGGCTGGCTCTGAATGATCGTGGCAAGCACGCCGGAAGAAGGGGTCAGGTAGTTGCCGACCGTGTAGTTGGTCGCACCGATCCGTCCGCTGATCGGCGCATAGATGCGCGTATGCTTGAGGTCATCCTGTGCAGTGACAAGATTCGCTTCGGCGGCAAGGAGTTCCGCACGGCAGGCTGCAAGCGAACTCAATGTCGTCTCCATCGCATCCTTGGACGCGGCATCCTTCTTGTAGAGCTCGTTGGTGCGGTCGTAATTCTTTTCCGCGTAGATCAGGCGCGCCTTGACCTCGGCGAGCTTCGCCTCCGCGTTCTTGACGGCGGCCGCGTAACGGACATCGTCAAACTGATAGAGCATCTGCCCCTTCTCCACGTGGTCGCCGTCCTTGAATCCCACTTTCTCAAGATCGGCTGAAATACGCGTCGTCAACTCCACGCGCGAAACAGTCGTGACGAATCCGACCACGCGGCGCGTCTCAATGTTCTGGGTTTCGAAGACCTTTCCGACTTTCACTTTCTGTTTGACGGACTGTCCGCCGCCCCTCCCCTGCGCATAAGCGGGCACAAGCAGAGAAAAGGCCGCGAGAATGAGAATGAGTTTTTTCATGGAATCAGGCTCCTGTCTGTTTTTTCTTTTCGTTTTCAAGATAATCATGCATGGCTCGCAGAACTTCACAGAAAATATCCCGTTTCTCCTCGGATACTGTTTTCATGAATTCATTGATGACCCGGTTGAAAAAATCCTCATGAACCGCGCGCATCTCCTGCCCTTTGCTGCTCAGTTTGATGCACACGGCGCGCCGATCGCTCTCCGAAGCGCAACGCTCCAGCAGCTCCATCCGGACCAGATGCTCGACCATCTGGGAAACTGCACCCGGCGTCAAATCCAGCTCTCCGGCAATCTCTTTCAGCATGACGCCTTCCGGCTCGTGCCGCATCACACAGATCAGCATTTTGATCTGTGCAATGGTAATCTGGTTCTTTGATTTGAACGGATAATGCAGATCGAACAAATCACGCAGGAGATCTGTGTTCCGGAACAGCAGCTCCCAATTGTGCCGCTTGTAAGTTTTTGTCATTTTCCAGCCTCTGCTTCACTCCTTTATAAAAGCTGAATTTTCGGAATCCTAAATATTTTAGCCCCTAAACTAATACGTTTCTTCTTTTTTTCAAGCGGAAAAGCTTTTTTTTTTGAAAAATATTCCGCCTTGATGGAAAGGCGTATTATTTTTCTCAATCCGAAGTATTGATTTTTTCAATATGACAGAATATCTTTCCCGCTGTATGGTATATGGACAGAGTGAAACACCGTCAACAATACAAGGAGCGTCCGAATATGGAAATGCTGCTGACCATCACAATTCTCATGCTTTTCCTGATTATCATCATTCTTCTCGTCGCAGGCGGCAGACTGATTGCCGCGGCCAATGAATGCAATCTTCTGCAAAATAAAATTCTTCAGACACTCCGCCAGCTTCGGAACGACCCCTCCGGAACGGAAAAAAGCGCAGACGCTCCAGCCCCCGGAAAGAAAACCGCGGAAGCTGCGATGAACACAGTCACAGCACTCAGCCCCGAAGCCGCGCACCCGGAAGAAATCAGGAGACCGCCCTCCCCCGCTCCCGGGGAGGAAAAGAAGGCGCAGGCCCCGTCCGGTGCCGCTTCCTGTTCCGCCGCAGCACAGCAACCTGAAAACCCGGCCCCTGAGGTGACAAAATCCGCCTCAGCACCGTCACTTCAGTCCGGCGCGGAAACAGACAGGAAAAAAACGCAGGATGTTCCGCAGAGCGAATTCGAAAAACGGACCAGGGAGGCAGTCAGCCACTTCCGGAACTGGTTCTTTGTCGGCGAGGAGTACCGGAACGGGAATGTCGCCGCCGAATACGCGGTCGCCACGACGTGGCTGATCCGGATCGGCATTCTGATCCTGGTCTGCGGAACGGGTTTTCTGGTCAAATACGCCATCGACAACGACCTGCTTTCGCCGCAGATGCGTGTGCTGGCAATGCTGTGCGCGGCATGCGCGATGGTGCTGGGCGGACTCCAGTTCACGGAAAAACGCTATCACGCCGTGGCGCTCGGGGTCATCGGACTCGGATTTGCGGCCGCCTATCTCGGGGTGTATTCGGCAAACAGACTCTACGATCTGATCGGGTGGCGCTGGGCGTATGCGGCGATGATCTTCATCACGGTCTGCGCAATGTCGCTTTCGATCCGGCGCAGCTACCTCTTTCCCGCGCTGGTCGGGACGCTCGGCGGCTACCTGACGCCGATTCTGCTCAGCAGGGGAGACGGCGACATCCGGATTCTCTTTGCTTATCTCTCCATCATTTCCGTCGGTGTGATCCTCTGCGCCTGTTTCCGCAGCTGGAAGGCGCTGAACATCTTCGCCTTTCTTCTCAACACACTTCTTTACTTTCTGGCGTCGCACAAGGGGCTTGGCGCGGACAACTATATCGTCTGCCTCGTGTTCTACTGCGTGAACTACGCTCTCTTCGCCTCGCTTCCGACGATCGGTCTCTTGTTCCGGCGTTCGAAAATCACACTTCCGGACCTTCTGCTGAACTGTGCTGCGCTGGCCGTCTTCCTTCTTCTGGCACTCCCCTGCGCGACCCGTTACGGCGCGGAAGATAAAATCGCGGCATGGCTGATGCTTGGAATCGCCTGTTTTGCGCTGATCCAGCTGCCGCTGGCGCATTTCACCAAGAATGACGACCGGAACTGGAATCTGATGCATCTGGTGTTCGCATGCGCAGGCTTTGCCCTCTTTGTGCCGATGATGTTCTCGGGAATCTGGGTCACGCTTGCGTGGGCGGTTCTGGCTCTCGTGATGATCGCGCTCGGAAGCGGAATTCCGAACCGTTTTCTCACAATGGCGTCGCAGGTGCTCTACGGGATTCTGGCATTCCGTCTTTTTCTGTGGGACATCCTACGGACGGATTTTTTCACGCGTCTGGCGTATCCGTCCGCGCTGGAGCATCGTCTGCTGACGGCGGGCGTGTTCCTTCTTGCACTTTTTTCTGGCGGACTTCTGCTGCGCCATGCACGGACACGCTCCTCCGCAGAAAGTTTTTGTGACATCCGGAGCGACTGCTCCCGCGGGAAAAATGCGGCACTTTTCCTCGGAATCTCGATTGTCCTCTTCTTCCTTTACAGCAGTTTTGAACTGCATCAGGCGCTACGGGCCTGCCTTGCGGGCTTCAGCAGGGGCGGGCTTTCCGTCTGGTGGGGATTGTGGGCACTTGCGCTGCTGTTCCTCGGGATTCTGAAAATGCGGCCTCTTTTCCGGAAACTCTCGCTTCTGCTGTTCGGGATCTGCGCATTCAAGATATTCCTGTTCGACCTTGCGAATCTTACAGCGCTCTGCAAAGTCGCGGCGTTTCTGATCCTCGGACTTCTGATGCTGACCGGCGCGGTGCTTTACACCCGTTTCCGCGACAGATTCTCCAGCGGAAAGTAAATCCGGAATACCAAAAGGCGGCCGTTCGGTATCGCCAGAAGCGTACAGAACGGCCGCCAGGTTGCAAGGCTCCGACAAACTCACAGTGTCACGGAACCGATACGCGGATTGCGTGTTCGTATGCGAATCCCGCCAGAAGAAACGCGATCGCCAGGCAGCAGAAGATCGGATAGAACTCCTTCCAGTTCACGAAGATATTCTGCTCGACGCTGGTCTTTTCCAGCTGGTCGATCTGCGCCATGGCCTTTGCCATGGATTCACCGTCGGCGGCCTTGTAATAGACGCCGCCGGTCGTATCGGCCATCTCGCGCAGGAGTTTCTCGTCGAAGCTTCCCGTCACGGGCTGGAAGGAACTCCCGAACATGGAGTCGAGCTTCATGACCGAATTCTGCGAACCGATTCCAACCGTATAGAGCGTAATGTCGAAGGTCTCGGCGAGCTTCGCAGCCTGCCGCGGCGTGACTTTCGCGTTCACATTGTTCGCTCCGTCGGTGAACAGAACGATGATGCTGCGCTTGGAGTCGGAGTCCTTCAGGCGCTGGACGGCGCTTGCCACAGGCCCCGCGATTCCGGTCGCGTCGCCGATCGAACCGGATTCAAGACGGTCCAGATTCGCAATCAGCCACGCGTGATCCAGCGTCGGCGGGCAGACCACATACGGCAGCGGCGCAAACGCGATCAGTCCGATCCGGTCGTTCGGGCGCGCCTCGATGAACTTTGCGATCTCCTCCTTGGCGGTGCCGAGGCGGTCCCTGACCTTTCCGGACGCCAGTGCAACTTCCAGTTCGCGTTCCGTGCGGATGCCGGGAGGCACATCAATGGCGCGCATGCTCCCCGAGAGGTCCAGCGCCACCATGATGTCGATCCCGTCCGCTCTGCGGCGGATCTCCTCCGTGCCTTCGCGCGGCCCGGCGAGCGCCGTGATCAGGCAGACGCCACCGACCGCATACAGCAGGAACGGAATCAGTTTCCGCAGGGGAATCCGCTTGAGCGCCGATCCGGACGCCGCCCGGAACGGCCGCAGCGACGGCACGCGCAGCGCGGGCACGGGTTTGAACCACGCGCGCAGCAGCACCAGCGCCAGCGGGATCAGGAGAAAGAACATATAAGGATGGGTAAAGCTGTGAATCATGCTGTCTGCTCCTTTTTGTTATTCTCCGCCGGAATGGTTTCCGTAACGAGGCGCTCGGCCTTGTCCGCGGCGTTCTCAAAGAGCGCACGGTCCGCGGGCAGGCGGGCGAACTTGACCATGTCGGCGGCGGAGAGGAACTCCTTCAGAAAGTCGCGCTGGGATTCCGAAAGGGTGCCTTTGCCGTGTTCCAGGTCGCCGAGGAATTCGCCGGTCGTCTGATGGCCCGCGCGGAGAAGGAAACGCTGTTCCAGATAATCACGCACGATGTCAGTCAGTTCCGCGACGGAGGCTTCCAGCGGCATCCCGCCGGAACGGACCCGCCCGATCAATGCGTGAATCGCGTTGACCGCAACCTCCCACGGCGGGAGAATGCGCGCGGCATGTTTCCATTTCGCACGGATCAGATACACAGCGAGTGCGAGCACGAAAAGCACGGCAATCGCAATCGTCGCGTAAAGCGGCAGTTTTGACTCTTTTCTCCCGTCAATCCGCGAAGCGATCTCCAGGTCGGCGGAATCCACGGGAAGCGGATTCGAGCGGAACGCGGGAATCTTCATTGCCAGAGTCTGGTTGTTGCTGAAAGAGGCGCTCAAGTGTCCTTCCCTGATTTCCCCTTCGGCATACGCCTGTAGCGGGACTTCGCCCTTCCAGAGCGTATAACCCCAGCGGATCTTGCTTCGGCGGAATTCCGGTTCCGCGCAGAGCTGGCTGCCCTCGGCGGGTTCCGCCGTCAGAAGCGAGGGGTTCACGCCCCACGGAAGACGGAACTCCGCTTTCAGCGTGAATTTCTCCCCGAGACGCACGCCGTCGCCGGGAAGCGCAGGTTCAGAGATGATCGTGACCTGCTCGCCGGATTTCGAGACCCTGTACCACTTGATTCCGGCAGCGCCGCAGAAAATGAGCGCGCCGAGAACCGCAATGGAACAGAACCAGAGAAACAGCTTGAGGATTCTGAGTTTTCCTGTTTTCTTTTTCATAAGCTACGCCCTCCCCGCGCTCAGTTTTCCGCGCCTTGTCCGGAAGAACGCCATCAGCGGCCTGACCAGATCCTCGTTGCAGCGGATGTCCACCATGTCGACCTTGGCGCGGCGGCAGGTTTCGCGGTTGGCGTCGTGAAGCGTCTGCGCGGCGGCGTCATAGGCTTTCACGCCGCGGCTGTCGGCCTCGAAGTCGAGCACGGCGCCGCTCTCGGAACCTTCCAGTGTGATTCCGCAGAGTTTCGGCAGATGCAGTTCGGCATCGTCCAGCACGCGGACGGCGATCAGGTCATGTTTGCGGTTGACGATTTTCAGGCTTTTCTCATAATCCTTGTCATCGAGGAAATCGCTGACAAGGAAAATGACGGATTTCTTTTTGAGTGTTTCGGCGAGCGACTCCAGCGCCTTTCCGATGTCGGTGCCGCGGCGTTTCGGTTCCATGGCGACCAGTTCGCGGATCACGCGCAGGACATGTTTGCGTCCCGAGCGCGGCGGCAGATAGAGTTCCGTCTCGTCCGTGAAGATCAGGAGTCCGACCTTGTCGTTGTTGCGGATGGCGCTGAACGCGAGAAGCGCGGAAGCTTCGATCATCTGTTCGCGTTTGTCCTTTTCCCCCGCACCGAAGAGCCCGGAGGCGGAGGCGTCCACCGCAAGCATCACCGTGAGCTCGCGTTCCTCGCTGTATTTCTTGATGAACGGAGTGCCCATGCGCGCGGTCACGTTCCAGTCGATGTCGCGGACGTCGTCCTCGGGCGTGTATTCCCGGACTTCGCTGAACTCGATCCCGCGTCCCTTGAACACGCTGTGATACGCGCCCCCGGTGATCTCGTCGACAAGACGACGGGTCTTGATCTCTATTTTTTTGACTTTTGAAAGCAGTTCACCGGCTGACATTGCGACAAACTCCCCTTTCTGTGATTGAAGAAGATGCACCCTGCCGCGCCCTTGGAAGCTGGCGGCGGCAGATGCGCGGATTCGATCCCGTGCGCCGGTCAGGGCGTCTTGAGTTCATCCAGGATCGTCCGGATCACGTCATCGGAAGTCAGCCCCTCGGCCTCGGCCTCGTAGCTGAGCAGGAGACGGTGACGCAGCACATCCGGAGCAAGCGATTTGACATCCTGCGGGATCACGTAGGCGCGCCCGGCGAGGAACGCCTCGCCTTTCGCGGCAAGCGCAAGCGAGATCGCGGCACGCGGAGAAGCGCCGAACTGGAGCAGATTGTCCAGAGAATCGAGCTTCACGCCGCTCTGGCGGGCGGAGAGTTCCGAACGCCGTTTCGGACGCGTCGCGCAGACGATGTCAAGAATGTATTCAAGAATCTTCTCGTCCATGTAGATCTTGTCGAGCCATTCGCGCGCTTTTGCGACGTCCTCGAGTGTGGCGACCGCGAGCGCCTGAAGGCGCAGTTCCGGATGCGCCATGCGTTCGACGATGACACGCTCCTCGGCGCGGTTCGGGTAGTCGACCTTCAGTTTGAACATGAAACGGTCCACCTGCGCTTCGGGCAGCGGATAGGTACCTTCCTGTTCGATCGGGTTCTGCGTGGCGAGCACCAGGAACGGCGTCGGCATCGGATAGGTGGTTCCGGCGATGGTCGCCTGACGCTCCTGCATGCACTCCAGCAATGCGCTCTGGACTTTCGCCGGGGCGCGGTTGATTTCGTCCGCGAGGATCAGGTTGGCAAAGACCGGCCCCTTCTTGACGGAGAACGTGTGCTCCTGCGGATTGTAGATGTTGGTTCCGACGACGTCGGCCGGAAGCAGGTCCGGCGTGAACTGGATCCGGGAGAACGACCCGTTGAGCGTCTGCGCAAGAGTCTTCACCGCAAGGGTTTTCGCCAGACCAGGAACACCTTCGAGCAGGACGTGACCGTCGGCAATCATCGCGAGCAGAAGACGGTCCACAAGTTTCTGCTGGCCGGAAAGGATTCTTCCCATTTCCGTTCTGATGTTTTTCGCGAATGCGGAAACTTCCGTGATATTGGCCTGCAGTTCCTGCAGTTCATCCTGTTTCATAAGAGATTCCCTCCCATTTCGTTGAGATTTTGTTTTTCTGATGCGCAATCTGAAGCCATAGACACGCGGGAGTCTCCAAAGTTCATGAAAAAAAGAAGTTTTTACGAAAACGCCGCACGGGCGGATGGGAAACGCTCCGGAAAAGGAGGGCTTTTCTTTGCCGGAATGTTTGTAATCTTCCTCCCTTGCAGTATATTAAGCTTTTTCAAGATTTCATGTTCAATTCAACGATTCTGGAGTAATGTCATGTCGAACGCAGAGATGCCCAAAGCATACGAGTCCTCGGCCGTCGAGGAGAAATGGTATTCGTGGTGGGAGAGCAACGGACTTTTCCACGGCAAACCCGATCCGGCGAAGAAACCCTATTCCATCGTCATCCCGCCGCCGAACGTCACGGGCATCCTGACAATGGGGCATGTGCTCAACAACACGCTCCAGGACATTCTCGCGCGCTGGCACCGGATGGAGGGCGACGAGGTCTGCTGGTTCCCCGGCACCGACCACGCCGGCATCGCCACGGAGAGCCGCGTGGAAAAGTATCTGCGCGAAAAGGAGGGCACGAGCCGCGACGAGCTCGGGCGCGAGGAGTTCGTGAAACGCGTCTGGTCCTGGCGCGAGCAGTACGGAGGAACGATCATCCGGCAGCTCCGCAAGCTCGGAACCTCCTGCGACTGGGAGCGCGAGCGCTTCACGATGGACGACGGACTCAGCGACGCGGTCAGACAGGTGTTCGTCCAGCTCTATGAAAAGGGCTACATCAAGCGCGGCAAACGCATGATCAACTGGTGCCCGGTCTCCAGAACGGCGCTCTCCGACGAGGAGGTCGTCTACAAGGAGGAGAACGGCAAATTCTATCACTTCAAATATCCGCTCTCCGACGGTTCCGGCTTCCTGATTGTCGCGACGACCCGCCCGGAAACGATGCTCGGCGACACCGCCGTCGCGGTTCCGCCCGGCGATCCGCGCTACCGTCATCTCGTCGGAAAAACGGTGGACCTCCCGCTGACGGACCGCAAAATTCCGATCATCGAGGATCCCCACGCCGATCCGGAAAAGGGAACCGGCTGCGTGAAGATCACGCCCGCGCACGACCCGAACGACTTCGAGGTGGGGCTGCGCCATAATCTCGACTTCATCAATGTGTTCACCAAAGACGCGAAGATGAACGAGCGCGCGGGAAAATACGCGGGACTCGACCGTTTCGAGTGCCGCAGGCAGGTTGTGGCGGACATGGATCAGCTCGGACTTCTCGACAAAATCGAGGATCTTGTCCACGCGGTCGGCTACTCCGAACGCGGCGGCGTGCCCGTCGAGCCGATGCTCAGCGAACAGTGGTTCGTCAAGATGGATGAACTCGCCAAACCGGCGATCGAGGCTGTCCGCAACGGCACGATCCGCTTCTATCCGGAACGCTGGACCAAAACCTATTTCCACTGGATGGAGAACATCAAGGACTGGTGCATCAGCCGCCAGATCTGGTGGGGACACAGGATTCCCGCGTGGTACAACGAAAAGAACGAAGTCTACGTCGGCGTGAATCCCCCCGAAGGAGACAACTGGCGCCAGGACGAGGACGTGCTGGACACCTGGTTCAGCTCGTGGCTGTGGCCGTTCTCGATCATGGGCTGGCCGAAGGACACCCCCGAACAGAAGTATTTCTACCCGACCGACGATCTTGTGACCGGGCCGGACATCATCTTCTTCTGGGTCGCGCGCATGATCATGGCGGGTTACGAGTTCAAGGGCGCGCCCCCGTTCCGCAACGTCTACTTCACAAGCATCATCCGCGACGATCTCGGGCGCAAGCTCAGCAAGTCGCTGGGCAACTCGCCCGACCCGCTGGACGTGATCGCCCGCTACGGCGCGGACGCGCTGCGCTTCTCGATCATCTACATCGCCCCGGTCGGCATGGACATCCGCTATGCGAACGAAAAGTGCGAAATCGGGCGCAACTTCGCGAACAAGCTCTGGAACGCCTGCCGCTTCCGGAAGATGCAGGGAGAAGTTTCCCCGAACTTCCGGAAACTCGAAGGAATCGACCCGGCAAAACTCGCGCCGGACGAAAAATGGATTCTCGCCTGGACCGACCGCACGGTCAGATCGGCGCGCGAGGCGCTGGAGGGATTCAAATTCCATCAGGCCGCCCATGACATTTACGAGATGGTCTGGAGCACCTTCTGCGACT
This sequence comes from uncultured Lentisphaeria bacterium, assembly GCA_949287225.1. Lineage (GTDB taxonomy): Bacteria > Verrucomicrobiota > Lentisphaeria > Victivallales > UBA1829 > UBA11452. The sequence continues at coordinate 29,393 of CASEFP010000246.1, forward strand.
GGTTCATCGAATCGTGCAAGCCGCGCCTCTACGGGGATCCCGAGGCGAAGAAACAGACGCTCGCCGTGCTGGACTTCGTGCTCTGGAAGCTCCTGCGGCTCCTGCATCCGTTCATGCCGTTCGTCACGGAGGAGCTCGCGCATCAGATGAACTTCCTCAAGGAGGACGAGAGCATCATGTATGCGCCCTATCCGCAGACGCTGGAGAAACTCGGGCTCGGCGCTCTCGCCGACGGACTCGAAACCGTGCTCGGACTGGTCGACGACAAGTTCCAGCTCATCCGCGCGGGCAGGAATCTGCGGATTTCCTATGACATTGCGCCGGGCAAGAAGCTCAGATACCACATCAAGGCCGCAGCAGACACACAGGAAGCATTCCTCCGGGCCGAGATCGACAACCTCAAATTCCTGCTCAACGCCGAGGAAGTCACGGTCTCTCAGGAAGACTACCGCGCGGAAGACGGCTCCGGCGCTCCGTCGGCGCTTGTCAATGCCGGCGCAATCTTCCTGCCGCTCAAGGGCGTCATCGACATCGAGGCGGAAACCGCCAAGCTGAACAAGCAGAAGAAGGAACTGCTCGGCTGGATCAAGGGATCGGAAGCCAAACTCGGCAATCCGGGCTTCCTTGCCAAGGCGCCGGAGAAAGTCGTCGCGGACGCGAAGGCGCATCTGGCGGAGATGAAGGAGAAACTCGCGAGAGTTGAAGACGCACTGAAATCCCTGAACTGACGAAACTTTGGAATTCCATAAAAACAAAGGAGCAGTGAAATGATCCGGGAAATCACCTACCCATGCAAATTCGACGGGAGCATGCAGTCCGCAATGGCGTATTTCGCCGAAGGCACGGAAGCGCGTCCGCTTCTCGTCGCGCTCCACACCTGGAGCGGCGACTATACCCAGCCCTGCACGAATTACGCGAATTTCTGCATCGCCAACAACTGGAATCTCATCTATCCGAACTTCCGCGGCCCGAACTGGCTGGAGGACGGATGCGGTTCCGAACTGGTGGTCTCCGATCTGGAGGACGCGGTCGCTTTCATGAAGGCTGCGGCAAATGTCGATCCCGCGCGCGTCTATCTTGTCGGAGGGTCCGGGGGAGGACACTGCACGCTTCTGATGGCGGGACGCCGCCCCGATCTCTGGACGGCGGTTTCCGCGTGGTGCCCGATCTCCGACATCGCGGCATGGCACAAGGAGTGTATCAACACCCGGCACAAAGGGTATTCCGAACATATTGAATCCGCCTGCGGCGGTGATCCGGCTGTTTCAGAACACGCCGCGAAAGAGGCGCGGAAACGCTCGCCGCTGACATGGCTCCCGAACGCATCCGGCCTGACGGTCGACATCGGAACGGGAATTCACGACGGCCACACGGGAAGCGTTCCCGTCAGCCAGGCGATCCGCGCCTACAACGTGCTTGCCGCGCCGGAAGACCGGATTTCCGAAGAAGACATCGCGTTCATCGTCAAAAATGAAAAGATCCCGGAAGCGCTCGCCGCGCACGTGTCCGATCCGGCATATGGCACCCGCGCAATCTATCTGAGGAAACAGTCCCGCCGTGTGCGCCTGACCCTCTTTGAAGGCGGGCACGATCTGCTTCCCTGGCCCGCGATGGAGTGGCTTTCACGGCAGACCGCCGGAAAGGCTCCCGACTGGTCGGCGGGGAAACCTGCTCCGGAAACAACGGAACAGACGGGACTTGCAAAATAAGGCGGACATTTGCGGCGCCCCCTGAAATGGAGTGCCGTTTCCGCGTCAATACCGCTGCCGCTCATCGGAGCAAAATGAAGAGGTGATGCCATGAAAATCCCCGTCCTGTCCGCGCTTGCGGCTCTTGTGCTGCTTTCCGGGTGCGCGTCGCACCATACGGTCACGACCTACTGGAACCGTCCCGGCGGAATCCGTAAGGAAGAAGGCACCGCCTATTATAGGACAGGAAACGACGGCGTCCGCCGCGAGATCCGCGACGGCAAATGGACACGCTGGCACAGAAACACACAGAAAGAGTGGGAACTCACCTACAAGGACGGCATTCCGGTCGGGGAACTGCGCATGTGGTATCCGGACGGCAAACTGAAATATCAGGCGCGCTATGACGAGAACGGCCTCTTTGACGGAGAAGTACTCTTCCACGCGCCGGACGGGTCGGTAAAGAGGCAGATCATGAATCACGGCACCGGCGTCATATCCAGCTATTACGACGACGGGACCTTGAAATCCGAAATCCCCTACCGGCGCGGCAGGATGCACGGGAAGGCGCGCTACTTCGCGCCGGACGGCAGACTGCTCCGCGAAGAGCAGTTTGTGTCCGGTGAAAAGCAGGAATAGATCCGCGCCGGAGAACTCAAGACGCGGGAAGAAGTTTCTCCCGCAGGACCTTCGACACCGCCTGATAGGCGGCGAAGGTCCAGTGTGTGCCGTCCTTCTGGGCGTATTCGGCGGCGAGCTGTCCCGTCGAATCGCGCAGCACCGAATGCAGGTCGAAGTAGCCGGCAAACTCCTTTTCAAAGAGTTCGCGGCAGGCTGCGTTGAGCGCGACGATTTTCTCCTGATACCGGAAGCGGTCCCACGCGTCCGGCGCGCGCAGCGGCGCAATGCTGTCGCACCAGACGCGGATGCCGCGGTCGCGCATCAGCTCCGCCACATATCTGAGGCGCGCGATCGAATCGTCAAAGTCGCGCTCGATCCCGTTGATGCCGATATGGATCACGACCTGTTTCGGATTGTTCGGGAAGATGTCCTCGTCCAGACGGAAATAGAGTCCGTTGATGTTGTCGCCGCCGATCCCCCGGTTGAGATGGGAGAGCTCCGGAAACGCCTCCGCGGTCGGCCAGAGTTCAAAGATCGAGTCTCCGTAGAAGATCGTGTCAACGGGGCCGTGTTCCAGCGTCCGGTAGCGCACAATGTCGCGCCAGCGGTCACGCGTGTGGAAAAAGGCGTAAATCTCGTCCCGGTCCCGTTCGGTGAAAAGATTGTTGACTTCCATCATTTTCCACTCTCCAGAAGAACGGCTTCCCCGTAGGAAGCGGGATCCTTGCCGTCGGCGATCCCGCCGAACCATTCCAGCCAGTGACGGCCCGCGCGGTCGCGGTCGTTGACCAGCACGCTCAGGCGCAGTTTCAGTCCCGCGCGGCAGCGGATGTTCAGCGTCTCCCACGGAATGGCCGCCTTGTAGTGCAAAACGCCATCGGAAACCGAGCTCTTCGAGACCAGATTCGGAATCGGCGCGGCAAGGGGCATCCGGTTGAGGTTCATGCTCGCCCAGACCCACGACCGGTTGTCCGGCGCAAGCCCGAATTCGGCGTAGGCGGTCTCCTGGATGCCGTCGTTGTTGGCGCGGTACATGTCGGACTGCGGAACGCTGATGCCGATCTGGAGGGAGTCGCCGCTCCAGAGGGACGCGGCGTCGCCGGAGGGCAGGAATTCGCGGTCCTTCACCTCGCAGGCAAGGTAGAGATACTTTTTATCGCCTGCGAGATAAAGCGTGCCGTCCGGCCTGTCGTATGCCCTCTTCAGTCCGTGCCGGCTGTAACTGCCGGTCGCCAGCGGATAGGCGCCGCGCGCGGGCCACTGCGCAACAGGCAGGGAAACGGCATTTTCACAATAGGGGATTCCGACCGGAAGCGGATTGACCGGAAGCTCCAGCGTGAAGGGTTTCCCGCCCGGCGTGGTCAGACGGGCGAAATACCGGGTCGGCGTAGCGGAAACCGTCCCGCGCGGAAGAGGCAGGACCGTTTCCCCTCCCACCCGGGCGGTTCCGCCGCCGATGACAGTGTTCTTTTCGTTGAGAATCTCCACTTTCGCCTCGTGTTCTGCCGGATCGTTGGCGCGCAGATGGAAGGAGAGCGCCGCCCGGGCGCCGGCTTCACAGGGTTTCACATCGGCAAGTTCCATCTTCGGCTTGATCCGCAGAATCTTCTGCCAGATGTAGCGGTTGACGCCGTTCCGGGAGAGCATCAGGAAAAGGTCGCACTCACCGGGCTGCGCGTCGGGAGAGAGGGAGAGTTTCATGGTCCAGTCGCGTCCGGAGCCTTCCAGATGAGCTTTACCCGCACGGAACGGCTGAAGCCGGAGTAGCGCCTGATCGGCAAGATGTTCCGGGAGACGGATTTTCACCGTCAGCTCGCCGCCGGGGACGGCCGCCATCTCCTCGGGCGTGAAGACCGCCTCGAATTTTCCGGCGGCGAACTGGTCAAGCGTGCCGCCGGAGATATAGACGGGCCCTTCCCCGAGCGTCAGTTTCAGGATGCCGTCCCTGATGTGGGCTTTGGAACGGCGGCCGCACATGTCGACGATCTCGGCTTCCGGCGCCTGGAACGCGAGCTGCATCTGAACGGGTTCGGGCATCAGGGAATACGCGACAAGCATGGGTTTTCCCGCCTTCTCAAAGAGCCAGACGCGCATCGTACGCCCGACATTGAGTTCCCGCAGAAGTTTTGCGTTGTAGAGCATCCGCGACGCGGTCGCCCACGCGGCGAAGGAGGGTTTCGGCTGATAGACCTTGCTCCCCGGCTCCTGTTTGCGGATCAGGGCGAAGTCCAGTTCGCGCTGGGAGGTCGCCTCGTTCCAGAGCCCGATGTGCCAGACGCACGCCTTGAGGTTGCGGATCGTGAAGTTGAGCAGCATCACGCGGGCGAGATAGGCCCCCTGCTGGTATTCGGTCACTTCGCCGCCGGGCTTGGCGGAGTAGCCGATTTCGCTGATGTACATCGGAACCGGATGTCCGGCGATCTCGGAAAGTTCACGGTTCAGGCGGTTGAGCGTTTCGACGTATCCGGCAAGGTCGGGATTCTGCGCGCCGGGGATGTAGGGGTGGAGCATGACACCGTCGATCAGACGGTCGACGCCATGGTTTTTGTAGTAGCCGACATACTGGTTGTACTGGTTGGCATTCATCGGGTTGATGCAGATTCCGGCGATGGCGGCTTCGGGATCGACCTTGCGGACGATGCGGCTTTCAAAACGGATGATGTCCATCACATCCTTCATCGTGCCGTGGAAATTTTCGCCGACCATCGGCTCGTTCTGGGTCTCCCAGACCTGCACAAGCCCCTTGCGGGAGAGGATGTCCTTTTCCAGTTTCTTCTCCAGGGCCGGCCACTCCTCCTTCTTGACAGGAACCATCCTCTTGAATGGGTTGAGGATGTTCATGCAGCGGATGATGTTGACCGGCTCGCGCGCCGCGATCTGTTCCGCGGTCGGCGCGACAGCCTGAAAATCCTTTTTCTGGAACAATGTGAAGAAAAGCTGGCGGTCCCATTTGGCGCCGCCGAGCCGCCGCAGTTCGGGATTCAGTCCGCCCCATACGCCGAAGGCGGGCTGTTCGGTGGTGTAGTAATCCGCGGGGAGCGGAGTGGTGAGGGCAAAAGTGGTCCGCGCGCTTTTCACGCTTTTCCCGTTTTCGATCACCTCGGCTGTAAGCGCATAATAGTCGGGTTCGGTGATCTGGATGGTGAGCTCGGGTCTGCCCTGCTCGGATTCCGCGGAAAAGAGTTCTCTTCCGAGCGCATCCGTTCCGCGGACTTTCAGGGTTCCCGTTCCGGCCCCATATGTGACCTTGAGCGGAAACCCTGTTTCAAAAATCCGGATGTCGCCGGGGAAATGAAAAACTATTCCCCTATTTTTTTTTTTGATCCGCGGACACGGTTTCGACCTGAAGATTGTCAAGATAGATGCTTCCGGGATTCGTGCCGGGCTTCACGTGCCAGTAGAACATCAGGTTCTCCACCTTGGTTCCGCGCCAGTTGTCGGGGAACGGGCCGAGTTCATATTCAAAAGTCTTGAATTCACCCTCGACCGGAACCGGATCGGCAAAACGCTTCTGCTCGCCCTTTGGAGCGAAATAGGCAAGCGGAGTCCTGCCGCGCATCAGCACGCCGAGCGTCAGCCGGGGGCCGTTCTCCGGCACGGAGCTTTTCGCATCGAAGCGCAGCGTATAGATTTCACCCGGTTTCATCGGAATCGCCTGGACAAGATCCACGACCTTGTCTTCCGGCGTGACCTTCAGGCTTTTGCGCCCGTGGCTTGCTGCGGAGGAGACAACCTCGGCACATTTGCGGCGGTTGACCCAGTACTGGGCAAGCCCCTGTTCAAAGGAACCGTTTTTCAGAATGGATTTCGCGGAGGTCTTGGCAGCGGGACGGAGTTCGACGGAAAGATTGTCGAGATTGACCTTGCCGCCCTCTTTGGATCCGGTGATATTGAAATAGATCATCAGCTTTTTGACCGGATTCTTCCCGACGGCTTCCGGGAACGGACCGAGTTCAAGGCTCATGCGTTTGTATTCCGCCGTGAGCGGGAACGGTTTGTTCAGATCGGGATCGCTGAAGAAAGAAAGCGGCTTACTGCCCTGGAGCATGATCTGCATCTTGAGCTGCGCGTCCGTGGCCTTCGCGTCAAAGCTGATCTTGTAATACTGATCCGGCTCATAGTTGAGTCCCTGCACGACGCTGACGGTCTTCCCGGGAACAACGCGGACGACAAGACTCTGTTTTCCGTCGGTCGGATCGCCGGGTTCGACACGCGCGGAAGCCGGACGGTTGATCCAGTATCCGCTGGTTCCCTGTTCAAACGACGGATTGAGGAACACCGGTGCGGCATGAAGCGCGGCGCAGACGCAGAGCACGCTTCCGGACAGGAGCAGTTTTCCTTTCATAATCTTCATCCTTTCCTTGAATTTTATGACAATCTGTTCATAATCACACGGGGAAAAGCAATCAGTTGACATTCCGTCTTCTGATGGACTCGTTGTAATACCACTCCTGCACACGCGGGAAAAGGTTGATCATCTGCTCTCCGCCGATCGGGCGAACGCCACCGTCCAGAAATCCCAGATTCGCCTTGCTGCTGTGACGGATGGAGACCGAGCCTTCCTTGCCTGTATTCCAGCTGAGAACAGCATGTCCTTTTACCACACTGGGACTCATTTTGGTTTTATCGGAGGGAACATAAAGACTGTCACCGGTCAGCCAGACAATGGAAGGCGATTTTTTAGGAATTGCACTATAGATATTGACGAAATAGCCGGCATTGTCTATAATATGCGACTGATCACTGTTCTGTGTGATGTCACGATTCAGCCCATAGGTATAAAGTGCGTCGGGATTGTCTTTCCAGGGAGTTTTCTGATTCTGCTTGGGACACAGGAAAACCTTGCCTGTCGGAATGTATTTCTGACGGTAAAGAACGTTCGTCCAGTAAACAAGGTTCTCCGGAACTGCCTTGAGAAGCGTTCCCTTGTAGTCATCCGCATACAGTTGCAGTGCCATGGTGCACTGTTTCACATTCCCGACACACTGCGTGGCTTTGGCGCGTTCACGTGCCTTGCTCAGCGCGGGCAGCAGCATGGAGGCGAGGATTGCAATAATCGCAATCACGATGAGGAGTTCGATCAGGGTGAAACGGGTCCTGTTTCGGAGTTGTGGAGCATTCATCATAACGATTCCTTTCATTGCTTATCCTCCTTAACGACTTGAATTCCGTAAAATAAGTTCCGTCGGGATCACAACATCCCGGCGCTCAAAATTTCCAGTGCTTGAAATCCGCTCAAGAAGGAGCTTCGCCGCGGCAACCCCGGTCTCGAAGGAGAACTGGTCCACCGTCGTAAGACACGGCCGCACAAGGGAACACAACGGAAGATTCCCGAAACCGGTGACGGCAAGTTCCTCAGGAACATGAATTCCCAGATCCCAGGCGGCATTCAGCGCCTCACGGGCAATATAATCATTATAACAGACAATCACATCGGGACGGTCGGAACGCTCCATCAGGGAACGAGCTGCGGCATAGGCCCCCTGAAACGCCTCGTCCGCCACCGTCAGAAGCGAGGCGTCGATCGGAAGATTGTGTTCGAACATCGCCTCAAGAAACCCTCTCCTGCGTTCCTCGCCCGAACTGGTCGAAGGAAACGCGATCACGCCGAAGCGCTTGTAACCATTTGCGATCAAATGAGATACAAGATCATGCATCCCCTTTGCATTGTCGCATCCCACATAGTCGAAATCGTGTCCCGGCCAGCGCTGGTCAATCACCACGACCGGACAGTGGATGTTCCGCAGTTCGGCAAGGCGCTCAGCGGGATCGGCGGATTCCGGCGGAAAGAGGAGAATCCCGTCCACCCGGCGGCGCGCGAAACGCCCGAGCAGCTCGATTTTATCCTTGACGAGTTTGTCCCACTGGATCACGAAGGAATCATAGTTGTTTTCATGGAGAACCTGCTGGATTCCCTCCATCACCTGACCGGCGAACTGACAGCGGAAGTTGTTGTAGGCGATGCCGATGCTGCGGCTCTGACCGGTCTGCATGCACTGCACCATCGCGTTGGGCTGATACCCGTATTTCCGTGCGACTTCGGCGACCCGCTGCGCCGTGGAACGGCGGATCGCCGGATTCCCCTTCAGCGCCTTGGAGACCGTCGATTCGGACAGTCCGCAGATTCTTCCGATTTCCTTCAGTGATATCATTCCGGCATCTCTCTTGATTTTTGTTTTCTCTATACATTATAATCAAAACCAGAAAAATTTCAAGTACTTGAAATAATTTTTTCCGGATTATTTTTAAAAATCTGCACTTTCACTTTTTTTCCGTTTCACTCTTGACAAATCGCTCAGGATGGTTATAATGATACATGATATAATATTTTTTATACAACAAAAAGTATAACAAAAAAAAGGAAACGCGATGAAACGGGAAAAAATTCTTGAAGAGATTCTCGGAGAACTTTCCGCCGGGAAATTCGGTTCGCCCGGGGAGCGTTTCCTGACGACGCGGGAACTGGGAGTCCGGAAGAATATCTCCCTGAAAACCGCATTCCATATCATCGAGGAACTGCGCGACCTGTCCGTAATCCGGAAAGAAGGGCGGGATTACCGGATCGCAGCGCTGACGCCGCCGCAGAGCCGCGAGAACGGGCGGATGCTGCTCGGCTTTCTGGCGACCTGTCTGGAAAGCCCTTATTTTGCGACACTTGCCTGTCATGCCGAGGAGTTCGCGCACTCAATCGGGGCCAGCCTGATCATCGCTTCAAGCAATTACGATTTCAAGACGGAATGCGAACGGCTGAAAATGTTTGCGCGGCAGGGAGTTTCGGGAATCATGATCTGTCCATGGGCCTCCACGCCCGAGGAGGAGGCTTTCTATACCACGCTTGACGTACCGTATGTCATGCTAGGGCGCCGTCTTGCGTCGCTGGAGTGTGATTCGGTTCTGGTCAACAGCCAGAAGGCTGCGCAGGAGATGGCCTCCCACCTTGTCGCGCAGGGAATCGGAGAGTTCGCCTACATCGGGCAGTCCGGAAAGCGCAGCGACGAGCGGCTGCTCGGATTCCGAGCGGGGCTTCTGGCGCACGGGATTCTTCTCAATGAGGAAAACATCCTCCAGCTGGACTACAACGCTCCGGACACATGCCGCGCGGAAATCGCGCGGATCCTGCGGCGGGAACGCGCCGGACGGCTGGGTATTTTCTGCTATCACGACCTCTTCGCCACGCGCACCATTAATCTCTGTCACGAGCTGAAAATCTCCGTGCCCGACGAGGCGGCCGTCGCGGGATTCGACGATCTGCCGGTGGCTTCGGAAATCTATCCGCCGCTTACAACCGTATCTTATCCCGTGCGCGACATCGCGCGCATCGCCTTTGAAACGCTGTATGCAAGAATCAAATTCCATATGCCCGCCCGGGGCGTCTGCCGCTATCTCGACTCACGCCTCGTGATCCGGCAGAGCACGGTAAAATCAGCAAAGGAGCAGCCGGCATGAAGCATCCAGCCCGTCAGATTGAATCCGGCCTGATCGACGGAGCCGTCGTGCTCGGCGGAACGCGCCATGAAGATTTCATACGCTTTGTCAGCGGAACAGCCGACAGGAAGACTGGCGCACCGATGTGCGAGAACAGCGTCTTCGACATCGCCAGTCTTACCAAAGTCGTTGGAACAGCGCCGCTTCTGGCATTCTGCATCGAGAAGGGACTGGTCGACTTTGATGCGCCGTTCACGGAGTATCTCCCGTATCGCGGCAACCTTCCCGCACCCGTCACCGTGCGCCATCTCGCGACTCATTGCTCCGGGGTGCAGATCAACTATCCATATTTCCCCGGGGAGGCGGAAAAAATGGTGCAGGCCATTCTCGCCGAGGATTTTGCACGTCCGCCGGAAACCCTCTATGAATATACCTGCACCAATTACATCCTGCTCGGACTCCTGATCGAAAGAGTGACCAGTTGCAGACTGGAGGAGCTTGCTGCGGAACGCATTTTCGCGCCGCTCGGCATGACGGACACACGCTGGGGCGCGCCGCCGGAGGGAGCGCTTACGCGGACGATCCGGACCATCAACGCGGATCCGGGCGTGATCTCCGACCACGGCGCGCGCGCCATCGCTCCGCACCGGATCGGGAACGCGGGGATCTTTTCGACGGCGGACGATCTGGCGAAATTCTGCCGCATGATGCTTGACGGCGGAGGCGGCCTGTTCCGGCGCGAAACAAGGGAACTCTTTTTCCGAAATCAGGCGCCGCGGAACATGGCAGCGCGCTCGCTCGGCTGGAATCTGGATCCCTCCTATATTCCGCATGGTCTCTCGAAAGCGGCGATTTACCACACGGGCTGGACCGGGCAGGCAATGTGGATCGACCCGGAAACGGAACGGTTTCTTCTGGTGCTCACCAACCGCTTCGGCGATTCGATCGCATCCTGGAAAGGACGTCTGGCAATCGCCTCGGAAGCGCTCGATACCATTTCATAAACCCAACACAGGAAAAGAAAAAATGGCAATCACACAAACGGCAGTCAGCTACTACGGGCTCAACTATGTGGAGCATGCGGAAAAGGATTTTCAGGAGATGCTCGACCACGGGTGCACGACCGTGATTCTCGCGGTCACGGAATTCGATTTCGACTTCTGGCGCCCGAACATTCCGAAAATCGTGGCAAAAGCGCATGAAATGGGCCTGCGCGTCCTGATCGACCCGTGGGGCAACGGGAAGTATTTCGGAGGGGAGCAGGTCAGCAAGTTCCTCCAGGACAACGTCGAGAACCGCCAGGTTTCCGCGCTCACGGGGGAAAAGCTCCCGTATGCCTGCTTCAACACGAACAGCTACCGCGATTACTTCCGCAACTTCTGCGTGACACTGGCGCGCGAGACCAGTCCCGACGGCTTCTTCTGGGACGAGCCGCACTACGCGTTCCCCAAGGGGATCGCCTCCATCACCGGCGGCGTCGCGGACGACTGGACATGCTTCTGCCCCGTCTGCCGGAAACGCTTCGCCGACTACTACGGCTACGAGATGCCCCGCTATATGACCAATGACGTCAAGCTCTTCCGCTGGCGCGAGGCGCTGGTCGTGCTCTCCGAAACCTCCAAGGCGCTCAAGGAGATCAATCCGGCACTGGAGATCACCTGCTGCGTCCACGCGACACAGAACGGCTACTATGTTTCCGAATACCGCGGTTACGACAACTGGGACATGGTCGCGGCATGCCCCTATTTCGACGTATTCTCGACAACAATCGTCAACTGGGCGCTTCCGGAGGACTTCTACCGTGACATCACCGAACGGACCGTTGCAGTCGCCAGAAAATACGGCAAGAAATCCGAACGCTGGCTCATGGGCTACTACAAACAGCCGAAGGACTGGGCCCAGGTCGCGAAGTGGGCCGACATCGCCGAGGCCGCGGGCGTGGACCGCATCGCGGCATGGACCTACCGCGGCGGCTACGGCACAGTCGTCGGCGCTCCCGACGCGCTCAAGCTCTGGGACACCATCGGCGAAAACTACAGGCGTCTGCTGAAAAAATAACGGAATATGGGAGATTCCAAAATGCTTAAGATTCTCGTCCCTAAAAAACAGGACGTCTTCCGGATCGCCGGCGACGAATTCGCCGCACTCTGGAAAAAATCCACCGGGGAGACGCTCCCCGTCGTGACACGTGATGACGGGAAAAGCGATCTGATCGTGCTCGGCTCCGACGCCGTCAACGCCTTCACGCACGCAAAGATCATTGAAAAAGTCATCCCGCAGTTCAGAATCCGGACGAACACGGACGACTATCAGCTGATCTCCGCAAAGGAAGGGAAACGCAATCTCCTTTTTCTCGCCGGAGGAAGGCCCCGTGCACTCCTTTACAGTGTCTACCATTTCTTCGAGTCGCAGGCGGGCTGTCACTATTTCTGGGACGGCGACGTGATCCCCGCCCGGAAAAAAATCAGCATTTCCGAAATCGACATTCTGGAATCTCCCCGTTTCGAATACCGCGGCCTTCGCTATTTCGCCCACCGGAGTCTGAACCGGTTTCAGGCGGAACACTGGGACTATACCGAGTGGAAACGAGAAATCGACTGGCTTCTCAAGCGCCGTCTGAATCTCTTCATGCTCCGCATCGGACTGGACGATCTTTTTCAGAAGGCGTTTCCGGAGATCGTCTCCTATCCCGGATATGAGGTCCCGGAATCCAAAGAACGCTCCTACGACGACCGGAATCTCTTCTGGAGCCTCAAATACCGAGGCGAACTCCGGAAGAAGATTCTCGCTTATGCACGGGAACGCGACCTGCTCCATCCCGAGGACGTCGGAACCATGACGCACTGGTACAGCCGGACGCCCTATGATTTTCTCAACAAGGTCAAACCGGCGTTTCTTCCGCAGGCGACTGCCGGCTACAGTGAAAAAACCGGCCTTGTCTGGGACATCCGCAAGGACAGAAATCTGGACAACTACTTCAAACTGACCGAAACGCACATCCGCGAATACGGCGCGCCCGATCTCTTCCACACCATCGGGCTTGCCGAACGCCAGTGCTACACCGATCACGCGTCCAACCACCAGATGAAGCTCTATACCTACCGGCGCATCATTTCGAAACTGCGTGAAAAATATCCGAACGCGCCGCTCCTGATCGGAAGCTGGGACTTCTGCATGTACTGGTCGAACGAGGAGGTGCGCGCACTCGTGGAGGAACTCGATCCAGCGCACACGCTGATCTTCGACTACACCTCCGACACAACGGATGAGGAACACAACTTCACCAGCTGGGGGATCATGGGAAGATTCCCGTGGATCTTCGGAATCTTCCACGCCTATGAACCGGCAAGCGAGATCCGCGGGAACTATGAGATCATCGAACGGCGCCTCCCCCTCGCCGCCGCCGATCCGATGTGCAAAGGACTGGTCTACTGGCCGGAGTGTTCGCACACGGACACCCTGATGCTGGACTTCATGTCCGCGGCCGCGTGGAATCCGGCGGAAGCAAAGCTCGAAACCTTCCTGCCCGGCTTCTGCGAACGGCGCTACGGGAAATACGCGACAATCATGCTTCCCCTCTGGGAAAAAGTCATGAAGCTCGCAAGACTGACCGGATGGTCCGGACCGCAGGATCACGACGCATTGCCCTGCTCCTTCTCGGACATGGTGTTCCGCCTTCTGCACGGAGCGCATCTCAATCTCGATGAAAAGATGCTGGCGAAAATGCGGAACCTGCGCGAACGTTTTGAAGCGGAAATCGCGGAAGCGCCCGAGATTTTCCTGTCTCTTGCCGCATTGAAGATTCCATCGGACAACGCGTTCCTCCGCCGCGATTTCCTCGATCTCGCACGGACGGTCGTTTCCCG
>CASEFP010000247.1 GCA_949287225.1 uncultured Lentisphaeria bacterium
ATCAACTTGAATATTTGCGACAACACGGTCATTTTATGCTTTGATGGTTTCATGGATGCTCCTTGGTTTTTTTGCTGAAATATAAGTTGCATCCAGAACCATCACCTTTCAACTTTTTCTTTTCCTATGGGATGGCTGTGTGTTTTTTTCATTATTTTTATTTTCATCTCTTGACGAAATGAGAGGAATGCAGTATAATATAGTAAATAGCTATCTAGATAGCATGACAGTATAATGCAGAGGAGTGGAGATGACAATCCCGGAAAAAATTTCCGCCTATTTCGACCGCCTGGTTTCTGAGGGGAGACTGCGCCCCGGAGACAGACTGCCGAAATATACCGACATCGGGGAACAGTTCAAGATTCCCTATGCCTCCGTTCAGCGTGCGTTCAAGGCCATGGAACAATCCGGAAAAATAAAAATTGTCAACGGTGTCGGTTCCTTTCTCAACGGCGGAGACACGCTTGATGTCGATTTCTACCTTACGGGAACCACCTTTCCCATCCGGGAATTTCAGAAAATATCTGATGAAATCTCAGAGAAAAACGATCTCCATCTCCGGATTCATGTTCTGAACAAGCCCAGAGAGATCCGCACCAATGTTTCCGGACATAAGGTCGTCATTGCAGAATCCGACAGCTGGATCAAAATGGATGGCTGCATGATGGATTATTCCGCATTTCCCGATTTTCACGATGTAATGGAGCAGTTCACCACATTCCATGGAGAGAACAGCAATCTTCAGCTTCCTTTTTTCAAGTTTTCGTATCAGGCGGCGGTCAACCTGACAATCTTGAGGGAAATCGGGATGGATCGGACAATACATGAAGTTTCCTCCATGAACTGGTGGAAGGAACTGGCTGTCCGATGCCGGAGCAAAGGATATTCTCCGGCAGATCTTTCCATTGATCACGCCTCAATCTGGTTCTTTCCGATCTTCCAGCTTTCGGTCATCCTGGCGCTTTACCGCAATCCTGATGTTTCACTTCTTTTCAAAGCGCCGTTCTATGCTACGGAAACCGGGCGGAGAATTTTTGAGATGAGCAGGGATATGGGAAAATGCCCTCTTTCGGAACCGGCGTTTCTGCAGGGGAAAACCGCTCTCAGTCTGGACACATGCTCCTGGTTTCCCGTCCAATGCACTTCCCGATTCGGCGCTGATCCGGAGGAATTCCGCATCCTTCCCGTCCGCGCAGGGGACGGCAGGCGGATCATGCATCTTTCCGAAGCTTTTCTCAAAACCTTTGCAAACCCCTCCATCACGCAGAATGAAAAGGAAAGAGTCTGGAAGTTTCTCAAGATACTGCTTTCAAAAAAATACCAGAAAAAACTGACCGCTTTTTCCGGGATCATTTCTCCCAGAAAAGATATGAGGCCTGCGGATTATTCCTGGAACACCCGTGAGGATTTCATGAATTTCTTTCCGGAAAAAGACGCTTTGATTTATAATTCCGCGATTCTGACAAAAGAGAAAACCGCCGTTCTTGCTGTTCTTTTCGAACACTATGAACGGTTCGGTGCCGACCCGGACGCGGTCTGCCGATGGATGGATGAGAAACTTTACGTATGAACAATTACAAATATAAAAAGGAGATTCCCATGGGTAAAACGGCGAAATACAATCAGGTTCACTTTACATTGATAGAGCTTTTAATTGTTATAGCGATCATTGCGATTCTGGCGGGACTTCTTCTGTCCGCCTTGAATCAGGCAAGAGAAAAAGGGCGCGCAATCAGCTGCACTGCGAATATGAAGCAGATGCAGATCGGTTCTGCACTCTATTCCAATGACAATCAGGACTGGCTGCTTCCGAAGATGAGTCCGACTCCGGGAAAAACGGACGGTGCGGCAGCCTGGCCAGTTCTTGCATGGAATTATATCACGGGGAAGAACTGTGCCGATTCCTGGGGTGTCGACGGGCTTTACAAAGACAACAACCCGGTTTTTTATTGCCCGAGTTATCCGGAATCCAATCTCAGAAAGACGGAAACATGCTATCTGCAGTATTTCTCCTATAAAATCAACTTGAATGTCGGCTGGAACAACAACGACGGAAGCAGCAATCTCCTGAAACAGAATCAGGTGAAAAATCCGTCGAAGAAGTTCAATTTCATGGAGGGATACCGGATGTACACCTCCGTGGACGGCTGGTGGACCTGGGCAGGCGGATTCCCCGTGTTTATGCACGGCGGAAGAAGTTTCTACACAGATCTTTACACCACGGACAACAACCGTTTTCTTCTCGATTTCACCGTGGCGCAGAACAGCGGGAATTATTCAACGACCGCGTATTTTGACGGACATGTCAGGACACAGCGTGCGAAAACAATCCGCTTCTACAATGACGAGAGTCTTTATATCACAAGACCCTGACCGGAAAAGAAGGAAGTCTGAAGTATGAAAAAGAGTTTTCTGTTCCCTGTCCTGCTTCTGCAGTCCGGAATCCTTGCGGGAGAAATCGTGCTGCCGGAACTGGAGGCTCCAGGCCTGATTGACGGGAATCTGGCGGAAGCAGTCTGGCAGAAGGCCTGGAAAACGGGTCCGTTCCACAATCTGGACGGCGGTGCGCTGAAAGAAAAAACCGAAGGATTTTTGTTTGTCGATAAAGAGAATCTGTATATCGGCATCCAATGCCATTTCCGTGACCATGAGGCAAAGACGAAGGAAATTGCAGCAGTCGGTGCGCCGTTCGCGATTGATGTGGCTGAAATCTTTCTTGATCCGGGCTGTACGGGGAACTATCAGCATATTGCCGTCAATGCAGCGGGGATTCTGCATTTCCCGGGACGGCTTTCGGACATCCGCTACGGGGTTCAGGTTTATCGGACCTTCTGGAGCCTGGAGGCAAAAATTCCGTTTCGCGCCCTCCGGATTCAGGGGGAGCGTTTTTCTCCGGAGTGGGGAATCAATCTGGCACGCGGGAATCCGGCCGCGAAGGAAAATGCGACATGGGCGCCGTTGCGGAACGGAACCTTTCATGAACCGGATGCTTTCCTGCGCGTTTCCGGCATTCCTGTTGATCTTGCAGCACTTGCAGGAGAACAGGCGGAAAGAAAAGCGGGGTCTTTTGCACTGTCACTGGATCGGATTCTATATGACGGACAGGAGAATCTGCAGGCCGTTCTGGAACTCAAATATACGAAATCAATGAAGGGGTTCCATCTCCGGGCGGACATTCTTTCCCGGGAAGGCAGAAGCCTTCTTTCCCGGACAATCCGGCCGGTCTTTTTCACGAACGAGTTCACACTTCCGCTTTCCGGGCTGCGGAATGGCCGCTACAAACTGCATCTGCAACTGTTCAACGGCGCGGGGAAGGCGCTGAAATCCGCAGAAAAATCATTCTGGAAGATCCCGCTGAAAACCTCGAAACCGAAAAATATCCTGACGATCCGGGATCATAACTTTTATCTGAACGGGAAGTTTTTCTTTCCGATTTTTTCCATTGCCTATCCGGGATCATCGGAGAAGGAGTCCATGACGCGGGAACAGTATCTGGCCTATATCGCGGACTATTACAGCGGCGACTACCGCGACGCATCCTACAACTGCGTGGAAGCCGGTTCCCTGGATATTTCCACGGAAACGGATTTTGAAGCGCTGAAGAAAATCGGCGGTCTGGAAGCCTGGAATTTCGGTGAATGGACGCGGCGTCAGAAGCTGGGAATTACGACGCGTGACATGATCAATGCACGCGTAAAAGGCGGTGTTTATTCTATCCCGACGCCGTATTATCTCAAGTGCCATACGGAAATTACCGATGAGATGATCGACCGCTGGGTTGCCATGATGCTCAAACTGCGTGATCTGGACAACATTCTCATGTGGAGCATGGCCGATGAAACCGACGCAGAAATCGAAGGAAACAGGCTGCGCTATCAGCTTTACAAGGAGATGGACCCCGACCGTCCGGCATGGCTGAATGTCATCAATGCCGTGACACAGAATCAGGAGTTTGCGGATGTCCTGTCCACAGATCCGTATCCGATTCCGAACGGCAAGGTCACGATGGTCTCGGCACATGCGGACAGACTGGTGCGGGCCTGCCGGGAGGATCCCGGAAAAACCTGCATGCTCTGGCTTCAGATTTTCGGCGAAGGTCCCGGACAGGCCTGGCCGCGTCCGCCGACGCCGCAGGAGATGGAGGTCATGGCCTTTCTCGCCATGAATCACGGGATCCGCGGAATCGGATGGTGGACATTCCAGCCGAAGGAGGATCGTGTCCTGCCCCGGCAGCATCCCGATACCTTTGAGCGCCAGAAAATCGTGCATGCGCGGATCAGGGAGCTTGCACCCGCATATTGCCTTGGAGAAAAAACCATGATGAAACTTCAGGGAAGGATTGATGTCGCGGTTCTGAAATATCAGGGAAAAACCATGATTTCCTGCGCGAACACCGTTAACGAACCTGTTCAGGCGGAACTTTCCATCCCGGACAGAGTCACCTGTTCCGCTCGCCTCAAATACGCCGGTTGCGAGGTCCGGATTGAAAACGGGATTATCCGGGACTCTTTTCAACCTTACGAAGTCCGCATCTACGAATACTGAAACGGGGGTGCTGCCATGTTTCTGCGAATCACCGCTGTTTGTTTCGCCGTAGTCTGTCTCCGCCTGGCCAGCGGGGAAATTCAGATTCGAGTGACGAGCGATCCGAAGCTGCCCGCGCCGAATCTCATCTCCGCATTCTGCACGAATGCCGACTTTGAATCCGGTCTGGCAGGCTGGAAGTGGAACGAGGATCAATACAGGGAGGGGGTGGACTTCGCCGTGATCGGGGATCCCGTCCAGGGCAAAGCCGTATGTTTCCATGGATACAACCGGAACATCTGGTGCGCAGTTCCGATCGGAAAATTCCAAAAGGGGACGCCTTACATTGCCTCCTGCCGGATCAAACCGGGGAAAAATCTGCCGCGCACAGGATCCCTGGGTTTTACCATCACCTTCTGGCCTGCGGACTGGAAAAACGGGCACGGGTTCCACGCGCGGGGGGCCGGTGCCGAGCATTGGAAAACCGTTAACGGAAAACCGTTTTCTGTTCCGGAAGATGCCGTGCACTGTCAGTTCAGTGTCGGTATGGGCTATCATCCCGGAAGCGGATGTGTGGACGATCTGGCAATCCGCGAGGCCTATGCGAAACTGCGTGTGACAGTCACGGCGCCGCAGGTGATCCGCCAGGTTAAAATCGTGAACGGCGGGGACGAAACAATCTTCGATTCTGGAATCATGAGGCGGGACTCACGGCATTTTTCAAAAGTGCTTCAGGTCGAATCCGCCGGAGTTTATACGGTTCTGGCTGTCACAGACGACGGCGATGTCGGAAGCTTCACTTATCCCGAACAGAAAGAAAGGAGAAATTAAGAATGCCGATTCCGGAAATTCAGCATCCCGACTGTGAAGACTGGAAAGAACTTATTGCATGTGCATGGAAGATCGCCGGAAATCATATCGTCGAGGATCCGGCGACTCCCGCAGGACGTTACATGAAGGAGGGGTTTGATGAAAACAACCTTTATTTCTGGGACACCTGTTTTATGGCGGAATATGCGAAATACGAGCCGGAACTCCTGCCCGGAATCGAGTCGCTGGACAATTTTTACGCGATTCAGTCTCCGGACGGCTGCATTCCGCGCTGTTACGACATTCGAACCGGGACGGATATGCCCTTCAATGGAAAATTCGGGAACTGCAATCCCCCGCTTGCCGCCTGGGCGGAACTGGATTATGTGAAACAGACCGGCAATGTCGAGCGGATCCCGCGCGTTCTGAAACACCTGACTGCATTTGACCGCTGGCTCTCCACCGGGCAGCGGCGGATTGACGGGACCTGGTGGTTTGCCAACGGCGCCGCGTGCGGGCTGGACAACTCGCCGAGGTCTGCGCGGCGCAATCAGGCGGGCAATGACGTCGGCTGGATTGATCTCGCGGCTCAGGCGGCACTCGCCGCGGAAAGTATTGCGGAACTGGCAGGGCTTGTCAACGATGACCGGACCGCAGCGGAATTCCGCGAGAAATATGAGGAGCGCATTGATTTCCTGAACCGCCGCCACTGGTGCGAACGGATCGGCTTCTATCTTGACTTGCTTCTGCAGGGACTGGAGCATGAGAACTACCGGGCCTATTTTTCCGCCGCGAAAACGATTGCCTCTTTCTGGCCGATGCTGGCGGGGGCCTGCGATGCGCACAGACTGAAATCTCTTGTCGGATATCTCCGGGATCCCGGGGAGTTTTATACACCGCATCCCGTGCCGACCGTTTCGAAAGACAACCCGAACTATTCCCCGGACGGCATGTACGCCCAGGGCGGGGTCTGGGCCATGAACAACTATATGATTGTCCGCGGGCTCATGCGCTGCGGGGAATATGCGCTTGCCCGGGAAATTTCCATGCGTCACATCTCCATGATGAATCGGGTCTACCGTGAAGTGGAACCGCACACCATCTGGGAGCTGTACTCTCCGGAATACGCGCTTCCCGGAACAGTCGATTACATGGAATACGGCAGGGAAGAGGAAAGAAATTACGGAAAGATGGATTTCTGCGGCTGGAGCGCCCTCGGGCCGATCGCCATGACGCTGGAATCGGTTCTCGGCATCGAATGCGACTATCCGAACCGGAAAATTCTCTGGCATTCGAACTGCACGGCCTGTCACGGGGTCCGCAATCTGCGTTTCGGACCGCATCGGATCAGTCTGTGTGCGCAGGCGGTGCGTTCGCCGGAGGAAATTCCGGAAGTGATCGTTGAAGCGCCGGAAAAAATCACACTGGAATTCCGGCGTTATCCGGAATGAGACGATTTTTCTGCGGAAAACTTTACCGGATGAAATCATTGTGAAACGATCCGGTTTCCATCAAAGACGAAATGAGGAGAAATGAAATTTTTTGGCTGTGCATATTATCCGGAGGCCTGGCCGGAAGAAAGACTTGAGGAGGATATCCGCCTGATGCGGGATGCTCATATCAACTGTGTCCGGATGGGAGAATTCAACTGGGGACGATTCGAACCGCGCGATGGAATATTTGATTTCAGGCAGTATCTGCGCGTGATCGGGAAACTGCACGAAAACGGGATCTCGACCATTCTCTGCACGCCGAGTGCGGCTCCGCCCAAATGGATGTCGC
Organism: uncultured Lentisphaeria bacterium; assembly: GCA_949287225.1. Classification (GTDB taxonomy): domain Bacteria; phylum Verrucomicrobiota; class Lentisphaeria; order Victivallales; family UBA1829; genus UBA11452. The sequence goes on from CASEFP010000247.1 coordinate 7,117, forward strand.
ACAAGCATCCGTCCATTCTCAAGACAGGGCGTTCCGGACAACTTGTCAGTGACTGTGACCGGCGCCATTACTGTCCGTCCTCTCCGACCTATCGGAAATTCGTGCGGAGAATTGTCCGCGCCATGGCGGAAACCTTTTCCCGTGTTCCGGGGGTTGTCGCCTGGCAGCTTGACAATGAAATTGCCGCCGAGGCGGAAACGGGATTCTGTTTCTGCGGAAAATGTGAAAAACGTTTTCAAGCATATCTGAAAGCGGAATACGGAACCATACAAAATCTGAACAAGGCCTGGAACGGCGCTTTCTGGAGCGGGGATTATTCCCGTTTTGAAGAAATCCGTCCCCGGAACCTGAAACGCTGTGCGCATCTGGCCGCCTATGCCCGCTTCATGAGTGAATTATATACAGAATTCGCAAGGGAGCAGCGTGACATCCTGCGCAGGGCAAATCCCCGGTGGCAGATCACGACGAACAGCTGGAACTCTTTTCTGCCGGATGTCGCCCCCGAACAGATTTTCGCGGAACTGGACTGTGCCGGATGCGACTGCTATGTCGGCGGGGACAACATTGAATTCTTCCGTTCGATGTGGGATTTCTACCGGAACATCAAAGGCGCTTCCAGACCGTTTCTAGTGAGTGAAACAGGTCCCTGGAATCCCGTGACAACTCTGAAAAACAGCCTCGATGCACTCCGGGCATGGGCCTGGGATGCGGTTTCCCACGGCTGCGATTCCCTCTTTTATTTCCGCTGGCGGCAATCCGTCATGGGAGAAGAGAATCATCCGGCGATCCTCCCGCACAGCGGGATTCCGGGAGCAACCTATCAGGCAGTCAAACGCATCGGTGCGGAACTGGCGAATCTTCCCTCCTTTCCGCTGCCGGAGTGTCCCGCCCTGATTGTCTGCGATATGCTGACCGGATTTCTTTCAAGATACCGTGACGGAGGAGACTATTCCGCTTTCCGTGCAATTGTCCGGGCCAATCAGGCTCTGAACCGTCTCGGGATTGCCGCTGACATTGTTTCTGCCGGAAGCCTGAACGGCGCCATGCTGCGGAAATACAGACTGGTTGTCCTTCCCCAGGTGGAATATCTTTCCGACAAGAGCATTGCCGCGCTTCGGGATTATTCCGGCAGCGGCGGCGTTATTCTGGCACAGGGCCGTTTGAACCGTCTGGATGAAAACGGGTGTTTCCGGACGGAGCCGTGTCCATGCGGAATGACGGATCTGTTCGGGCTCCGGGTTGGTGAATTCTGCAACCTGGCCGACCGTCAGGATTTCCATGAACTCACGTATCAGGAGGCGGGAAGGATTCCTGCCGCGTCCCGTCTTGCGGCGGAACAGTTCGGACGATCCGTCTGCTGCGATACGTTTCTGGAACTGCTGGTTCCGGAAGACTGTGACTGTCTCGAAATGTATTCCGCCGGAATCTATGAGGGTACACCGCTTCTGACCCGGAAGGGAAAAGCGTTTTATCAGGCGGCGCCTCTGGGAGAAAATGGTACCGTTGAGGTTCTGCGCCATGTCGCAGCGGCAACCGGGTTGCCCCTCCGGGAGATTCCGGAAAAGGCATTGTATCTTGCTCTGGGAGAACATGTGATACGGATCAACAGCGCCCCGGAGCCGCAGATCATTGATGGAATCCGAGTCGACGGATATGGAATCAGCTGTGAATCGCAGCCCACTCACAGGGAGGGAAAACATATCTCCCGCACGCGAGAAAGAGAGCACCTCAAATCATGACATTGACTTGACGCCTTGACTGACAATCAGCAGTCCGTGTATTGGAAAGTCCGTCAATGTATTCCCTGTGTTCGGGAGCATGTCACACTCAGATCTCTGATCTGGATCAAATCGTCGGCGGCAAGCCCCTGCGCCAGAAAATTAAGACGCATCTCCCGGACATCTCCTTTGCAGGTGAAAGTAAGAGTGTATGTTTTCCAGTCCGTATTCGAATCCCATTTTTTCAACTGGATCCGATGGAGTTTTGCATAGTTCGTCCCGGCCGCTTCCCGCACCGCGATGGAAAAGGTTCCGGAAATCTTTTCTGTCCTGGCGGAAAAACGCAGTGTGCAGGTATTGCCCGAATAGTCTGACGGTTTGCCGAGAAGCAGTCCGGTCATCAGCAGGCGGTTGTTTTCCTGTTCTCCCGCTTCGGGAGAGCCTGTTACACACAGAATCCCGTTTTGAACGGTATATTTGGAATGTCTGTTCTTCCAATATCCCCTGAAATCATCGGCAAACGACGGATTGTTCACGAGGTTCTGTGCCTGAAGAGTCAGAACGGAACAGACGATGCATAAAAAGATCCATACTTGTTTCATGTCAAACTTCTTTCTGTGCGTTTTTATTTTTTCTTTGTTACAAGATAGATGTTCTTGAAGATGCCTCCAAGACCGGCTTTGTCTTCCACACGGACCACGACAAGCTGTTTTTTTCTGTTCCAATCCACAAGATCCGTAATCGGAACCGTAAAAGCTTCCCGCCATTCCCCGCCGCCGCTGTAAACCCGTTTTCCGGCAAATCTGCCGTTGACCCAGATCCAGGCGGATTCATCCACCCCGCCGAAAAAGAGTTCAATCGTCTTTCCCCTCCATTCCGGTTTCACCTCGATGCTTTGCGCATACCAGGCGATTCCATCATAATTTTTCAGGAATTGGAACAACTTCGGGTGAATCCTGTCCTCACGCTGCTGTTCCCATGCCCGGTCAATGCTGAGCAGGTCCCAGGAGGAGAGAATCTTCTCAAATGAAAAATGTTCCCATCCCGCTTTTTCACCGAGATTTCCGGGGTCCGGGCAGAAATACCAGAGCTGAGGAGTCCGGACACTGTCATCATATCCAACTAAATGATTGGCTTCCCGGATTCCGCAGATATCGCCGAAAATGAACTCAACTTCCATGAGACCAATCCAGTCCATATCCAGCTTTTTGCAATTTTCCATTCGGAACTTGAGCAGATTTCTTCCATGTTGAAGCTTCTGATCTCCGGAAGCCGAAACAGCCATCCACATCAGTCTGGCATGCGTGTTGGCCAGGCGGATTTTAGCAAGACGTCCGCGTTCCGTTTCTGAGAGCTTCTTACCCGCGGCTTCATCCAGAATTGCATCGGTCCGGTCAAAATCGGCAGGCGAATAATAACTGCTGATCGACCACATGATGCCCCGTCGGAAGTTGCCGTATTTTCCGATTTCGGCAATTTTTTCTGCATCTTGGATTATTTTGCTGTCGAAGATCCTGATGCGCCAGTAATTAAAATATTTCATCATTTCCGGGGCCGCGGCGCCGAAGGCGGAACAATACTCATCCAGCAGGGTTTCAAATGACAGGGAGGGATCGGCATGTCCCCTGGCAAGAATATAATCCGCAATGCCGTTTGCCTGCCAGTAATTGTGAAGGGAGTCGTAACTTGTTCCGACAATGCCGTTCTTCACTCCGAGCTGGAAGTGTTCATACATGCGTTTTTCAAATCCCATCGGAAGGCCGGGATTCACGTATTGATCGTTCGGCCGCAGAAAAAGCCGCCGTGCTCCCCCTTTGCGCCACCCTTTGTAGCGCTGTTCCGTCTGATCGAACGGATCCATCATGAACGGAACAAAACCGATGGCAATGTTTTTTTCCACCTTTTCTCTTCGGGGCGGCTCCCGGTAAACACTGTAGGCATACATGGAGGCGGTGACATCCGGCCGATATTTCGAAGCTTCCGCCCGCACCCGGTTTGCGAAAGAAACATAGCGGTCGCTCAAATGACGCAGCGCCGCCTCTCCCGGGCGGAGAACGTCAAGCTTGAGACATTCCGCACAGCGGCAGTAGCCTCCGGAATCATTTTCGCAGGTATTGATGCTCGGAGGCATTCCACGCTTTTTCCAGTTTTCCACAACCTGTTTTACGACTGCCGGATTGCTGACGCAGAGTTTTACAGCATGGGGCCATTTCGGATTTTCCGGTTCGCGGCGGCCATTGGCCTGCAGCGCGAAATATTCCGGATGTATCTTTGAATATTTCCTCCACCAGTCTGTGAATGCGTGTCCGAACGAGTCGTTCACACTTTTTCCCATGCGCATGCGCCGCAGCCAGAAGAAGGTATCCGTCACCTTGTTCTCATACTGTTTTCTGGTCAGACGGAATTCCGGCGGCATCTGTTTCTGGATTCGCTCGAAATGGTTCCAGCGCCACATTCCGTAGCCGGGACCGATGGAGCGCTGAAGCAGCCGCGGAACCCATTTTTCAGAACCGGTTTTCAGGATCGGATGCTTTGTTTCCGGATAGACGATTCCACTGTCTCCGGGCCACAGCCATCGGACATGGAACTGCGTTTCAAGAAAAAGATAGACCGCCGAGAGTGTGCCGAAGCGGTTTCCGGTGCATAAAATTGTCGTGATCGGGGCATTCGCAGGAAACGGGGAATCATCGCCACGGAAAAATACGGCGTCCTTCCGGATTTCATAAAATGCTTCCTCGGGTTTTTGCTCCCCGCCCTTTCCGGAAACCTCAAAGCGGAAAGTGTATTTTCCCGGAAGCGTCTTGTCTGCAACTGGAATTTCAACACCGGTGATCAGCTTCAGATGTTTCTGAAGTTCATATGCGGCAATCCTCATAACACCGCCCGCATTCGGAGGAAGGACAATCACAGTTTCCGCCGGTTCGATTTTCACCGTGTCCCCCGCGTGCAGAAATCCCGCTGTCAGCAGGAGTAAAAGGAAAACAGGTAATCTTTTCATTTTTCCATTGTCTCCAACGGAAGGATTTCCATAATCCGGCGTTCTTTAACGGCCTGTTCCGCCGCCTCTGCAACGGCCACGGCATAGTATCCGGCGCGGGAGGGCATGCGTGTGTTCGGGAGTTTCTTCAGAATGCAGTCAAACATGTAATCCAGCATCATGGGATCCGCTCCGCCATGATGTCCCGCCACTTCCGGAACGGGAAGATCTTCAAACGGGGCGGCGCTCCGGCCCGGCGCATTCCGGTAAAAATGAACGGTTCTGCGATTCAGGCTGGCCCAGATTTGTCCATCCCAGCCGTTAATCATGAATTCGCGGTCATTATACTGCCGGACGCTGCTGGTGAAACACTCCATCAGAGCAGCACGGCATCCGTTCTCATATTCGATCAGGACTGACATGTTGTCATAAGTATCCTTTTCCGTATTGAAGGGACAGATGTCACAGCGGACGCCGCCGTTCACATACGATTCATCAATTCCGGTATCAAGTGAAACCTGTTCTCTGACCTTCTCCAGATCGAAATAGTATTCGCACGTTTTTTTCCGGGAACATTCACGACAATATTCGGAGGCATCCGGAAGTGCCGTAAAACGATCCAGTCCCCCGAAGGCCGAAACCCGCAGAGGATCACTTCCGGAAAACCAGTTCATGAGATCAATGCTGTGGGTTCCCTTTTCAACCGTCAGGCCTCCGGAATTTTTTGCGAAACGGTGCCAGCGCCGGAAATAGGTATAGCCATTGGAGAAATTGTCGATGCAGTTCTGCTGCTGAATCTTTCCTGCCCGCCCGGCGGAGATCAGTTCCCTGATTTTTGATACAACCGGATGACTCCTGAGATTGAATCCCATGAAAAGAGTGCCGGAGGAGGCCTTTTCCGCATCAATCATTGCACGGCACTCCGCCGCGGAACGTGCCATCGGCTTGTCGCAAAATGTGTCAAATCCTGCATGAAGCGAAGCTATTGCGGATTCCGCATGTGCAAACTGAGGAGTCGTGACCATCACCAGATCGAGTTTTTCATTGAGAAAATCCTCCAGGCTCGGACAGATTTTCACCGGGTTCCGACATGCCTGTCTGGCGAACTCCTGCTTCAGCGGCTGCGGCTCATAAACGGCCGCGACTTCCGCCCGGTTCCGAAAGCGTTCCGTCTGCAGGGTCCGTGCAAAGGAGAACCCCCGGTTGCCAAACCCGATGATGCCGATTCGAAGCTTTTCCATAACTCTCTGCTCCTGCTGTATTTTTGTCAATAGTAAAGAAATTGTCAGTGTGCGAATATTTTTTCCGCTTCCGCGTTCCAGTTCTTTGGTGCCCAGTTTTTCCAGAATGAGGTGTTTTCCGCCTGTGCATTCATGCTTTTCAACGGAAATTTTCCGGATGAGACCCGGGAAGCGTGACCGTCAAAGAAAAGGGCATTGCAGGCGTTTGCATGCCGGAATCCCGGTCTGTCCTTCAGGGTGGGATCCGGATGAATGTAGACGCCGCCGCCTTCAAAAGCGCTGTTGTCTCCGAAGTAAAAACCCCGCGATGGCTGGCGCAGAAACGCCCGTTTGATTCCATTCGGATAAGTGGTCGAGCAGTAACGGATCAGATTGTTGATGCCGATGGTGTAACTTGCCGTATAGGTGCCCGCGGAGCCGATCGGCGCAGGGGCGCTCGGGCAATAGAGCTTGTTTTTATTTTGCCCGCTGGCGCCTCCGATTGGAGCCGAGTCCCTCATTTGAAGATAATCACGCAGAGTCCGGCTGACATACCATGCCTCGTTCGTCCAGTTGACACCGGAATAACTGCCTCCCGCAGCATAGACGCTGAGGATGTAGTCGCTGTAATCATCCGAATAAAAGGTCGCCGCCTTTCCCAGGGAGGAAAAATGATTCAGACATGCGATTCCCTGCGCGCTTTCCCTGGCTTTCCGGAGGGCCGGCAGCAGCATGGCGGTCAGGACGGCAATGATGGAAATAACGATTAATAATTCTATTAATGTAAATGAAGTCCTGCTTTGCTCGGCGCGAAATATCTTCATGACTCTTTCCTTTTTCTTTGTTTTCTGGAACATGCTGTTTCTCCTGTAATTGTCACTCCTCATACAAACGGATTCTGCCGTTTTTTTCCAGACGTTCCGCGGCCGGATTTTTCCGCAGCTGCATTTCAAAGATCTGATTCACCGGTTCTTTCCGGCGGACCTGATGATAAAGAAATTCAATCAGTTCCTCCTCGGGGTGCCGTATTGACCATAAGGGAAAGAGAGAAGAACGCACCGATGCGGAATAATTCACTCCGATCAGATGAATGTCTTTCCCGATTTCAAAACCGTGTTCATGAAAATATCGCAGTCCGCCTTCCATGTAATAGTCGGAATGATACATGACAATCTTTGTATCCGGATGCCGGCGGATCAGTTCCTCCGTGGAACGATATCCGTTTTCCACATACAATTGTTCCGCCTCCCGGGACTTTGTCAGAATCAGTTCAATGGGAAAGAGAATGGGCGAAAGATCACACCCGAGTGAGCGGAAAGCATCCATCCTGATATTTTCCTCCAGTCCCGGATCCGTAAGGAGTTTGAAATTTCTTCTCCGTGACTCGGGAATCCTCTGCCAGAGTTCATGCACGGCCATTTTCATTGAAATGGTTGCATGACGCTCGGAAACTCCGGTATGCTGAATGAAGGAACAGCCGCTTTGTTTCAGAAAGGTTTCAATTTCATCGGAATTGCAGATGGAACCGATGATGACAAAACTCCGCACCCCGCGGGAAACCAGTTCCTTAACCGTTGCCAGATTGTCATTTCCCGGGGTGCACACCTCGGCAAAAAAGCAGGCATAATGTTCTTCATTAAAACGACTCAGAAGACCCATGATGATCCGAAGCAGATGCTCATCGGTGATGCAGGTGATTCTGATGGACGACAGAATTGCAACAGTGTGCGTATCTTCTCCCCGGAGAATTTTTGCAGATATATTCCGGCAGTAGCCAAGTTCCCTTGCTGTTTTCAAAATTTTTTCCCGTGTCGCGGGAGAAACACGGCAGCGGGGATTCTCATTCAGTACACCGGAAACGTTTTGGGAGGCAACTCCGACAACTTTTGCAATATCTTTTATCGTTACGCTCACTGGTCATCCTTTTGTAAATTTTGAATGCACGTGCATTCATGCTCTTATATTATATTCGAAAATCCTTTTTTGTCAAGTCTCCAGACTGCTATTATCATTATTTTCTTTGAATTTGTCGTATGACGCAATGGATCACGTCCGGCAAATCTTACACATATCCCTGAGGCAGAGGCAGTTTTCGGAAAGTTTCTCAGTTCGCCCTAAAAGCAGCATTGGCAATAGAGTTGCTTATTTCACTTCCGGGATCTGATTCCAGTCGGTGGTATAAGACGGGGTCAGCATCTCGCGCTTCATCGTCCAGGGCCTCTTGATCCCTTCCGCAAGATGGAACAGACTTCCCCGGCCGAAACGCCGGTTGATTTCATCCATCGCCTCCGATAAGCGATCCTGCTTTTCCGCTTTTCTGTGATCCGCAAAAAGATCCATCTGGCGGTGTTCAGCGGATTCCAGACCGAAGAAGAGCACGCCCGCCTTTTTGTAACGACGGCCTTGCTGAAAAATCCCGTTCAGCTTCGGACGAATCGCATGAAGCATCTCCGAAGTGCTGGAGGTCGGCGTCTCAAAGGGGATGGTGGTTGCATGAAACCCTCCCGGCAGTGCGACGGGGGTATATTCCGGGTAATACTGGAAATAGACATTGACTCCGGACGCAAGCTGTTTTTCCCTGCGGAGTTTTTCCGCCGCCCGCGCAGTGTAGTTCGCCACGGCTTCGGCCAGATCCGCAAGATCAACGACCGGATGCCCGAACGAACGGGAGCAG
>CASEFP010000248.1 GCA_949287225.1 uncultured Lentisphaeria bacterium
AAACGCACCGTCGTCGAATGCGAGAAGGAATTTCCCCCGCTTGCAAGCGAGCTTCTCTGCGAAACAACCGTTTCTCCGCCACGGAATTCCGGATGCGCATGATAGCTGTTCAGCATGACAAGATCGAGCTTGGAACGTGCCGGAACGCTGCACAGATACGGACGCATGTTCCAATTGGAAGAAAGTCCGCGCCAGCCGCATTCAGCGACGACCCGACGATAGAAATCATCCATGTCAGCCTGCATCTTCGCGGCGAATTCGGTCATGGCGGCAGTCTGCGCCGAACGGTCGCCGCGCGGCAGGGAGCCGAATTTCGGGACAGCTTCAAATGATGGGAAATTCGTCTTCCACGCCTTGTTCATTGCTTCAGGCGTGCCGTACTTGTCTTTCAGGAATCTGACGTATGCGGAATGGAACTCCTTCCCGTAGTTGCGGTGGTCAAGCAGAATATCCTGTTCGTTGTAGAAGCAGAGCATCGCAACGGCCGGATCGTCCTTGAGAGCAAGTCCTGTGTAAGGATTGACGGTGTTCAACAGTTTTTTCGTCCCGGCCGCATAATTCTTCCGGAATTTTTCATTGATGAACATCTGCATTTTCGCATTTTCCGCATCTTTCGGGTAACCGGAGGGAGCTGTTCCGTTGCGATATCCGTAAAATGAACACTGCAAATCAAGATTCACATAAACGCCTTCGTTCTTGAGACATGCGATCAGATAGAAAATCCGGTCCAGAGCAATCGGGGAAAACTTGATTTCCGAAGCATCCTGCGGCAAGTCCACAGGCGTGTTTACGCCTTTTTTCAGCCACGGAGTCTCCTTTTTCTGGAAATTAAGATAAGTGTCGAGAAAATGCAGACGGATCATATTGAATCCCTGGCGGGCAACCGCGGCGGCATACTCCTTCAGTTCCGGCTTGGTCATCATATCAGGGAAGCCCTGCACGGAGAAGAAGCGGACCTCTTTTCCCGGCTCTTTCTCAAACGCCAGCTTTCCCGCGCGGTTGACAATCACTCTGCCGAGCGAACCGGCGGGACGGCGGTCGATGATCCGGCGGAAGTCCAGCGCGGAACCGGGCGTTATATAGAGTCCGGACTCCGGAAGCGCGCGCCATCCGGCCGGAACTTCCGGCTGCGGAACGGGAAAATCTTTCCGAGAAAGCACGTTCAGGGAAACCGGACCGAGCAGAAATTTGTCTCCGGCCTGCGTATTCAGCAGGGCATAACGGGGAACATCCGCATAGTGTCCGGCCACCGGTTTCGCGATCCGGAAGCGCCACACGATTTTCTGCCATTTTCCGCTCATCGGAAAGGTTGCGGTATCCGTATAGCGGATCGTCTCATCGCCGGAAAAATCTTCCGAGTTCAGTCCCAGCCGCATGGAGCGTCCGGCAGGCCCCTTCGCCCAGAATTCGAGTTCTCCGCGCTCCACTCCGCGGATTTTTTCCGCCGGAATGTTGTTGCGGAGCTGCGAAGGCCACGCGAGGTCGGCGGAACCGTAACGGACGCTGACTTCAAACGCACCCTCCCCGTCCGGAGTCCGCTCCGTTTCAGCGGTCCGCCCGATGGAGATTCCGTTGTACGCATAAGGTGGATTTTCCAGAAAATCCTTCTCCGAAGCGGAGAGGAAAACGGCTGATCCGATGAATAAAAAAGTTTTCAGAAGTTTCATTTCAAATTCCAGTACATGTGTTCATCTTTCAAGGTGGTCTGATAGAGCTCCGTCACGCCTTCTTCACCGGGCACTCTGGAAACGACATTTCCGGCATGCCCGTCCGCATAAACAATATTCACCTGCGTATTGTTCCGGTGAGCGAGCCAGAAAGCCCCATTCGTCAGATTGCCGAAATTGGAAGGTGCATAAATGCCGTAATAGCCGAACAGCTCACCAGTCGTCGCTTTTCTGACGGAATCCGCCATCAGAATGGTTGTCGACGGGCGTTTCAGACTGTTTTTCCTGACTTTGTAATTCAAAATGTTATCCGGAAGGACTCTTGCACTAGCCCCGTACTCCGTTGCAGACCAGTAATTCGGTCTTGAAGTCGGATTCTTCGAACGCAAACCTTTTGAGTAGTAATTCTCCGCGGCATTTTTGCGGGCGGGACAGAGCGCCAGGGAAGCCGTGATGTATTTCCCCGTTGCGAGCGTCCATCCCCAGAAAAAAGTCGTATCATAATCCGCCGTTGAAGCCGGATTTGCATATCTCAGCATGGGATAAAAATCGTCGCTGTCCCCGATATACATATCCATCCCGGTCCCCAGCTGTTTCAGGTTCGAGAGGCACGATGCGCCATATGCGGTATCCCGCGCCTTGTTCAAAGCCGGAAGCAGCATCCCCGCAAGGATGGCAATCACGGCAATCGTTACGAGCAGTTCAACGAGGGTGAATTCCTGTTTCTTTCTGCAAAACATGGTCTGTTCTCCTTTTTTATGTTCAAATCTTTCCGTCGAGAAAATAAATCAGGTTTTCCGCGTAAAAAAATGTTGCGTAATATAGTTTTGCGTAATCCGGAAGCTCAAGCATTCTGCGCAAATCCGGGCGAATCGCCTCAATCTGCTCTTCGTCGCCGCTCAAAACGATGATCCAGGCCGCACTGTATGCCGGGAGCAGACTCCGCTTCTCCGCATCGACAGCCGGAGAGACCTTGCGCCACTGCGAAAGCTGGGCAAGATAGAGCTTTTCAAACTCCTTCCAGTTCCGCTGAAGCTGCGGTCCGGGAGCCATCATCCTATGCCAGTCCGCCGAAAAAGTCAGAGATTTTTCCGGATTGAATTTTTTGTAGAACGCCACCAGCGGGCGCGCCGCCTTTGCGGTATCCTTCAGAGCCGTTTCCAATCGCTTGCGGACGACGGGATCACGCTCAATCTCAAAAAGACGGCGCACAGCGTACTGGTCGTTGACCAGCCACCAGCAATGCCACTCCGACATCATCGCGCCCGGTCCTTTCGCAATCACATCAAGCCGCGTGGAACCATCGGGAAACGTCTCCCCGGAAAGCCGTTTTTTCAACTCTCCCCAGTGCGGATTTCCCGTGTGTTTCTCGAGTACATGAAGAAAATAGAGCAACCGCGGAGCGGCATGATAACTCGCCGCCGCAAGATTTCCGGAAGTTCCGAACAGCTTCAGCTCTTCCGGCAGACGCCAATTGTTTTTTTCGAGAGCATCTCCGCAGGCGGCAAGGCGTTTCGCCAGAGCTTTGCGCTCGGCATCGGAGGGAATATCGGTATCGAGATAGGCGTCCACGCCAATCACCCACGGAAAAAACTGGTCGGAACTGCTGCTTTTGTAGTGACATTTTCCATCGGTTCCGACTCCGCGCGCAATGAAGCCTGGAACCGTTGCCACATCCTGAAGCTTGCAGAGTCCGTCAACCAGCCTCCGGATCACCGTCCGTGTATTCTCCGATTTTTCCTGCCGATACCGCCTGCACTGTCCAAGCAGATAGAGTCCGGTAAAGAACCCGCCGTTCTCAATCGGCGTCCAGTAACCTTTGGCGTTCGGAATGTTCCGTCCGCACTCTTCCGGAGTCGGCAGAACGATTTCACCTTTGAGCCCGCGGTAATCCGTGATAATTCCATGTGAATCGGCAAAACGGTTCATGATCTGCTCTTGAATGCGCTCCGCAACCGGTTTGAAATCCGCTCCTGCCAGCGGAAATGCG
>CASEFP010000249.1 GCA_949287225.1 uncultured Lentisphaeria bacterium
CAACTTGAATATTTGCGACAACACGGTCATTTTATGCTTTGATGGTTTCATGGATGCTCCTTGGTTTTTTTGCTGAAATATAAGTTGCATCCAGAACCATCACCTTTCAACTTTTTCTTTTCCTATGGGATGGCTGTGAATCTTTTTCTGTCCGTTCACACAACAATGCCCCGGTTCCTCCCATTCCGGAACCTGGCACAATACGGCAGCCTTTCGGGAATTTCCAGTGAGGAGATTTCTTTTCAAAGGTATCATATGCAATCACAGTACTCTTTCCTGCGGGAGCATCATGGAATTCCGAAAGATCAAGAGCCTGAAGTTCCGCTGTTTTCAGAACAGAACCAGCAAGTAAAATCAGAAGAAGGATTTTCATTTTTATTTTCATCTCCATTTTTGGTTTTAACGATAAGTATCCCGATACACATACTGTCCGATGGGACGGCAGAGCCGGTCACCGACATACACTTTCACATATGCAACTCCTTCCGAGCGCATTGCATCGCGATCATAGGCCCGGTCCGCAAATATAAAAAACTCAGTGATTCCGGAAGTAATTATATTTCCTCCCAGAGCAACCATATTTCCGGTATTGCCATGCCGCACATGAAATATTTCTGTATTGGAGTTCATGCCGATCAAATAATATTGCCGCCGGTTGGAGGTGCGTCCGGAATCCGCGATCAACAATCTGCCCGAAGGATTTTTAATTCGTTTATTGCTGATCATCTGATTTGCCCATCTGTCTCCGAATGGCTCTCTGTTCAGTACCGCTCCGCCTTGACAGGGATCTGTAAAAGCTCCATAAGTTTCATAAGTGGCATTTACAACAGGAACCGGGGTGCCGCTGGGGCAGGAAATCAATTTCTTGCTGATATACTTGTCCGCAATCAGAAAATTATACCAGACTTTTCGATCGCCGGAACTGCTTGTTCCGTAGGCAATGGAAAAATTGTCGTTATAATCATTCATATACATGGAAACAGACAACCCGCATTGTTTGAGCCGACTGGCGCAATTAATGGATTTTGCCTGTTCACGGGCAGACTGCAGCGCGGGAAGAAGCAGTGATGCAAGAATTGCAATGATTGAAATTACAATCAGAAGTTCGATCAATGTAAAATATATCTCTTTTTTCCGCGGACTGCAAGGCTGTATATGAAACATTTTGCGACTGAAATACTTTTGATGATTCATAATTCAACATCTCCATTTATAGGATTAACGTTAATGTTTTCATTCTCTATATTATAAATGATTCGATTCTTTTTGTCAAGATATAAAATAGAAAAAAAGTAATTTTTTTCTGTTTGATCATTGACATTAACAATAATGTAATTATATTTCCCGTATCAATCATGGAAATCGGGAGGAATGCATGAGCAGCGTCACCTTGAAAGATATTGCAAATCTGGTCGGTGTCTCCGTAAACACTGTCTCGCGCGGGCTCAAGGACAAACCGGATATCGGACTTAAAACGCGGCAGCGCATCAAAGAGGCTGCCGCTGCACTGGGGTATCGGCCCAATCTCAATGCCCGCAGCCTCGTGCTTCAGAAAACCTCGACCATCGGCGTCGCTGTAACCGAAATGGACAATCCTGTGCGAATGGAATTCTGCGAAAAACTCCGTACCCGCGCAGAAAAGGACAATTATCATCTTCTGACCACTCCTCTGCCGTCCGATTCCACCAACATTCGTTCAATTGAGGAACTGCTCGCACGGCGCGTCGATGGACTGATTGTCGGAGCGATCTGGGGATTGACAGGAGAACAGCCGCTGGGACCCCTGCTTCAGGAGTGCCGCAGGGCAGACATTCCCGTCGTCGTTTTCGGTACCCCGAAAACTGAACTTGCCGACTGCGTGGAAATCAATTTTTTTGACAGCGGCTGCCGTTTGACCGAACATCTGCTTCGTAAAAACTATTCTTCCATTGTCTATTTCGGAAATCCGGACGATGGCCGTTTTGAGGGCTTTCAGACTGCTATGCAGGAACTCCGAAAGAAGAAAAACAGTGAAATCTGGAATCGTCCTGCCGCCAACCGCCTGGAAGAGGGACGCAATGCCATGGACAGTTACCTGAAACAATTCAGCACTCCGCCGCAAGCTGTTATCGCCGGAAACGATCTCGGCGCCATCGGGATCATTTCCTCTCTGAAGAAACACGGATTCCGGGTTCCCGAAGACTGCGCCGTGGCCGGATTCGACAATATCGCAATCGGCGAATTCATCGACCCCCCGCTGACCACCATCGGATTCGACAACGGACTTTTCGCGGACACCGTCTGGGATCTGATGATCCGCCGTCTGAATAAAGCCGAAACTGGTCCGGTGAAACGAATCGAACTCAAACAGGAACTCATCATACGGGAATCCTGCTGATTCTTTTGTGGAGAATGCCAATGATTCAAAAACATCTTCCCGTGCAGCGCATCACCCAGGGGCCGAAGCACCATTTTTTCGGTTATTTCGATAAATTCCCGTGGGACAAGTCCGGGCGCAGACTGCTGGCGCAGGAAATTCCTTTTACCGCACGCCAGCCGCTCCCCGGGGAGAAGGCGACGCTCGGCATGATTGAGCTGACGCAAAACAACCGTTTTGTCCCGCTCGCCGAAACCGACGCCTGGTGCTGGCAGCAGGGATGCATGTTTCAATGGCTCAACGATTCCGAAACAAAAGTCATTTACAACGATCGTGAAGGCGATCACTTTGTCTCACGGATTCTGGATGTTGAATCCGGTGAAACAGAGACGCTCTGCCGCCCGGTCTACTGTCTGAGCCCCGATGGGCGCTGGGCAATGAGCCTCAATTTCTCCCGCCTTGACCGGGAACGGCCCGGCTACGGCTATCCCGGCGCATATGATCCCAATGAAAAGGTGAAGTGTCCCGATGACGAGGGAATCTGGCTGGTCGATCTCAAAGAGAATAGAGCAAAACTGGTTGTCAGCATCGCGCAGGTCACGGACGCTTTTTACCGCTCCGACATGGAGGATACCGAAGGGTGGTTCAACCATATTCTGATCAGTCCCGACAGCAGGCGTTTTGCCTTCTTTCACCGCTGGAGGCTCAGAAACGCTGACGGTTCTCGCGGAGGGCACAGGACCCATATGTTCACGGCAAATCTGGACGGGTCGGAGCTTTATCCGCTCAATCTCGAGGAGATGAGTTCCCATTACACCTGGATCGATCCGGAACGGATCATCAATTTCTCCAACCGCTACATCGGCGGATGGCAGTATTATCTCTATACCGACCGGACGCATCATACCGATATCATTGCAAAGGATACGTTTCCCGGCGACGGACACTGCTCCTATTCTCCAGATGGAAAATGGATGCTGACCGACTCCTATCCGCTGGAGGACAGCTGCCGGAAACTGTTTCTCTACCGTCTGGAGGACGGCACGGCATTTGAAATCGGAAGCTTCTATTCCGATCCGTCTTATCCCGTTCCGACCCGCTGCGATCTCCATCCGAACTGGTCGCGCGACGGACGGAGCGTCTGCATCGACTCCATTCACGAAGGCTCGCGCCAGATTTATCTTCTGGACGTCAGCGGACTGACGGCCCATTGAGCAGAACTTACCCCCGTAAATGATCTGCCCAGGCCGCATCCCGCCGACACACACATTCTCCTTTTCTGCCCTCAACGCCGTGGAACGGCTCCTGCGGCGCAGGATGACCGGAAGGACGGTCCGCTGAGAAGTTACCCTAAAAAAAACATCTTTTTTTTGAAATCGGCCCTTGACACAAACAAGTACCGGGATTTAAAATCACGGATAAGCAGGAAAGGCGTGCCGCCTTGAAATCATGGGGATGAATCGGCGATGAGAGCTGACAGCAAAAACGGCAGACTGTATGAAAAACTCAAGGAGGACATTCTCAGCGGCATTTTTCCGCCGGGATTCCGATTTCCTCCCGAGATTGTCCATGCGCAGAACCTCGGCGTTTCCCGCAACACGCTGCGTCTGGCGTTGAAACAGCTGGAGAGCGAAGATCTGATTCTCCGCGAGGGCGGAAGAGGCACGTTCGTCAATCCCGCATACAATCCCCGGAAATCCCGCCGTTACCTGCTGATTCTGAGCTCTGCCCCCGCACCGGAGCATACCGAACATATTGTCCCGCAGATTTCACGCGGAATCGAACAGGCGCTCCGTGACCGGGAAATCGATCTGGAACAGTGTTCCCATGAACATCTCATGACATTGTCAAAACAGGAGCTTGTGGAAATGCTCTCCCGCCGCAGAATCTCGGGCGTCCTCTGGAAAGCGACAAATTTTCATGGAAATGAAAAAATTCTCAGGGCGTTGAAACTCCTTCCCATCCCTGTGGTTCTTCTTTACTGCAATCCGGCGGATTACCGGATTACCAACTGCGCGGCGATCCCGCAGAATACACGGAATGCCTGGTGCGAGGCGCTTCGCTATCTGCGGAGGTGCGGGCATACCAGAATCGGAATCATTGATCCTCTGCGGGACGGGCTGATCCGGGCTGAATTCACCCCGGAGGAATATGCCGAACTGCTGCACTCGCTCAGGATTGACCCGGATCCTGCGCTCCTTGTTTCAACGAACGCCACCGAGTCGTCCGTTGCCGCGAGCGTGGAAAAACTTATGAAGCTTCCTGTTCCGCCGACGGCGCTGCTCTGCTTCTCCGACCACTGGGCGCCCCTTGTTTACCGCGCATTGAAGAAACTCCATCTGAAAATTCCCCGCGACATTTCCGTGATGGGATATTGCGGAACACCCAACAGCGCCTATATGAATCCGCCGCTCTCCACCGTCGCCATCGACTACCGCGAGATCGGCGCGAAGGCAATTGAAATTCTGGAAAGCAGCAATCAATGGTTCTCTCCAGACACGCCGGAACATTCGCTTCCGCCGTTCCTTCCCGCCTCCTACCGCGTGATCGAACGAAGAAGCACAAAATCCATTGCCGGACGGAGTCCGGCGGAAAACGAAACTCGAATTTCAATGAAAACGAAAACCGACGAAAGGAAAAAACATGTTTCCAAAACGACTGTCTGAAAGAGTCCCCTGCCGGAATTTCACCTTGATCGAGCTCCTCGTCGTGATTGCGATCATCGCCATTCTCGCCGGGATGCTCCTGCCCGCATTGAACAGCGCGCGGGCGACGGCGCAGAGAATTTCCTGCGTCAACAACCTTGCCAATATGGCGAAAGCCGCAAACATGTACATCAGCGACAACAAGGGCTATCTCTCGAGCTATTACAACAACGGCGCCGGAAAAGGGGATCTCGGCGGATGGAGCGGCGGCGCCGGAACCGCGTTTCTTCATGCGGGAAATCAATACGGACTCGGGCCTTATTTATACGCCCGGAACAATACGGCCACACTCGGCGGACTCTACCGGACATATGACGGAAGCGTCATCATCTCCCCGCTGGCCTGCCCGGCGGCAGGAGACGATGTTCCTTCGACAAACAATCAGACGAACTGCACGATCGGCTACAATTCCTATATCATGCGGAATTCCGATTTGAAGGCCGAACTGTTTCCCCATCCATCCCGGCTGTTTCTGTTCGGAGACCGGAACACCAAATTTGGAACGTATGATTTTCACTGGCAGTGGAAATCTCCCGGAACCAGCCCTCTTGAAACGCCGGACAGTTATCTGACATTTCGCCATAACCGGACGATGAATGTGGTCTGCCTCGGGGGAAACGCCGATTCCGTGACTCGAAGTGATCCCCGTGCCGCCGCTCCCTCTCCGGACTGTCTTGCATGGCATGCCGGGAAAGGGCATTGTTATGCCGGGAATGATTATGCAGCCTGTCCCTCATGCAAATGAATTGCCCGTGCGGGCTGCGGACCGGTGCCGGAGCGCGACATCGCCCCCCGGGAAAAAACGCACTTGCATTTTCCGTTTCAGCAATCCCGCGGAAACCGGGAATTGAATACCAATGAATCAATGCGGAAGAGAAAACACAGAAAGGATGGAAAAGAGAATGCAGAAATTTTTAACCGGTGTTCTGCTGGCTGTCATGCAGCTCGGCGGTGCGGAATTCGAGCGGGGCGGCGTGACCTTTCCAATGGAACGGATCTCCGCGGAACGATTTCAGAGCGTGACGGACAAAGAGACGAATCTCCTGAAAAATCCCGATTTCACACAGGAACCTGTCCCGTGGGGAAAGATGGATACAGGTTGGTCGGCAGGACATTGGATCTTCGGAAAGGAGAATCGCGAACGCTTCGACAAGTCTGCCGCACAGATCGCGACTGCCGTTTTCGCAGACACCGAATCCGGGCGGGTCATGGATCTGAACCGTCCTGCCGGACTGGAAACCCTGATGGGCGCGGCTTCCCCCATGTTCACCCTGGCGTTCTCCCAGGTGGTGCGTCTTGCGGAAAACGACTGCGGCCCCCTGTGCATTTCGTTTGAAAGCCGCAATCTGCTGCGCGGGAAAAACAGATCCGATCAGATGCTCCTGATTTTCTTCTATGACGACAGTTCACGCTACCCCGGACAGGGAAAGGAGACGGGCCCGTATCTCTGCAGGAAACTCAATCCCGCTTCGGAGTGGCAGGCCAGCCGTTATGAATTCCCCATTCCCGCCGGAACGCGGAAAATCAAGCTCTCCTTCCGGGGCGACGGCTGCGGCCGCCTCCAGATCCGGAACGTGCATCTGGCAAAAGCCGCACAGGATATGCCCGTCACGATTGAGCGGGCCCCGGGCGATCTGCTCGACCACACATTCGCACTGGCGTCCGGCGCGCCCGGCATCCTTGCCTTCCGGATGAAGAACAATCTGCCGAAGGGCAAACTGGAGGCAGAATCCATGACGCTGCATCTTGAACTGCCCGCAGAAGTTTCTGTGATCGGAAGCAACCGCATGCTCGGCGCGGAAATCAAAAGCAGGGAGATTCAGAAAAACGGGAAGAACTGGAAAGAGTGGACAACATCCCTGGCCCCTTCCATTCTCTCGCATCTGCGCAGTTCGCAGAATTTCACCGGATGGTATCTGCCGTCGGTCATGCTGTTCAGTTCCGCCGCCGGAAAAACCAAGTGGGATGAGTGCCGTTTTTTCCTTTCCGCGAACGGCAAACAGGTCAGCAACAGGGGAATCTTCACTCTCCGCATGATTGCACCCTTTGAGAAGACAATCCCGCCGAAACAGTTTTACTGCGGGTTCCATTCCGTCAACAGCGACATTGATTTCCATCAGGCGGAGGCGCAGAAGCTCCTGTCGGAATTCTTCGCCAGGACCGGAAACACGCTGATCGTGTCGAAACTCCTCCCGGAGTATCTGAAGATGCTCCGGGAGAGCGGCATCCGCCTGATCACGTCGGAATCCTATTTCTTCGCAAACGCCTACCGCATCGGCGTCGTGGAGCGGGCGCGGAAACCGGCATACTCGAACTATCTGGACCGGGACGGGAAAACCGTTTCGCCGCGCCGCGATATCCTCTGGAGCTGTCCCGTCTCCATTTACAACCGGACACCGTATTATACGGATCTCGTCCTGCCGCAGCTCCGGAATTCGCTTGCGGGACTCGACGGACTCCAGCCGAACTGGGAGCCCTACCTCTCCCGCGGCAAGGGGTGTTTCTGCGACAACTGCCGCGCGGAATTCGCGAAATTTGCAAAACTCTCCCCGGAAAAGGCGAAAGAGATCTGGCCGCATCAGCTTTTCGCGGGAAAACCGTATTATGCGCAGGGCGTCCGTTTCCGCGCATGGCAGCACGGCCGTATGATTCAGACCCTTCACGAGGATGCCGTGAAATTCGGCGCGGCAGGGATCGGCTTCTGCCCGGAGGTCGGGATTGACCAGATCATCCGCTATCCGGATTATTTCAAGGAGCAGGGCGAGTTCACTCCGTATGCCTATGCCGGGAGCTTGAAATGGCTGAATGTCTGGGGGCCCTATGCCTGGTTTCTCGCCGATCAGCCCTACAGTTACAGCCGGGTGCGTCATCTGTATGTCTGGGAAACGGCAAAGCGGGTCATCCGCGACTACCGCGCCTCGTTTCCGGACCCTGCGAAGCGGGCGAAACTGATGGCGATGCCGCATGGCAGTCAGCTGAACGTGACCGCGCTCGGACAGCCCGAGGGAATGGCAATGGATCAGATCAGCTCGTTCCTTGCCGGATTTGACGCTTCGGTTCTCTATTTCTTCCCGCGCGGCTATGATCACCGTTTCTGGAAGGCGCTTGCGTCAAGCAGTGCTCTGATCGCGGCGAACGAGGAGATGGTTCTGACCGGGAGACGCAGAACGGATCTCTCCGTGACGCCGCGGAGCCCCTTCTCCACACCCGGCCGTTTCGACATTGTGGATCCTCTCGCGAATATTAATCCGAAATACATGCCCGATCTTCGGGAAAGCGCACTGCTTCAGGCCGCCGCCTTTGAAAAGAACGGCTGTATTCTGGCTGCCGTCGGCAATTTCTGGGAAAAAGGCGACGTCGTCTTCTCCCTCCGGATTCCGAAGCTGGAGCCGGACCGGGAATACACCGTTCTGGAAAAGGCGTTCCGGCGTCAGTTCGTTCCGGAAAAGGGGAAATGCTTCACGGGGAAAATGCTGGAAGAAGGAATTCTGCTTCACGCAGGCGCCCTGCGCTGGCACTTCTTTGAAATTGCGCCCGCGGTAAAGACCGAGGCGGAGTCCGTAACCGCCGGTGCTGTGCGCAGTCTTCTGGAACAGTGCCGGAAGGAAAACCGCGCCGCCGCCGAAATGGAAAAGTCGCTCGACCGGGCCTTTCAGATGGAAAATGAGATTGGCGAACTGAAGGAGATGAAACACGGCGCGCTTTCCTGCAAAGTTGTTGGGAAGGGCGCGGCAGCGATGCTGGAGGTGGTCTCCGGTAAAAACAAACTTCTCCTGAATCCGCGCGGCATGGCGCTGGAATCATGGAGCATCAACGGCGGGGATCTGTGTTCCGCCGGATTCGGATTGTCCGCGTTCTGGTCTCCGGGAAAAGGGGGGATGACGGCAGACGGTGCCTATCGTGTCACGGATCAGGCGCTTTCCGCGGACGGGCTTCGTGTCACGGCGGAACTGACTACGACACAGCGCACGTATCCCTGGCTGCCCGGATTGAAAATCGTCAGGACAGTCACCATTTCCCCGGATCTTGGAAAGGTCGTTTTCGAATCTGTACTGCACAATACAACTTCCCAGGCAATGAAGGATGTCGGTTACCGCTGGAGTTTCCAGCCCGTCGCGTGGAGCAGGAATTCCGGAGGTTCTGCGGAACATGGCGGCCGGAACATCCCCCGTCCGGAGAATAACACTCTGTTCACAGGGAAAAACTGCACCGCATACGCAGAACAGAGGATCGGCAGGCTGTTTCAGGTGAAACAGGTGTTACGCAATCTCAAAGGCAATGAATTCAAATTTCTTCTTCCCCGCGGCCGGAACCTTCATGCGTCTTTTCTCCCTGCGCGGCTGTTCGCCGGAACGGCGGTATGGACACTGGCTTCCGCATCGACGTTTGAACCGTGTTATCTGCCTGTGACAATTGCGCCCGGCGGACAGGCTGTCTTTACTGCCGCATATTCGCTTGAATAGTCGTCCGCGCTCCCGGTACATAAAAAAACGGGATGTTCCCGGAAAGGAACATCCCGTTTTTCATGTTTGAAACGCGCTGGCGTCTTACTTCATCGCCTGGGCGACCGCGACCGCGACGTCGACGGAGGCGCCGACCATCGGGTTGTTGCCCATGCCGATGAGTCCCATCATTTCGACGTGCGCGGGAACCGAGGAGGAACCTGCGAACTGCGCGTCGGAGTGC
>CASEFP010000250.1 GCA_949287225.1 uncultured Lentisphaeria bacterium
AAGAATGCGCGAGCATTCTTTCGTCTCTTTCATACTCATTAATCACGAGAGCTCCGGTCATATTCCTGAGGTTATACGCTGTGCTGGCGGCTCTTGAAGAAGGGCTTCTCGTCCTTTAGCGGGTGGAACCGCCGCCGGGAGAGATTCCGCCTGCGGCGGCCAGCTTGCGCAGCTGGACCGCGGCAGGACTGAGAGTCCTGCACGAATCAAAATTGCTGTCGCAATTTTTTTTAATTGCGCAGCTTCGCGCGCAGAATTTTTTTGTTGCGCAGCTGGACCGCGCAAGGGTCAAAGACCCTTGGACCCGAGAAGAATGCTCCGCATTCCTCCGTTAATCGCGCCGGGCGGAGAAGAGAAGTTCCTTCTGCCATTTCCTGCCGTTGATGTCGCGGTAGAGCAGATAGAAGTTTCCGTTGGAATCCAGCACCGCAAGGCATTTCGCATGGGGAATCGAAAACACTTTGACGGGATCCCCCTGTTTTTTCGGCGTGATGTCCTCCGGCAGGATGGAGCTTTTCCTTTCAAGGGAGGGAAGCGCAAACTGCACGATTTCCCCTTTTCTGCTCATCAGCGCAAAAAAGGTTTCCGGTTCAAAGGAGTCCGACAGAATTCCCGCACAGTTTTCTCCGAAGCGGCGGATATTGCCGTTCAGGACACAGATTCCCTCGCGTCGGTCCAGTTTCGACGGAACAAGCAGGCAGATATTACCATCCACAATCAGCATTTCTTCCAGTGTCAGATCTTTCGGCAGCTTCTGGTTGGAGAGCGGGCGCAGATCGGAAGTCTTATGGAATTCCAGCATGCCTCCGGAGGCCGTCACAATCGTTTTCCCCCGGTTTGTGAATGCAATTACAGGGTTGGGGCCTCTGCTTTGAAAGGTTTTCGGAGGATTGGTCAGATTGCCGGGATTGTAGACGCGGATGTCGGGAGAATTGACTTCCGTGACATAAAGCATGCCGGAGGTTTCTTCCGCGGTCATGCGCGATGCCGGATAGGGCAGGGGAATGGATGATACCGTTTCCCCCGTCTGAAGGTCGAAGATCAGCAGAGAGTCCCTGTTTTCCAGTTCACTTTGCCCCGAGCAGAGCAGCGCGATTTTCCCCGTATTGCCGATGAATGCCGTTTTACGGATCAGGTCTTTCGGCAGAAAATACAAAAGAGGAATGGTCCATGTGTGGGTGTCGAATGCGACAATGCGCGAGCCGCGCAGCCCGTTTGTGCCTCCGGTTGTTTCGATAAAGACGATCAGCGACTTGTCCGGACTGAGTGCCGCATCGGGCAGACGGACGCCGCTGGTGCCGTCGAGAAGGAGTTTCGGATTCCAGCGGATGATTTTATCCGGATTTTTCTTCGCCAGGCGCGCGGCAAGGGAATCCGGTGCCGGTTTTGTCCAGAGTTTCCTGCGGTGGAGCTCGGATTTCTTGATCGTTTTCTTTTCCGCACCTGCGTCTTCTTTGTCCTGAGAGGTTTTCTTTTTGTCCAGAATCACCACGTTGGAATGATCTTCGGACGACTGAACCTGATTTGCGGATGCCTCCTGTTCCTCTGCGGAGATCCGGACCTTCAGCGATCCCTCCTGATAATCTTTCCCGGCGCGTTTTGCTTTCGGGAGCGGGGCGGACACCATGCGCTTCACGGTCTTTGTTTCGACTTTTGCCGTTTCAGCTGCGGCATTTTCCGGCGTTTTTTCCGCAGCAGGCTGTTTTCTGCCGCAGGAACAGAGGAGCAGCGGCAGGACAAGTGCAAAAGTAAAAAGTGTAATTCTGCGCATAACCATAAGGAACCTCCTGCGGGGAAAGGGAATGTTTCATTCCGGCGCGCCCGCAGTCCGGTGAAGGACGGCGGGGCATTTCAAAAAAAAGTCCGGCCCCGGGCGGTGCCGCGCGGCCGGAGCGGAAAAATTCATTTCAGTGCGCCGATCCACTCCACGACGACTTTGCATGCGTCCGGATTTCCCGCCGCCATCTGTTCCTCGTAGAAGCCGCAGACCAGCTTTTCCAGCTCGCCGGGTTCGAGTTTATGTCCGACAACCTCGCCGACGACCTTGTTGAGATCCTCTTTGGTGAAGCTGTATTTTTCCGCTTCCATGATTTTGTCGATTTCGGCGGGCGATCCCACATTGGCGAGGGAGGCTCTGAAATCGTCGTCCGTCATCATCCGGACGCAAAACGCTCTTGCGATTTCCGCTGACATGGTCTTGTTTCCTTTCCGTGGATTCTCCGGCGCGGCCTTTCCGCGCCATGAAACGGGAATATATCACGCCATTTTCCGATTGTCATCCCGTTCCGGGAAGATTTTTGCGGATATTTCCCTGATTTTCGCCGGGACCCGAAGAATGATCTGCGGAAAACAGCGAAAAAGTTTCTCTTTTGTCCGTTTCCCGTTTGCAAATTTCCGGTTCCATGCTAACTTAATGGCTCTTTAACAGTGTTCGTGCATGAGTCGCGCCGGGCGCGGCTTTCCCCAGCAAACCAACCAGGGGCGTGCATTACACCAGAACAGCAAGGATGTCTTGCCGGACGGAAAACGGAAAAAACGTCCGTGCGAAAGCGTCGAAACAAAAGAAAGGGCGGCCGGTCATGGCTCTCACGGTAAAAGATCTTCTCGAAGCAGGGTGTCACTTCGGACATCAGACGAAACGCTGGAACCCCAAGATGAAAGAGTTCGTCTACGGGGCGAAGAACGGAATTTCCATCATCGACATCACCAAAACCATCCACCAGGTCGCCGACGCCTGCAACTTCCTCCAGGGCTGCGTCATGAAGGGCGGCAGAATCCTGTTCGTCGGAACCAAGAGACAGGCGCAGCAGATCGTCCGCGAAGCCTCCGAGGCCACCGGGATGAACTACGTCATGGAACGCTGGATGGGCGGCACGCTGACCAACAACGCCACCATCAAGAAATCCATCAAGAAAATGCTTGACATCGACGCGACCGTCGGAAGCGAGAACACCAAGCTCAAAAAGAAAGAGCTCGCCGTCCTCTCCCGCCAGAGCGAGAAGCTCCATCGCGATCTCGACGGCATCGCCTCCATGAAGAAACTGCCGGATGCGGTCGTCATCGTCGACGTCTGCCATGACGAAATCGCGGTCAAGGAAGCCCGCAAACTCAATATTCCGATCGTCGCGATCGTCGACACCAACGGCGACCCCGAGCCGATCGACTACCCGATTGCCGCGAACGACGACGCCGTGAAGTCCATCAAGGTCATCATGGACACCTTTGTCGAGACCATCAAGGACGCTGCTGAACTCTACGGCAAGAAAGCCGCCGAGGACAAGGCGAAAGCCGAGGCCGCTGCCGCCGAACGCGCCAAGGAAGAACCCAAACGCCGCGCTCCCAAGGGCGAAGGCCGCGACGGCAAGGGCGGTGCGAAACGCTCCTTCACCAAGCGTCCCTCCCGCAAGCCCGCCGCAGATGAGGCTCCCAAAGCCGACGGCGGGGAGAAAGTCGAAGTCACGACCGACGCCGAAATGAAGAAGAAGGCTCCCGCGAAGAAAGCCGCTCCCAAAAAGGCGGAAGAGGCTCCCAAGGCGGAAGAGAAGCCCGCTGAATAAGTTCAATTCAATCTGAAAGGATTTCTGCAATGGCAAATATTACTGCTGCAATGGTCAAGGAGCTGCGCGACAAAACCGACGCCGGCATGATGGATTGCAAAAAAGCGCTGACGGAGACCAACGGCGACATGGAAGCCGCCATCGAATACCTGCGCAAAACCGGTGCCGCGAAAGCCGAAAAGCGCGCCGACAAAGCCACGAAGGAAGGCAAAGTCTATGCCGCGGTCGACGGAAACAAGGCCGTCATGATCGAGGTTCTCTGCGAAACCGACTTTGTCGCCGGCAACGAGAAGTTCTTCGACTATGTCAAGGAAGCCGCAACCCGTGTTCTCGCGGGAACCTCCGGCGACGGAGACATCACAGCCAAGGCGCAGGAACTCGAAAACAACAACCTCAAGGAGCTTTTCGTCAAGTTCGGCGAAAAGATGGTGCTCCGTCGCGCGATCCGTTTTGAATCCGCCGGCGTTGTCGCCTCCTACATGCACGGCAACGGCAAGATCGGCATCATGGTTGATGTCGAGGGAACGACCGATCCCGAGCTCCTGAAGGCGATCTGCATGCACATTGCGGCATACAGTCCGCTGTATGTCACGCCCGCGGAAGTTCCCGCCGAGGCGATTGCGAAGGAAAAAGAGATCGCCGCCGCGCAGCTTGCCGGCAAGCCCGCCAACATGATCGAAAAGATCCTCGGCGGCAAGATCAACAAGTGGTATACCGAAATCTGCCTCATGAACCAGCCCTGGATTCATGACGACAAGACCTGCCTGGCGAAACTTGCTCCCGGCGTGAAGGTCAACAAGTTCGTCCGCTGGACCGTCGGGCAGGAACTCTGAACTGCGTTTCGTGTCTGAACAAAGGGCCTGTTCCGGAAAAGGACGGGCCCTTTTTTTATGTTTGAAGGGGGAATGCCGGATGAAACGCGCTGCGGTCATAGGAAGCGGACCCGCCGGACTTTCGGCGGCGCTTGCGCTTCATGAAAACGGAAATTTACCGGTCATTTTCGAGCGGCGTGATCTGCCCGGGCTCAAGCTGCTTGCCAGCGGGGGAGGGCGCTGCAATTTTTCCAATGTTCTGGAAATTGAACCCTTTCTTGCCCGTTTCGGGAGAAACGGGCGCTTCCTGCGCGATGCCTTGCGCTTTGCGCCGCGCGAGTGGCTGACAGCCTTTCTGGAATCGCACGGTGTGAACGTCTCTTTGTGCGATGACTTTTATTACTTCCCCGCCTCGGGGCGCGCACGGGATATTCTGAACGCGTTCCTCCATGCCGCGCATGCCGAACTCCGGACCTCCTCGGAGGTGACGGAGATTCTGACGGAAAATCATACTGTTTCGGGTGTCCGGGTCAATGGGGAGGCGATTTCGTTTGACGCGGTGATTCTGGCGGGTGGAGGAACGGCGTGGCAGGGACTCGGCACATCAGCCGGATTGCGTCTAGCAGAATCGCTCGGGCATACGATCGTGAAACCGCTTCCCGCCGTTGCGCCGCTTCTGATCCGCGAGGCGTGGGTGAAATCGCTTTCCGGCGTCAGTCTGGAGCGTGCGAAGCTTGTGCTGCGGAACGGAAAACGCGTTTTGGGCGAAAGTGTCGGTTCGCTTTTGTTCACGCACGAGGGGCTTTCCGGATTTGCCGCGCTCGATCTTGCCGGAGATGTTTCCATCCAGTGCGACCGGAACGGCGACGCGGAACTCTTTCTTGTCCTCCGCCCGGAATGGGGGCGCGCGGAGTGGAGCGCGGAACTGGAACGCTGGCGGCGTGAAGGCGGGGCGAAACTTGTCCGGACGCACCTTGCGCGGCATGTCGCCCATTCGCTTGCGGATGCGGTCTGCGGACTTGCCGGCTGTTTCGACACGAAGGCCTGCGCGTTGTCCGCATCACAGCGCGACACCCTTCTGGAGTCTCTCTCCGCGCTGAAACTGACGGTGTCCGGTGCCGGTCCGATGGGGAAGGCGATGGCGATGCAGGGCGGCGTCTCCCTGAAGGAGATTCACCCCGCGACGATGGAGAGCCGCGTTGTCAAAGGACTCTATTTCGCGGGCGAGATCATGGATGTGACCGGTCCCTGCGGCGGCTACAACATGCAGTGGGCGTTTTCATCAGGACGTCTGGCGGGAAGCCTGAAGGAAGCGGAGCGCCGCTGAATCACGGCTGATCCGGAGCTTTTTCCGGGGCCGGAGCGTTTTTGCCGAAGTTTTCCTTCGCCTGAAGCGGAATCATCTTGTTGAAAATGCGTTCTCCCGAGTCCGCCTCGACGATGCGCAGCGTCCACTCCAGATTCTCATTGACGAACGATCCGACGATATACGCCGGTTTGGAAGCCGCGTAGGCCGCCAGTTTGAGATCGACCATTTTCTGCATTACCCGGAATGCGAGTTTTTTCGCATTGGATTCTCCGGTGATCGCGAAGGCGATCGGCTTTTCCCCATGGGAGACGAGTGTCATCGTCAGGGATGTGATCATCATATTGATCGCATCGGTGTCCTTGACGGGAGCTGCACCGATCTTCACGGACTGTGTCGCCATCGTCTCCCGGAACGGCGGGGTCACAGGTTCCGGGCCGCTTTCGAACCATCCCGCGCAGGCGCTCAGAAGCAGAAGCGCGGGCAGGGCCGAGCCAAGACAGAGGATTCGAAACATTGCAGCATTCTCCATTTTTTCTTCCGTATTTTTTCAACTGCTCCGTTTCCGGGAGTTTCTCGGTTCCGTTATTTTCTTCCGGTGCTGCCGAAGCCGCCGCTGCCGCGTCCGGTTTCGGAGAGCGCTTCTGCCGGAACCAGTTCCACGTCGGGAAGCGCCGCAATGACCATCTGTGAGATCCGGTCGCCGCGGCGGATTTCAAAGGGGGTTTCGCCGAAGTTGAAGAGGATCGAGCAGACCTCGCCGCGATACCCGGCGTCGATGGTTCCCGGAGAATTGAGCACGCCGACGGCATGTTTGAGGGCCAGTCCGCTGCGCGGCCGCACCTGCGCCTCGTAACCCGGCGGCAGTTCGATGTGAAGCCCCGTCGGGACCAGTGTGACTTTTCCGGGTGCCAGTGTGACGTCCGTGCGGGCGCGCAGATCGTAGGCGGCGTCATCCTCATGCGCCTTTGCGGGACGGAGATCCTCGCACCCCTCTTCCATGATGAATTTTACGGTAATTTTTCCCATTGCGTTTTCCTTTTCTTTCTGATGGGATAACCTACCACGCTTCCGGCATTTTTCAACCGTGTTTTTTCCCGTTCCTTTTCTGTTCAGGATCAGGAAAAATGATTTTTTTTCGGAAAATGCTATTGACAAAATCCTTTTTCTGTATATAATATACCAGTGTAAGGCATACCAAGACATACTAATATGATAGAAAACACCTTCGACCTGAAAAAAGATATTTTACTCCGGGAGCTGCGTGCGCGGATTCTGAGCGGCCGTTATGCGCATGGAGAGAAACTTCCGGTGGAAGTAGCGCTGGCAGAAGAATTCAACGTGTCGCGCGATACTCTTCGGGAAGCCCTGAAAGTCCTTGAAAGCGAAGGTCTTCTGGTCCGCATCCGTTCGAAGGGAACGTTTGTCAAACAGTCAGAGCGGCGCCTCGGGAAAAAGATCCTGGTTTTACTGAAGCCTCAGGCGGAAAGCGACTCCTCTTATCAGGCTCACTATCTGATGCCGGGAATGCAGAAGACTGCACAGGAATACGGGCTGACTCTGGAACTTTGTCCCCGATCCTTCATTGACAATCCGGATCATGAAGCAGCTGCCGCAGTTCTCCGGGAAAATCCGGAACTTCTTGGATGTGTCATTTTTGAAGGCAGGTATGAGGGAGGGGAACATTATATCCAGGCTCTCCGGCAATCCGGCTTGCCGGTGGTGATGGCGGTCTGCGAACCGGGAGATGTCCGTACTACGGGTTTTGCCGGAGTCCGGGTGAACAGCAAGGAAGCATGGAATGAAGGAATCCTTGCTCTCAAGGCGAACGGGCACCGCAGGATTGCATTTTTCCTGCCGAACTGGATTCAGGGATATTATGAGGATTTTGAAAGTTTTTATTCGTTTCTGCGGAAAAATGAGCTCTATCATCCGGAGCTGATCTGCAACTGTCCGCTTGATGTATCCTGCACAGCGGCTCAATTGAAGCGTCTCATGAGCCTGGAGGAGCCGCCGACAGTGGCCATGTGCGCCTCCGACTTTTTCGCTATGCTTCTGATGCGGGCCGCAGCGCAGCTGAATATCAGGATTCCCGATCAGCTTTCCGTCATGGGATACTGCGGCGATCCTGGCGGAGTTTTCCTGAAACCGTCTCTTGCCACTGTGGATTTTCAGTATGAGGAGATCGGAAAAAAAGTGGTGGAACTGCTGGCCCGTGCGGATCTGTGGTTCGGAAAGAAAGATGTCGCTCCGCCGGAGATTGTGATGCCGCACAAAGTCCTCATCCGTGAAAGTGCCGCTGTCCGGCGTGTGGAATCGCTGTTTGCTTAATTCTAAAAAAATAAGGAGAAGAAAATGGGACGGAACAATCTCGGGCGAGTGAAAAAATTTACATTGATCGAGTTGCTGGTTGTTATATCTATAATTGCGATTCTGGCGGGAATGCTGCTTCCAGCGCTGAAGGCGGCGAGGCTGTCCGCGCGGAAGATCCAGTGCGTCGGGAATTTGAGACAGGTGGGAATGATGGCTTTTTCCTATACGTCGGACAATCGGGATTACGTGTTGATTCCCGGTTATACATATACGTCCTCAGGTGTGACCATGTGGGGGGATCATCTGCGTGCCTGCGGTTATATTCCCGGGAAGTCAATTTATTCCACGTTGGTGTGGGAGTGGTGCCTGCCCGATTATTTCACCTGTCCCAACGCGGTTGCCGATTTCCGGAAACCGATTCCCGCGCGGTATGTGCGTGTTGCGGAAACATACGGGATGCGGGCAGACCTTGACTGGGTGAACGGATCGCAGACGGAGCTGCCCGGGAATCCATGGAAGCTATCCTCGATCCGAAGCCATTCCATGTTCGACTTTATCGGTGACAGTGTCGCTCATGCCGTCAACCGTTATCCGATGTATGCCTACTATCACTCCAACTACTGGTCCAATTCAAAAATTGCCATGCGGCACAGTGGCGTTGCCAACAATTTCTTCCTGGACGGACATGTCCAGCAGCTGAAACGGCACGATGGCGCAGTCTATAGATATTTTCAGAATTCAGTGAACATTCCCTATTGACCGTGACAGGGTATTTTTTGAAAGGAAGCTGTACATATGTTGAAATTTCTCCTGCCCACTCTTTTATTTCCCGCATTTCTCCTCTGTGCCCGACAGGAGCTTGTCTGCAACGGCGGATTCGAGGAGGGAGAGCCAACACGTTTTCACTGGAATATCCTGCCCGGCTGGGAGGTTTCCTCCTACCGCGATTCCTGCGGGGGGCATTTCATTGTTCCCGATGATTCCGCACAGGAAGGGCGCCATGCACTAATCCGTTTTGAAAAGGAAACGGAACATCCTGGTTTTTTCGCTATGGAAAAGCAGCATCTTTTTCCCGTGTCGCGCGGGAAAAATTACCGTTTGAACTTCCGGGCGAAGTACATTCCTGGCAATAACGGAGTCAAAGCATTTGTCCGGATTGACGGATTCACGGAGAAAAAAGATTTTATTCACAGCCATCCCATAGGAAAAGAAAAAGTTGAAAGGTGATGGTTCTGGATGCAACTTATATTTCAGCAAAAAAACCAAGGAGCATCCATGAAACCATCAAAGCATAAAATGACCGTGTTGTCGCAAATATTCAAGTTG
>CASEFP010000251.1 GCA_949287225.1 uncultured Lentisphaeria bacterium
ATTATCAGCAACGGGAACTGTCAGAGAACCATCTATCTGTCCGCCGGCAAATACAAAAGAGCTGTCTGATCCGGAAAGGGCGATTCCAGTCCCGAACAGCCCGGAATTCACAGCGGAAACAATGCCGTCATACATATAAACAGCGCTGTTGCCCGAAGCGGAAATACCGGTGGAGAGCGCATAAATGGAAGGAGTATTCCCTCCCTCCGCAAAAAGAAACGCATTGCCGCCGCTGAGATTGATTCCTGTGTCGAAACGGTTTGCACTGGATCCGATATTGCCATAAAGGACAAATTTACCGCCGCTGACACTGACGCCGGCGGCACTACTCGAAGAATAGGGAGAATCGGGCTGAAAGCGGATGTCACCATAAACGGTTGCACTTCCACGAGAAAGAGTGATTCCGCGGGCTGAAGCGTTGCTTACCTGAATGACACCGTTTTCGTCGAGAACAAAATCGGAGGAGCCACTAATCTGAACGGCAGAAACTGCGTCATCATAAACCAACGTTGTATCCAGAACGACGCTCTGCGCATTATACAGAGTAAAATTACCGTAAATGGTTCCGCCGGAGAAAGAGGCCACACCGTTGTTGTTGACCATCACTGTCACTGGAGCACCATCCGCTCCGATGGTTCCGCCGTTGAAAATCAAACCGCTGGATATATCTCCACTGTTCTCATCCAGACTTCCATTTGAAATATTGAAATTTCCGTTGAAGGTGCCACCGTCAATTTCGATCAATCCGTTGCCGCTGAATGTCAAACCGCCGGTAACCTCGCCGCCGAGAATATGAAGATAAGCCGCACCGGAATGATTGATGCTCCCAACAGTTCCGCCGTTCATTGTTACAGTCGTCTCCGAATTGGCAGAGGAAATGGAAAGGTTTCCAATGACGGCACCGGTATTCAGTGTCAGAGAGGAGTAGTTGGAAATGTCACCAGTCACCTCTCCGGCAATCGTGACATCTCCGTTTACAGTTACATCACCCGTCAATTTGCCTCCGGTGAAGGATAAATTTCCATCACCAACAACATTCATATTGACATTATTGCCGGACAACGTCAATGTCGCACCATCAGAGAGGCTGTATGATGATCCGGAAATAGTATAATCTCCACAGTTGATGGTAAGAGAAAGATTTCCGACATTTCCGGAATAAATGGTGTCATTCTTTTGAAATGTAACGGAGTCACCGGAGCCAAGCTTACCGGAATTAAGCAGGGCAGTCCAGGATGCAAAAGTCGTATCTCCGGTAGAGGAATCACTGATCGTAAAATTCGCGAGACGATAATTCCATGTGGAGTCAAGCGAAACGTTGACGCTCTCGATGACACCGACATTGTATTCCAGAACCCAGTCGCCGCCAAGATCCGCGGAACCGGTGGTGTTCGTGGAGGCCGCCACGTCGCAGCCTGTGAAGTCCGCAATGGCGTGAATCAGGGACTGTCCGTATTCGGAGGAGGCAAGATTGCAGCCGTACAGAAGGAAGTCGCCGTTATCCGCCATGTGTCCGCTGAACACGGACATCTGATCCGCCGCGGTCACCTTGGTGGAACCGAGGAAGAATCCACGGTCATCGCCGTGGGTCAGGACATGAATCGCATCGAACTTCGTATCGGCATTGGCATCCAGATAATCCTGAATCTGGTCCATGGCATCCTGCGAGGGATCAATTTCCAGAACGTCGCGTCCGCCCAGCTGGGCAATGACGGCATCCTTGTCGGCAAGGTTGCTGTTGATGATGACAAGCTCGTTTCTGCCTTCTTCAAGCGGATTGGCCAGAACGGAATCCGCGGAATCGCGGGCAGTCGCATCGATTGTGATATTTTCGTCGATCTCGGGATGAATGACCGTATCATGCAGATCCCCGAGATCTTTGAGTTCGAAATCTCCGTCGGGAGTCAGCATGTAGGCCGGAGCGGAATCATCCAGCGACGTATGCACAGAAAGATCCCCGTCATCGGCAAGATGGTCGCGGACGGAATCCAGATCGGTTGAGGAAACCTCTTTGCCGTTCAGTTCAAGATGGCCGGGCGCGGAATCCCCGTCGTCAGCATCCACGACAAAACGGATGGAATCATATTTCCCGTCATGGGAATCCAGATAGGCGCTGATCTGTTCCATCGCGTCGGAATCATTGTCGAGAACAAGCACTTCCGTATTTTCGGAAAGGCTGTCGAAATCAAGGTCCTTTGCAGCTTCGGCATCCACAATAACCAGATCATGCGCATCGGAAGAAAGAGAGTCGGAAAAAGAAAGAGACGAAGCGGAGTGGTCGGAAAGATCGGCATTCAGGAAATCAGAAACATCGGCAGAGTGCTCCTGTGCAGCATCAGGCACATTGGAAAAGTCCCCGGAACCCTCGACAAGCTTCTGAGCCGGGTCCTGCTGAATGGCGTCGGGACGGGTCAGCCCCGCGCCCTGATCCTGTACGGGCGCGCCGGGATCCTGAATCGCCGCACCGTCCGGACCGGCGTATTTCGCCACGGACTGCGCCAGTTTCTCCTGACGCTCGGATTCGGATATGTCATGCTGCTGGTCGGGATTGGGATTGTTTGCATTCTCAACCGCTTCCACCGCCTCGGCGGCTCCCGCGGCCTCAAACAACACGCGATCCTCAAGTCTGAAGATCTCAATCTTTCTCTGTCTTCTCTGCTTTCTCATGATCTTTCTTCCTTCCCGACTATATTATTTCTTTTTTTCCAACTGAATCTGTGAGTTCGCACTCTCTGCTTCAATGCGCTTGTCGATCTGCGCATTGACTTTTGCGCGTCTCTCCGCCGCGGCATCCGCCGCAGCTTTCGCCTCAAAAAGCTTCTGCTTTTCCAGAGCTTCCTTCATCGCGGCAGCCCTTTGTTCATCATAGGCTTTGCGCGCTGCGGCTATCTCATCCTTCATGCGGTTGTCCGCATCGGTGATCTCCTCGACCATCTCATCCGTGGAGCGGGCGTCGAGTTTGCGGAGCCCCATCACGTTGAGCAGACGGTAATACGCCACATAATAATCGCCGAGAGACATCAAAGATTCAATGCTCGTCTCGGTCGTCGTCAGACGCATGTGATCCAGCTCAAGCTGCTGGGTGGCACGACCGACCGCCTGGCTTTTCAACGCCGCCTGAAGATTTTCATCGTAAGTCGTGTAGACTTTCCGGTTGAGATCGTAGCGTTCTTTCGCGGAAAGCAGGTTCCCATACGCGATGCGGACCTGCGCCATCACGGCAACAGCCTGCGCATAGGAGCGCATCTCTTCGGTCTCAACCTGTTTGCGGTAGGATCTGTAACGCTGAATATTCTGCGGCAGTTTCAGAAGATTGTAGGCGGCACGGACACCTAGCTCCCACCAGCTCTGGTTATAAAGATAGGAGTTGTTGCTGTTCGACCAGTCGACAAAAAGCTTGACGTTCGGAAACATCATTGCGATCGTCTTGTAGCATTCCACCAGGTTCACATGGCGCTGCATGTCCACCTCGTAGAGCTCCGGACGGCGGATCAGCGCGATCTGTTCCATCGTGGAAATCTCGGGCAGTTTGAAGTCGGGGACCCGGTCCAGCACGGATTCGTCCACAAAAATATTGGAATTGGGATAATATCCCAGCAGCGCGCGCAGTTCGACGCACGCGTTCTCATAGCTCCGCACGAACTGCGTCAGGCGTTTTTCCATATCTATGAAACGGGTCGCCTGCTGGTAGGCAAACGGCACGGTGATCTGTTTCTTCTGCCGGGCCTGCTCAATCAGCTGGTAACGGGAGCGGCACTGTTCCAGAAGTGTCGTGGTCATCTTGATGGCACGCTGCGCGGCGGCCACTTTGAAATAGGCGCGGACAACATCAAATGAGAGGTTCTGAACAGCGCGTTCCGTTCTCTGTTTCCGGATAAACACCCGGTCCTGCGCCTGCTGCGTGTTGAAATAGGCAATCCCGAAATCAAGCATGCTGAGCATCAGATCAATATTGAGATAATTGACATTGCGGTCCTCGGAGACGCTCGCTCCATAGGATTCGCCCGATGTCACAAGCTTTTTGCTGCTGGAGGCGGGCGTATTGCTGCGAGCGGTGAAATTGTTCGTCAGAGTCAGTTCGGGAAGCATCCCGAGCGCCTCGGCCGTGCGGAATTCCTTCGCTACTTCCTGTTCAAGTTCATAAACGCGGACCTCAAGATTATTCTGCAGGGCAATCTCAATGCACTGGTCCAGAGAAAGCGGTCTGCCGTTCTGAATCTCGCGCTGCTGTGCAAGCAAATGCTGTGTCACCGCTTTCTTTCCGCGCTCCTCGACATAATCCCCGGACGATTTGCATCCGCTTACCGCAATCAGAACCAACATGACCGGAATCATGACGAGCAAGGATTTGTTTGTCCGCATTCGCATCTCCTAAACCTCTAATATGCAAAACCTTAACTATATTACTCCTGAAAACGGAAACCGGCATGGGCACGCAGCACGAAATCCGCTTGATATACATACACGGTGCTACTATGTACTCGCTGGATTCCAAATACAAGAAAAATACGGAAAAAAAATTATTTTTTTCCTTGTTTTTTTGACTTGACAAGACACAAAACATCGAAAAACATGATTTTCCCGCCGATTCACAGTCCGCGGGAAAAAAGCCGCCATATACCGGATTCCGCGTTTGTCCGGATATCCTCCCCCCCCAGGCCCGGAACTTCTGTTAAAATTCCGTTAGAAGATTTCCGGAAGATTTGAGTCGTGCTGGAAATGCGTTATATTTTTATAAACAACAACCATTCCGGAGAGAATCACTGTGAAAACCATCATTCTTCTGCTGACACTCGCCGCGGCACTCTGCCTGTTTCCCGGCTGTAAGGACAGCCGCGACGCCAAAGTTGACAAAGTTTCCGTCTTCCGGGGCGGCGGTCAATGCGCCCTGCCCGGCGAAAAATTCGCCCATCCCCTCTACCTTCTGCTGACCGCCGCCCCCGGAAGCGGCCTTTTCAGCGATCCGGGCAATCCGCCTCCCGCGTCCGGGCGGAAGGTGCTCTTTGAAACCGTCGACGGTTCCGATCTGCGACTCTCCGCGAAAGAGGCCGTCTCCGACGAGGGGGGACTCGCCAAGGTCGAGGTCATGGCGGGGAGAAAAACAGGCGACCAGTATCTCAGGGTCATTCCCGCTGACGCGCCGGAAAAGGCAATCACCGTCCGCTTCATCACCGGAATCCGGATCGAGGGAACCAATCAGGAGGGGCGCGCGGGAAAAACGCTTCCGAAACCGCTGACCGTCACCGTAGTATCCTCCGACGGCAAACCGGTCGATGGCGCGGTCGTCTACTTTACGCCGATGCCGACTTCCGTAGGCGCAGGAGCCGCTCTTTCACAGAAAACCGTAACAACCGGTGCAGACGGGATGGCGCGCACCGACGTCAAACTCGGGAAAAA
This sequence comes from uncultured Lentisphaeria bacterium, assembly GCA_949287225.1. Taxonomy (GTDB): domain Bacteria; phylum Verrucomicrobiota; class Lentisphaeria; order Victivallales; family UBA1829; genus UBA11452. The sequence goes on from CASEFP010000251.1 coordinate 5,398, forward strand.
GACCGGTAAATACAATTTCAATATTGAAGTGGGCGCCACGCAATCCAATGCCACAGTCCGCGGAATCGGCGTGACGGAACTCGGCGTCAACGTCTACACACTCTTCATGAACGTTTTCGGTGGGCTCGCAATCTTCGTCTTCGGCATGAAGCTCATGAGCGACGGACTTCATAAAGCCGCCGGAGAGCGGATGCGCAGCATTCTCCACTTCTTCTCCAGCAACCGTTATGTGGCGGTCGTCGCGGGGGCCTTCGTCACCGCGGTCATCCAGTCCTCCAGCGCGACGACGGTCATGGTGATCGGCTTCGTCAACGCGGGACTCCTGAACCTGGTGCAGTCGATCGGCATCATCTTCGGAGCCAACATCGGAACCACGATCACGGCGCAGATCATCGCCTTCGACGTCTCCAGCATCATCATGCCTGCGATCATCCTCGGGCTTCTGCTGATGTTCGTCACATGGAAATACCTGCGCGGCTGGGGCGAAACGGTGCTCGGTTTCGGACTGCTCTTCTTCGGCATGGGCATCATGAGCTCGGAACTCAAGCTCATCGGGGAGTTTCCCTCCTTCACGGCCTTCTTCGGCACCTTCGACTGCGCGCCTCCGCCCGGCGGATACATGCCCTTCGCAGCACTCCTCGGAGCAATCGGAATCGGGATGGTCATGACCATGGTCATTCAGAGCAGTTCGGCGGCGACCGGCATCATTCTCGCGCTCGGAGCAAGCGGACTCATCAATCTTTACACGGCGATTGCGCTGGTGCTCGGCTCCAACATCGGCACGACGGTCACGGCCCAGCTGGCGGCGCTCACCGCAAACCGGATCGCGAAACAGGCCGCGCTCGCGCACACGCTGTTCAACATCTTCGGCGTCTTCGTCATCGGGGCGAGCTTCTACATCCAGTGGGGGGACAGCGGCGTGCCGGTCTTCTTCTATCTGGTCGACAAGCTCACCGCCGG
>CASEFP010000252.1 GCA_949287225.1 uncultured Lentisphaeria bacterium
CGAGCGTTACAACACAACGGCGGAAATCTTCGGTGTGTCCAACATGGAGCTTCTGGAGGAGAATTTCCTCCGGGCGGCCATTGTATTTCAGGATTTTCTGACAGAGGAAGTCCGAAAGCGTTTTCCTTATACCCAGTTCATCAGCGTCAACAACCGGATACCCGGATGTGCATTTGTCTGTTCCGATGAAAAACAGGGCATTGCCCTTGCCTTCAATCATCTCCGGGATGCAGGACATCGGCGGATCGCGCTGCTGCTTCCGAATACCAGTTCCAGCAGCAGTGTTGTGCTGCGCCGTGCCGCCTTCTGTGAACTGTCCGCGAATACGGGAATCCAGGATCTTGAATCCATGATCGCCATTCTTCTGCCCCATCCGTTTGAAAACCTCATCCGGCTGCTGCGCTCCGCGAAACCTGACGCGCTGCTGGTCGCCGGGGAAGACATGCTTTTCCAGGCAAATTATGCGGTCTCGATGCTGGGGCTGCACGTTCCGGATGATCTTTCCATTGTCAGTTACGAAAATTCCTATGCCTCGTGCTATATGGTGCCGCCGCATACCACGGTGGCGCAGGATTATGAACATCTTGCCGAAAGTGCGGTCCTGCTTGCGCGGAAGGTCCTTCTGGAAAACGCAGTCATCGCGGATTCCGAGATCACTCTGCCGAACAGACTGATTGAACGTGATTCCGTGAAACGGAAATAGGACGATCCCATGCAGCGGAAAGTGAATCAAGTGTATGCCGCGCAGACTGCGGCGGGAGGATGAAAATGCACCATCGTTTTATAAAAACAAATTCAAAGAAAAACATGTCCGCGGTAATTTCCCGGCATCTGCAATGCAATGATGGAATAGAAAATGCTTTTCAGAAAAAGAGGGCTTATTTCACATTAATTGAACTTCTTATAGTTATCAGCATCATCGCCATTCTGGCCGTCCTTCTTCTTCCCGCATTGAACAGAGCCCGGGACACGGCATACAGGGCCGTATGCCTGAACAATTTCAAACAGATCGGTGTTGCGCAGGGGAATTACAGTCTTGATTTTTCCGACTGGATCATCGCTTCGAAAGTCCGCAAAAACAACGAGGACGCCTACTGGATGTACGTTCTGGCCGGCAAAACCAAGGTTCTTGGCAGAAATCTCGGGAACGGATACGGTACAGCATATTACGGTTACGCCCTGACCAGAGGAAGTTATGCCTGCCCGGCGGAACCCAGGCCTTTCAACAGCTCCTCCGCGGACGGGTTCAAATACACGCATATCGGCGCAAACCGCTGTCTCACCGGGGATCAGCATGAAAGTGCGACAGACTCGGACCGCAATTTCTTCCGGCGCCTCAACGCGCTGTAGAATCCCACCCTGGCGCTTTTCGCCATGGACAGCAACATGCAGAATGACTGCCGCTTTGCCTCCATTCTTTTTGCCTCCTTCCGCCATGGCATACGCGAATACCGTCCCAGCGGCACTTATACCCAGCTGCCGCGCTCCGGCGGAATCTGCAACGCCGTCTATATGGATGGTCATGCGGCGGGAAACACTTATACGGAATATCTGAAGGGGGATACATCCGCGGGCGCACCCCTCAAACGGGGATATGACTTTGACAAGAAAACAGACAGACCCTGATTCCGGGAGGTGAGCCATGTCCGGACATCTCTCTCATTTTCAGCCGCCGCTTCCAGATGCGTTGTACCGGGAAAAGGATTTCTTTTCGCTCTATCCACTGGATGGCGGCGGTTATTTCATACACAGCAGCCTCCTCGGCACTCTTCGCGATGAAGAGATCTGCGATAAAATCCTCTCCGGGGCACTGGATGAATTCGGGACTCTCCCGGAGCTGGATTTCCGGCGTTTCGAAGACTGGTCCACAATTGAAAAAACATCCTGGATCAACCGCCTCTACTTTCTTGTACCGATGGCAAAAACGGCCATGCTGCGCAACGACCGGCAGCTGGGAAGTCTGATCCGGAAAACGATTTTCGCTTTTTACAGAAACAATCCTCCGCCGGAAAGCAGAGAGGAAATCCTGGCGCATTGGAAGGCTCAGGAATACCGGCGGGATCATGATTACAATCTTTGCGGAATCACCTCCGGACCGGCGGATTACCAATGGTTTGACTTTCAGGTGGCCTCCCGTGTGATTCATATCCTGCTGGCCGCGTATTTTCTGCGCGGAATGGAGCTGTTCGACAGCAGCGATCTGGAAAAGCTGGATACGATCATCCGGGACCATGCACGGATCATTCATACGGTGGAAGCCGAATACCGCCGTCCGGAGAAAGGCGACAACCATCAGGTCATCCGCGCCCTTGCCCTGATTTATGCGGCATCGTATTTCGAAATTGACACACCTTCCTCCGCGGAATGGATGCGTCTGGGGGTAAACCTGATTGATTTTCATCTCCGCGAAGACTATTTCCCCGACGGACTTCTGGCGGAGATCAGTCCATCCTATCATATGTTCGAGACCTGGATGGGGCGTGATGCCGCACTCCTGGCCTCACGTCACTCGTTTCCACTTTCCGCGGCGGCGGAAAGGCGGCTGGAAAACGCGTTTCTGGCGATTGAGAGACTTCTTCTCCCGTCCGGATGTCTGCCGGCAATCAACGACGGCTATCCATTTCCCGCCGGTCCTTTCCGGGCAAGTCTGCCGCAACCCCCGAAGGTGGAGGAGTGCCTGCGTTTTTCCGATGCCGGAATCGCGGTCTGCCGCAGAAATCCTTTCTTTGTTCTCCTTGACGCATCTCCCGGCACAGGACAGCAGTCCCATTATCACGCGGGGAAAAATGCAATCACCTTCTGGTGCTGCGGCATTCCATTCCTGATCGACAGCGGATGCTGCAGTTATGACGATCCGGATTTCAGCGCATGGTTCAAAACAGCCGCCGCCCACTCCTCACTGCTTGTGAACGGACAGGGGGATGGTGTTCTGCGCGGCTTGTACGACTGGGAAACCGTTGCGGAGACCTCGCTTTCCGAGTGGAAGGACAATGGAGAAACTGCGGTCGCCGCCGGCACTCTGCGGACATCGGCCCCCGGATGGGAAGGGGTTGCATGGACGCGGGAAGTGCGGATTGATTCCCGTCTGACGCTTCTCGACACCGTGACGATGGAAGAGGAAAAGGAACTTTGTTTCTCTTTCGTCCTGGATTCCGGAGTCAGTGCCGAAATCCGGAAAAACACCATAAGACTGCGTCGGGACGGAATGGTCCTGCGATGCGATGCGGAAAGTACACATCCCATGCAGTGGAAAAAGATTGCGGGAAAAGTGTTTACCGATAGTGGAAAACGCTCCTCTCAGATTCTGATCTGCACGCTGTATGGGCAAAATATCACTCTGAAAACCTGCTGGAGCAAGGAGATGTGACATGAAAATCAAACTGATAACCGCATTGTTTCTGGTATCCGCGTGGATCTTCGCGGAGAATCCCCTGCCGCCCGGATGGCGGGATGCCTGCAAAGCAAAATCCCGGGGGACGTATTGCAGCGATTCCTCAGTGAAGCTGGGAAGTTCCGCCTCTCTCCGTATGGAGGCCGGAAAAGCGGGCAAGGCAGTGGTTCTTGAGAAAGTCTTCCGGATGCCGCCGGGATCCATGGCGGTCATCTCCTTTTTTTCCAGAGGGGAAAACATCGTCACACAGAAACAGGATTCTCCGCCGAATTATTATGGAACGATTGTGCGCGCGCAGGACTCCAATGGGATTTATCTTGGTGCGGCAAGTCCGAAAGGCAGCTGGAAAACCATGTACGGCACCTTCGACTGGAGGAAAACCCAGTTCACGGTGAAAACGCCGGCGGACGGAAAGATCTTCGTGCATTTGCGCCTGATCGCGGATCAGGGGATTGCCTGGTATGACCGGGTTGATGTCCGGGCTTTATCCCCGGTCGGAAAAAAGGCAGAGCATCTGAAATCCCAGCTCTTTCCCGTGGATTTCCAGAACGGTGAATATGCGTTGTCAACCGATGTGCCGGGCATGTTCTTTCTGGATCTCAAGGGTCATGGTCCCCTGTACCGAAAGAAAATCGTCCGGATGGAATGGGAGCTGCCGCCGTTTCTGGTCCTCCTCGGTGCTGAGCATGCAAAACCGGAGTTCGGAAAAGACGCCGTCCGCTACCGTCCGGCGGAAATCCGGAATCACAGCATTCTTCTCCCGGTCGCGATGACGGCCCAGCTCCGGACCGATCGTTTTGCATGGCGGAATTTTCTCCGGATTTATCTGAAAGCGAAACCGGAGGGCATCTCCCGCAAGGCGCAGGTCAGATATCGTATGCTGGTGGACGGAAAATCGGGCAGCTGGAAACAGTTTCAGATTTCCGTGCTTCCCCCCATGAAACCGGCGAAACGGAAAACAAAATCGTTTTCCGTGACCATTATGGAACCGATCTCCCAGGCATCGGCTTATCCGGAAGTGCGGGAAAGTTATGCCGCATACTGGAACAGCCTTGCGGAACGGGTGGAGGCTTCGCTCCCCCAATGGTTTGAACGTTATCCGGAACAGGAAAAAGCCGCTTATCTGAAACATTTCAATCCCTTTTATTTCATGGCGGCAGGGAAATCAACTCCGCTTCTCCGGACGACTCCGGACATTGGGGGGAAAACCTGGCGCGGCAGAAAGATTCCGCCATTGATCGACGCGGCGGGAAAACCGAAATCGCACGGGGGAAAAGCGGAAATCGCGCCATGGTACCTGATTGAAGACCCGGACGGTATTTTCTGGGACGAACTGTTCCCGGCGGAAATCCGCAGACTGGCCTCATCCGTGCCGGAAGTGAAAGAGATCGTCTGGGACTTTGAACCGGGAACCGATCACGGCTACGACGCCGTAAACCGCGCACGCTTTGCAAAACAGCTGGGACTGCGGGAGGTGCCGGATCTTGCCGCAATCCGCAGCAGACATACTGCCGCATGGGCAAAATTCCGAATGGAACAGAACCATCAGATCATCCGCAGATTCTCCGCCGCGCTGCGGAAACATTTTCCCGGTCTGAAATTTCTGCTCTGCACAGATAATCTTTCCCATGGGAAGGCCCCCGTCTCCGCATGGTGTGCCGTAGACATCCGCCAGATAGACGACGCCGTTGACGGTTACCGCAACATGCCGTATTACACCGGAGAACCTTTCTATCTGGATGTGGCGTTCAATCTCAAATCCGTCCGGAAACCCCAGGTGTTTCTGATCGACCCGTCGGAAATGCTGATCCGCTATTTCCTTCGTTATACTCCGCAGACCGTGGTGCAGAATATCATTGCCGCCGCCTTCCTGAACAGCGGCGGACTCGCTTTCTGGCAGTATGACTGCTTCGACGCACGCTATCTCCAGGCAATTCGGAAAGCTTATGGCGCACTTGCGGAAGTGGAGGATATTTCCCGGAACGGAGTATCCGCCGACGGGGAGCTGACCTGCCGGGCGGAAAATGTCACTCGCGTGGAATGGGAGGAAAACGGACGGAAATCCTCTTTTATCCATCCGGATTTCTCCAATAGGAAAGCGCTCCTGAAAAAGAAGAACGGGGAATACGCTCTGATGCTTCTGAATTATCACCGGGAACGGAATCTCATTCTGCGCATTTCCATATCCGGAATGCCGCCGGGACGCTACCAGGTTGCAGACGTGATGGAACAGATTGCCTATCCGGATGCCGATCCGGGAAAAGGTTTTCTTGTCAAGCTCAGCCCCGATGGCGCGGCGCTGCTGCGCATTTCACGGAAAGGACGGGAACAATATGCCGGACGTGTTTCCCAGCAGGAACTTCAAGCGGAGCTCATCCGGGAGGAGCACCTGAACAAGACGGATAATTATTCCGAACGGATTGAAAACAAAGACGGCTCCATCCGCTGGACCATGCCGCCGGAATTTTCCAAGCCGGTGCTTGCCATGGAATGCGGAAAATCCAGAATCCATCTTTCGCCGGAAACCGGCACGGTCTGCGGCTGGTTCCCCGCTTCCGCGGGCGATCTGCTTGCCTGGCATGACACCAGAGGGGTTCTGGGGGAAATCCGCCTTAACGATATCCGGCAGTCCCTGGAACCTTTTTCCGTGGTTTCCAAGCGTTTGAAGGACGGAGCCGGAGAGATTGAACTGCAGAGCGCAGTCGGGGCCTTTGCCGGAGCCAATCCGGAGGAGAATCCGCTTGAGGGACTGCAGATCAGCTCCCGCATTCAGCTGCCCGCCACGGGAAACGAACTGCGGTTTGCAATCACCCTGACAAACCGTTCTCCGCATGGGAAACCGATGGTCGTTGACTGGCGTTTCTTCATGAATACCTGTCTCGGAAGCGCTTTTTCCGGTTTGACGCCGCCGAAAAAAATCACCCGTTTTTTCAGCGGAAACGAGCTGCTTCCCGAATCCTCCTGGATGCTGCTCCGGAAAGGATGGAAGGCGCCGTTTGCGGAACACGGCAGACGGGATCTGGTCTGGGATGGAGCGATTCCTTCGCAAGTTGCCGGAATAAAGAACATCTCCGAAACACTGATTCTGAAACTTCCGGAAAGCGCATACGGCGTCTATTCCTGGCAGAATGACGCCATGGCGACCTGGGAGCCGCTGTTCCGGACCACGCTTTCCGCAGGACAGAGCAAAACATTTCCAATAACACTGATTTTTCATAAAGGAGCAAAAAACAGATGACCGATTTCCGGACACTCATCAGAAAGCAACTGGATGAAGAACTGATTTACGGATGTGTTGTCATGGCCGGTGACAGCAGGAAGGATTTTCTGCTTGAGGCATACGGCTTCGCCGACAGGATCACAGCGGAAAAAATGAAGACGGATTCCATCTTTGATCTGGCAAGCATCACAAAGCCCGTGGGCTGCGCAACGCTTGCGGCAATCTGTCAGGAGGAGGGGCTTCTGAATCTGGACCGGCCGTTTACGGATTACCTTCCGAAACATCGCGCCTCTTTTGAGCAGCCTCCTACCGTCCGGCAGCTCGGCGCCCATATCAGCGGACTGGATTGCGAGCGGCCTTATGACCGTTTCCAGTCGGCAGGGGGAGAACAGCTGGTCGACGCCTTTTACGATCTCGGTCCGGTTGCGCCGCCCGGGCGGAATTTTGTTTATTCATGCGGCAATTATCTGCTGCTCGGCCTGATTGTGGAATCCGTTTCCGGGCGTCCCATTCATGCGCTCGCAAAGGAAAAGATCTTTCAGGTGCTGGGGATGGGGGATACGGAATGGGGGATGCCGCGTCCCGATCAGCTGCACCGAGTCGTTCATCCGCATCTCGTGACAACCCATGGAGCCGTTGCACTGGAAAGACTTTCCGAGGAACTGCGCCGTTACCGGGAGGAGGACTCCCTTCCGTCTGATGAGACCGCGCAGGGAGCTCTGCCGCACCGCGTCGGAAATGCCGGCATGTTTTCAACGGCATCTGATCTGGCCCGTTTCGCCAGAATGATGCTGACAGAAACGCCGCAGATCTTCCGGGCGCAGACACGCGAGGAACTGTTCCGCTGCTGCACGCCGCCGGGAATCCACCGCCGCAGTTTCGGCTGGGATATGGAACCGATCGGAGGACTGTTTTCCGAGGCGGCGATCCATCATTCCGGATGGAGCGGCCAGAATCTCTGGATTGATCCGGAGAGCGGCTGTTTCTTCATCATGCTGACCAATCGCAGTTCCACGGAATATGAGGCATGCAAATTCATGCGCCGCGAAACGGCCCGGGCCATGTATGAATTCCTGATGCAGCATCGTTGAAAAGGGATGGAAACCTGTGTCGTTTGACTTCCGGTAAGGGTTTGCTCTTTCCATACCGCAGAAAAAGGGGGCGGATGAAGCCGTTTTTTCCGGAGCGGCCCGGAAGAGGACGTTCCTGCCGGGGGCACTGATATTTTAAGTTCTAAAAGCCCCGTCCCCGATGCCGAAAACGAGGCTTTTTAGGCAGAAAAGAACAATGACAACCGGAAAATCAAAATCGTTTCCGGGATGAACGCATTCAGCCTGAAATTATAAATACAGTACGGAATCCGGAAAAAAATTCTTTTTGACACTGAACCCTCCTCAAAACTCACGGGGAATGCGGAACGGGAAAACTCGATGTCGTTCCAAAGCCGCCCCGCTGTATTCATTCGTGACCGTTTGACATGAATTCTGTTTTTTCCTTTTTCAAACTTGACATTCTAAAATGATAATGTATATTCTTATAATAAATATCTGATAATAAAACTGATAATAAAAAATGAAATATAAAAAAATTGTTTCTCAGATAAGAAAAGAGATTATGACTGGGGAACTCACCGGGACAATGCCCTCAATGCGAAGTCTGACGGAACGTTTTCAAGTCAGCCATCTGACCATTCTGCATGTTTTCCGGGAGTTGTGCACGGAAGGCCTGATTATCGGCGGGATTAAAAAGAACTATGTGATCCGGGATGTGGTCCGGAGGGATAATCTGATTCTGTGCTTGCTTCGTCCGCCGAAAGAAATTAATTTTCAGGATAATTTCGCCGCTGAAATGTGTACGGGAGTCATACGTTCCGCGGAAACGAATCACATGAATGTCCTGTTCCCGCATCAGAATGCGGGAGTTCTTTATCATACCAGTGATGACGCATTTCTGCAGCAGATGTGCGCGGAAATGCGTCCGCTTTTCCCTTATATACGGGGTATCATTGCCGCCGCGTCCATTACCGATGAACAGCTGACGCAGTATATTCTGCCGTTCGCAGACGGGAAACCTGTTGTTCTGCTGAACCGGGATTCAGACATGGAGAACATCGGGAAAACTGTTTTCCCGACGGAACAGGGGTGCCGGGAACTTGCAGAGCTGATTTTGCGTCAGCATTGCAAATATTTTGTCCTCTGCCAGACAAATCTCACGACAGACCGGCGAAACGACCATACCCGTCTGATGAAAAAATTTCTGACAGGCGGCGGAATACCGGATTCGCAGATCGTTCTTATGGAGGGCATCGGGCGCGATGCGGATGACGCCGTCCGCTTCAAGCGCATTGCGGAAGAAATCAAGTCAGCCCCCGGAGAAACGCTGGTCTTTGTTTCCGCTTCAACGATGGCATGCTGTACTGCAAATGCACTCAAGGCAGCCGGTCTGACAGCAGGAAAAGACTACAAACTATGTTCTTTTGACGGAAAGATCAGTGCTGAAATGCATGATCCCAAAATCACTTCGATACAGATTTCCGGCGATGAACTCGGACAGAAGGCAGTGGAACTGCTTTTGTCTGAAAATCCACGCCGCCGGGTCTATGTGAATTCGAAATTACTGTTGCGTGACACATTATGAAAGAGGAAACAGGCATGAAAAAAATTCTTCTCCGCGGAAGCTGGCAGACCAAAAACATCGGCGATATCGCTCATACACCGGGATTTCTGAGCCTGGCCGGTAAGTTTTTACCGGATTGCGAGATTTGGCTCTGGCCCTGTCAAATTGATCTCGGGGTCCGGGAAATGCTTTTGAAAAATTTCCCGCGTCTCCGCATTGCGGAAAGCGATACGGAGCTCAAAGAGGCTTTTGAAACCTGTGATTTCCTGATCAATGGCTCCGGCCCGGGAATAGATTCCAATGGAATACAGCTCTGGAAGGATCGCACCCGCAAACCTTATGGTTGTTTTGGGATTTCCACAGATGGATTATGGAGTGAACATAAGAGGGAAATCTTATCCGAAGCATCTTTCATTTTCTGCCGCGATTCGCTCTCCGAATTTTTCCTGAAACAGCAGGAACTGGCCTGCCGTGTTATCGCCTTCGCTTCCGATGCAACTTTCGGTCTGCATCTGGAAGGAGATCATTCCGCAGCCACGTTCTTGCAGGAAAACGGCCTGGAAGATGGAAATTTCATCTGTGTAATTCCGCGTCTGCGCTATACCCCCTCCTCTTTTGACGAGAACGTTTTTTTCTTCAGTTCCCCGCAACGGGAAGCTGAATCCATGGGACAGGTCGAATCGGATATGGCAAAAATGCGTGAAGTGATTTGTCATATCATCGAGCACAATCATCTCAAAGTCCTGATCTGTCCGGAAATGACCTACCAGGTTCCGATGGGACGCCGCTATCTTTATGAACGTCTGCCGGAATCGGTGCGGAAGCATGTCGTGCTGAAACGGAAATACTGGATCACATCGGAAGCGGAAAGCGTTTACTCTCACGCAAAAGCGCTGATAAGCATGGAGATGCACTCTCCGATCATTTTCATCAACAAACATAAACCGGCCATTCTGCTGCGCCAGGCGGAAGACACCTTCAAAGGGCAGATGTGGCGTGACATCGGTCTGCAGGACTGGATTCTGGAGCTGAACGCTACGGATGCGGATTTGATCATTCAGCGTATGGAGGCAATCCTGCATGATTATTCCGCCGCGGTCAATCAGGCATCCGCCGCCAGTGAACGGGCCATGGAATCCGACCGCAAGGCAATGGAACAGATCCGGATGATTCTGGAAAATGATTCGTGGCAGAAAATTGCGGAAATCTCCGGTCAAATGGCCGGAAAGGATCCAAGAGCGGCAGAGGTCGATGATAAGAAAGTCTGAAAAGGCCTGACGGTTCAACAGCAGCTCTCAGAATCAGTCACTGCCAAGTATGGAGAAGGGATCCCGGAACAGGTGAAAATAAATTCTTTAATTTCCGGAGCCGTCCATGCAGTGGGTTGCGCATATTCAAACATGTGATGGAAACCATTTATCGCCGTTCCATTAAGAAAAAGAAAGCAGTGCATCCTGATCTCATGAGTCGCAGAAAACAAAGATATAACACAGGAATGGAGTTTTGCAATGCTGCCGCGTTCGGAGAGTGATGCCAGGCTGCATGATGCAGCGGCAGATGATATCCATCAAAGATTTCCGGAAGCATTTGTTTGTCCTGCCGGCAAATATTCATTCCCTCTGCTGCCCCATCCATGTTATGAAAGAGATGGATTTGCATGCGGTAGGGAAATCACATTGCAAAATCACAACTTCAACAGACATAACGGCGGCAATCCAGGTGATACAGCGGCTCGGAAGAACGGCAACTGTTCTGTTTGCCGCGGTCTCACGCGGGAACAACCGGAAAATTGGTCCGCGAAGGGCGAACAGGAGGGAGATGAATCATGAATATTGCAGAAAAATGCGTTCCGCCGCCGCAGAAACAATGGAAATTTGTAAATGAGTTGAAAAAACCGCAGAAAAGGTATTTCGCCTGGACCCGAACGGAAAAAAGAACCGGCGAAGCCGATCTCTCCGACGGAATCAGAATCATCAATCATTTTGCAGATTCTGAAATTCTGCTGGAAACCGCGATATCGGATCTCCATGATTTCATTGGTGAAAGTCCGATCCGCGGTCATGCTTCTTTCCCCATCTATCTGCAACAGGGCGCTTCCGGCCGCTACGATTCATTCACCCTTAAAATTTCTGAAGACATGATCATCATCACGGCTGAGAATCCTGAAGGAATCCGCCGCGGAATCTTCTATTTGGAGGATTTACTCCTCAGTTCTGACGGACCGTTTCTGGCTTGCGGCGGAATTCAGCGGAAGGCATGGCTCAGGAACCGCATATCGCGATGTTTCTTCGGGCCGATCAAGCGTCCGCCGATGAACCGCGATGAATTGATGGATGAGGAGGATTACTACCCTGACGCCTATCTCAACCATCTCGCCCATGAAGGCATCAACGGACTTTGGGTGACCGTGGAACTGCAGGATCTCTGCCGGACAGAATTTACCCCGGACGCGGCACCTGATGCAGAAAGACGGATTGCCAAACTGCGCCGGACAGCGGATCAATGTCTGCGGTACGGCATCAGAATCTTTCTGTTCATGATTGAACCGAAAGCCTGGAATGCCGATGATCCGATTCTGAAAAAATATCCGGAACTGGGCGGAGCCTCCTGCGCCAACGGACAGATTGCATTTTGCCCGTCTTCGGAAACAGCAGAAAAATATCTTTATCAGTCTACACAATATATTTTCAGCAGAGTGCCGCAGCTGGGAGGGATCATCAATATTTCCCTTGGAGAAAGAAACACCACCTGTCTGAGCAGTATGTCCTGGGATGTGAAAAACAAACTTTCGGAACATACGATGCAATGTCCCCGCTGCCGTCATGTTCCTGTCCGCGAGGTGATATACAAGTCTGTTGCAGCCATGACGCGCGGAATGCGCGACGCGTCCCCGGATGCCGAATTCATCAGCTGGTATTACATGTCTGCACCGGATATGATGCTTGATGATTTTTTCTCCCTGACAAAACTGCCCGGAGGAGCAACATTGCTGATCAATTTTGAATCGGGAGGCGAATGTGTTCAATGCGGACGGAAATTGACCGGCGGAGACTACTGGCTCTCTTACGCCGGACCTTCAAAACGTTTTGAGCGCATGATGAACGGGATCTCCGAAGGGATCGGGCGGGGAGCAAAACTGCAGGTGGCCTGTTCCCATGAACTGGCTACGGTCCCTTATATTCCAGTTCCGGGACTGCTTTACCGGAAATATCGTGAAATGCGCAGACTGAAAGTTTCAACTGTAATGCAGGGCTGGTATTTCGGCAACTATCCCGGACTGATGAACAAAGCTGCGGGAATGCTTGCCTTTGAGGATTTTTCCACGGATGAAAATGATTTTCTGAAACGGCTGGCAGCTCCGGAATGGGGACGGCACGCATCGGATCTGGCTGCGATTTGGCGCCTGAATGCAGAGGCATATCAGAACTACCCCTTTTCAAACAGTGTCCAATATTACGGTCCGTTCCATGACGGAATTGTCTGGCCCCTCTATCCTTACCGGCGTTATCTGCCGTTGAATCCGACGTGGCGCATTGATTTCCCGGCAAGCGGCGATACAATTGGAGAATGCCTGTATGATCTTCCGCTGAAGGATGCGGAAATCCTCAGCGGAAGAATGAGTGCCCTGTGGCATCGTGCTGCCGTCATGGCTGAAGAATTGAAAAACGAATATGCCGATGCACCTGAACGGCTTGCCGATCTTGATCTTATGGAAGCACTGGATCTTCTCTTTGCATCCGCGCATAATATCTTCCGTTTTTATCTGCTGAGATCCGAAGACAAAGGCTTTACGCAGGAAATGCATGATATTATGAAACAGGAGATACAGCATTCCAGCCGCATGAGGGAGTTGTGTCTCAAGGATTCCCGCCTGGGATTTCATTCGGAAGCGGAGAACTATAAATTCTTCCCTGAAAAACTGGATGCCAGGATTGCTTTCCTGAAAAAAATGCTGGAGCAGCCCCTGCCCGAACTGATTGCAAAGGTACACGCTGTTTCCACCCGATGGTATCAGGCAAACCAGTATTCATGGCGACTGGAAGATACCCGGGAAGCACTGAAAATTCATGCGGTCTTTTCCAATCGCTATCGAATTGATCAGTTTTTTGCCGCTGTTCAGGGGCGACCGGAAACGCCGCCGATTGTGCTCGGCATCACGAAAGACAATGCTCCTGTTCTATTGCCTGACGGCTCAGCAATGAAATCCGGCCTTAGCGGAGACGGCTGGAAAATGGAATTCAGCATCCCGTGGAGGAAAATAGATTTCTGCAACAGCACTTTCCGGCTTGCAGTGGTGCGTCTTTTCGTTCGTCAGAACGTCTGCGAATATGCGCCGTATCCAGATGAGCCGGATGGAGCGGTGTTCCGTTTCAGAATCGGATATCACCTGCCGCAATACATGATCACATTCAAAAGAGAGAAAAAAGAGAAGCCGATGAGATGCCATATTGCCCCCATTGGAAAAAGTGCTGAATTAGGAGAGTCATTGGAAAGGAGAGATCATGGGCACAAAAAGACAACGGACAGGCAGAGGAAAGCTCGCGATTGAGCGTGAGGCTCTGAAGGGAATGGCGGGATCAACGGCTTACGCATGGAGCAAACATGAGAAATTGCCGGTTAACCGGAAGCTGATCTTCCGGTTCAGGAAGAAAAAATCATCTGCCTGTCCTGAAGAACCGTCTTTAAAAAGCGCCTCGAAAAGGAAAGATGCAGAACCCCGGAACACTTATCCCCAATCGGTATGGGATGCCGATATGACGAAGCAGTTTTTTATTCATGCTCCGGCCCCCGGTATTGAAAAACCGCACGGAGATTTTCCGGAGAAAGCATCTGCGCCGGAGTTCCCCGGGCAAAAATTGTTCCCCCCTTCAGCAGCAGTGCCTCATCCAGATAGTGCGGCGCGATGAAGAGATCGTGCGAGATCATGACGATACATTTTCCCTTGCGCGCAAAGCGGCGGAGAAGGCGGTAAAATTCATGCTGAAAGCCGATATCGAGCGAACTGGCCGGTTCGTCCAGAAGCAGGATCGGCGTGTCCTGGGCAACGGCCCGGGCGAGCATTGTGCGCTGCCGTTCCCCTCCGCTCAGGTGCGAGTATGGTTTCTCCGCGAGCGGGGCAAGCTGAAGTTCGTTCAAAACCTCCTGAATGTCAGACAGCGCTTTTCTTCGCCTCATCCAGGGATAACGGCCGAGTGCGACAACTTCGCGGACGGTCAGCGGAATGCGTCCGGGGATCTCCTGTTCGACCATTGCCAGACGGCAGGCCCGTTCCAAAGGATCGTTCCAGCGCGGCGAAATACTGCCGGAATCGGGGACGATTTCGCCGGTAATCAGCTTGAACAGAGTGCTTTTACCGCATCCATTCGGGCCGAATATCCCGTAAAAAGCTCCGGCATTGAAGCGGGTCGTAATCTCTTTCAGAACAGGATTTCCCGGCGAATAGGAGAAGGAGACGTTTTTCAGTTCAATCATGACGCGCCCTCCTGCGCAGCAGAAGATAAAAGAAAAACGGCCCTCCCGCGAGTGAGGTCAGAATTCCGACGGGAATCTCGTGCGGCACTGCGACCGTCCGCGCGGCAAGATCGGCGAGAAGCAGGAGGAATCCGCCGGCAAGAATGCTTCCCGGCAGAAGCCTGCGGAACGTGCCGCCGCAGAGCATCCGGACCATATGCGGAACCGCCAGCCCCACGAATCCGATCACCCCGCAGCAGCTGACCACACTTGCGCTCAGCGCGGCCACGGTCAGCATCAGCAGCGGTTTGAGGTGCTTCATCCGTACTCCCGCCAGCTCCGCCGAACGGTCTCCGAGAAGCAGCATGTCCAGCTCCGGCGCGAGACGGAACAGAATACAGCACCCCCCCAGCCCCACTGCGGCAAGCAGGATCACATCGCTCCAGGTGATTCGCCAGAATCCTCCCAGGAGCCAGAAGACCAGCGAGGAGAGCCGCTCATCGGCAAGATAAAGCGCACCGGAAGTCAACGCCGATGTGAAGGCGTTGACCGCGATTCCGGCAAGAATCAGAGTCGCTCCGTCCCAGTTCCGCCGTCCGCCGATCAGAAAAAGGATTCCGAGGACGAGAGCGGCGGACACCATCGCCGGAACAATCAGACCGATTCCCGGTAGAAATAATCCTGCCGCCGCACCCAGCGCCGCGGCATTGACCACCCCCAGCACATGCGGAGAGGCAAGGTCGTTGCGGAAAAGATTCTGAGTCGCGCATCCAGCCGCACCCAGCATTCCGCCCGCCAGAACGGCGGCAAGCAGCCGCGGCAGCCGGAGTTCCAGCAGAATCGTCCGGGCGGAATCGGATACTTCGCTGCCGGAAACAAGACGCAGAAGATCCGCCCACGAAGCGCGTCCCGCTCCGATTCCCCAGGAAAGAAAAAAAAGCGCGACAAGTGCCGGGATCAGAAGTTTCATCTTATTTTCCCGCAATGATTTTCACTTGGAACCGGTCGTCCCGCGCGGAGAGATTGAGTGCCTCTTCCGAAGTCAGATGGGAGCTTTTTACATGAGTGAGATAACTTTCCGCCAGCTTCCGGGCCTCCTCCATTTCTGCGTCGGTCGGCCGTTTCCAATGCAGTCCGGGAATCGGGATATAGCCGTCGATATGAAAAGGAATATTCCGGTCAAGCCCGGCAAGAAATCTTACGACACCTTCCATTTCGTCCAGCCCGACCAGTCCCGGGATGAACACCAGATTGGCCGCCATCTTCATCCCGGAGTCGAACGCGGCGCGGAAGTTGTCGTAGATCAGCGGCTTCGGTTTTCCGGTAATGGCAAGATGAAGCTCTTCGCTCCACGCCTTGAGCCCGACGTTGGCTCCGTCCAGGCCGGGAAGCGGCAGACGGCTGCCGTTGGTGTGACCGAGTCTGGTTTCCGCGCCGAGCTCATGCTTTGCAAAGGAGATCATCTCCTCAAGCTCCTTCGCCACAGTCGGTTCGCCCCCCATGAAATAGACTTTCCCGGGAGAAACACTGCGCAGAGCCTCCTTCATCTCGTCGACGGCAAGAAAGCATTCCGGCTTCGGTTCGGCAAATCCGGGACGGCCGTTTTCCCCGCTCCGCAGCTTGTAACTGCAAAAGGGACACCGGAAGGTGCAGCCCCAGTTGTGAAGGGTTGCAAAATCATACTTTTCATTCCATGTAATCCGGTAAAATGCCATTTTGTCACCTCATATATTGTTTCATAAATTCGATTGCCTCCAGTGGCGCGACTCCCTCAACGGTCAGACGGCGGGGAACCGCGTGGATTCGTCCGCCGCGGACAGCGGGCGTGCCGGAGTAGGCGTTTCGTGCGGCAATTTCCGCACCGCTCCCGAATCCTTCAATGTAAAAGATCACTTCGGGAGCTGCCTCGATCACCGCTTCCGCCGAAATCAGACCTGTTTTCGGCACGATGCTTTTTCCCCCTGCCGCCCGGACAAGATCGCCGAGATACGATGCGTCTCCCGCGATTTTTCCGGGGCTGTACAATTCAAAACAGACCCGGCGCGCCGGAACTTCCGCCGGAACGGAAATCTGTTCGAGCCGACGACGGAATGCTTCGGCGAGTTCCTGTGCCCGTTCCGTCTTTCCCGTCACTTCGCCGAGACGCAGAATCAGCGCCGGATATTCCGCGAGGCGCAATGCGGGGATAACCGTCACCGGAAGCCCCGCGTTCCGGAAAGGTTCCGCCGCTTTTTCCTGATAATACCAGACGACTGCACTGTCGATTCCGAGCTCGGCAATCTTCTCGCGCGAAATGACGGACCCCTTGCCGATCACGGCCGGAGGCGGCGAAGCGACCGCAATCCGTCCGTATTCATCAATGGCGCACGGCGGAACTCCGAGTTCCGTCAGGAGATGCGTCGCCGCCGTCGAGAGCGAAAGAATCCGCTGCGGCGTCTCTGCTTTCCGTTCCGGTGCGCAGCCCGCAAGAAAACAGAGTGTCAGAAAAAGAAAAATCCGTTTAAAAACCATAGCCGATGCTCCTGTAATCCCAGTAACGGTCCGGTGTTGCGTCGAATTTCAGGGATGCGGCGTGCCCGTCGGCAAAGGCGGCATTGAATTCCCGCGCCCGCCCGCCATGGCGGAATGCCAGATATTTGCAGTAACCGCCGTCCACATAGGATTCTCCGTTCAACGTTCCGAAGAATGGCGCGGCAACCGTGGTCCCGATATAGTAACTCCCCGCATCCGCAAACGTGATGAACTCGGAAGGATTCCGGATCAGGGATGCACCGATCCCATTCCAGAGAACAGGTGTTGCGCTCTCCCGGTCCGAAGGATAACACTGGTTGATGCCGTAACTGAGTTTGTTGAGATCGCTGGTGCCGTAAACGACTTTTTTATCTTCCGGCCTCCGGTCGGATGGACAGACGAACACATTGCCTGAACTTCGTTCACTTTTTTCCGCGAGATAAGGTTCCAGACAGTCGATCCAGCGGACGCCGGATTTGCTGACCGGCGGCGTCATGTTCCACTCGGAAGTATAGCTGAAATATGCCATCCCGATCTGCTTCAGATTGCCCGTGCAGCTGATGGTGTGCGCCCGGTTCCGCGCCGCATTCAATGCGGGCAGGAGCAATCCGGACAAAATGCCGATGACCGAAATCACCGCAAGAAGTTCCACGAGAGAAAAATATTTTTTTTTCTGCTCATTTTGGAAACAATGAACTTTCATTTTTCCTCTTTCAATTTCCCCTGATTCAGAATATTACGTTTTTTATTTTCGTAATACTATAAAAGTCTTCTTTCCGCGACATCAAATCCAGCTTAAAGTCATCCGTCTCCCGCAGTGACATCTTCCGTTTTTATCGGAAGGCTCTTCCCATACTTCCGGCTGTCAGTTCGGCCTTCAGAACCCCCTTGAGACGTTTCAGGGAAGCTGCCAGTTTTTCAATTTCACTGCCGCACCCGCGGATCATGATCATCTCCGCACAGATTTCGTGGCTCAGATGAACATGTGTCGAGGCAAGAACATGAACGGAAGAATGATGCTGCAGATCAATCAGTTTTCCGGCCAGGCCCCGCTGATGGTGGTTGTAGATCAGAGAGAGTGTGCCGACGACTTCCTCGCCTGAAATCCATTCCCGGCGGGCAATCTGGCTGCGGATCAGATCCCGGATGTATTCCGAACGGTTTTCATAACCGTCCTTCCCCTGCATGGATGCGAGCTGTTCCAGCAGGGATTCCTCCAGCGAAAGGCTGATACGAACCAGTTTTGCCATAATTCCTACTCAGTGTTGTAAACGATTTGTCTATCCAGTACCTTAACATATCATCCGTCATTTTTCAAATCCCGAATCATCCGGGCGCTGCTTCATTTTTGTCCTGACCGGAACGGAAAACGGACACCGTTTTCACAATGCACCGCACGGTATATACTCCGGAGCCATCGCAAAATCAGAAGTCAATAGAGTTTCCGAATTACGATCTTATCCCGCTTTATGGCTGCAAACAGAAAAAGCGTGGGTTGTGACTATCGTGGCTTATTTTTCATCTCGGAGGCAAACTTTTTCAGGAAATGCGTTCATTTCCGGAACTTAAGCATGTAAAACGGCTCCTGCAGACCGCAAGTTTGTTCTGCAGAATCATGAGAAGAATTTCCAGAATGCTTTTTTCCCTGGTTGACAATCCCGCATCCCCTGTGTATATTTTGATTTTCAAACTCAAACAAAGGAGAATCATCATGCAAGCCGTTTCCCTGTCGCTCCGCGGACTCGTTCCGGTATTTTCGCTTCTGCTGCTGGCATCCTGCACGCACGACTATGACGCGGAATTTGAAAAGCGCTTCGGAGCAGATGCGCCGAGAGAGAAAGTCGTTGCAGTCAAAACCGCCGCTGCAATAACCCTTGACGGGAACCTGAACGAAGGGGCCTGGAAGAAAGCTCCCGCTTATCAATTTCAGCTGCCCGCCCGCAATTTCGGCGTCGTAATGCCGAAGGTTGCAAAAAATCCCGATCCGTTTGAATCCGGAACAGTCAAACTCCTTTATGATGACAAGTACCTTTACATCGGCGCCGTCCTGCACGATTCCGACGTCGTTCAGTATGGCAGAGAGGATCAGGCTCACCTCTATCAGCAGGGCGATACCTTTGAAATCTTCCTGAAATCCGAAAAATCTCCGAAATACTGGGAGCTCTACGCCACACCGAACGGAAAGAGAACAACCTATATCTTCGAATCCCGCGGCTACGCACGTTACGACTGGGGGACGCTGAATCCGACCTTCCGGACCGCGGCAACGGTCCAGGGCACTCTCAATCAATACAATGACAAGGATAAAAGCTGGACCGTCGAAGTCGCGGTTCCCATTCAAATGCTGGAAGAGCTCACAGGCGTGAAGTTCAACAACGCGGGAAAATGGACGGTCCTTCTCTCCCGTTATAATTACAACTTCGGACAGAAAAACACCCAGCTCAGCTCTGTTCCGCAGCTTCCGCAGGCAAATTATCACCTGATCGAATACTACGCTGAACTCGTGCTCAAATAACCGTTTCCTGCCACTCGATCTTCTGCCCGGCCGTCTCAGAAAAATGATGCGGCCGGGCTTTTTCCGTACACAGGGCGGCAACTGCGCCCTCGATGAGTGCACTGCAAAGTATCCGCTCGGGCTTTTGTCGAGAAGAAAGGACACAAACCGTGGAGACAGACACCCAGTGAACAGGTACGTCTTCCGGCTGTGATGTCAGACAGGAGTTCTGCTTAAGAAACAAAAAAGTCAGTGCCTCCGCGAGAAAGCACTGACGAAAAAAACACGGAGAAAAAGCGTCTTATTTCTGTTCCGCTTTCGCAATTTCGGTCCGCGCCTCCGCCTGGGCGTTTTTCAGCTCGTCGGTAAGCCCCTTCAGATCCTTGTCGGACATGCTGCGGATTCCGATGGCATTGAGCAGCCGGTAATAGGAAACATAATAGTTGCCGAGCGCCATGATGCGCTGGATGTCGCTTTCCGCGGTCGTCAGACGGATATGATCCAGTTCAAGCCGGGAGAGATCGCCGGTGATCTGCTGATTCTTCAGCGAATTCGTCAGATGGGTATTGTAATTCTCAAACGTTCTGGTGTTCGTATCGAGAATCTCCTTGTTCGCCATGATGTCGGCATGGGCAATCCGGACCTGTGCCATCACGGTAATCGCCTGCCCGTAGGAACGGACCTGTTCCGCCTCCACCTGCGCGTCATAGCTCATGTATTCGCCGATCTTCTGCGGAATCTTCAGAAGATTGAAGGCGGACTGAATGCCGAGCTCCCACCAGTTCTCCTTGTAGAGGAACGAATTGTTGCTGTTGTTGAAATCGGCAAAAAGTCTCGCGCTCGGGAACATGGAGAGCAGCACTTTTCTGCACTCGATCACGTTGATGTGCTTCTGCATGTCAATCTCGTAAAGCTCGGGACGCTTCATCAAGGCAATCTGCTCCATAAGCTCCATCTCGGGGAACTTGAATTCCGGCACTTTCGCCAGAACGGAATCATCGACCGTGATATTCGCCGTCGGATAGAATCCGAGCAGGGAGCGCAGCTCAATGCAGGCATTCTGATAATCCAGCACATAGCCGGTCAGTCTTCGTTCCATCTCAATAAAGCGGCTGGTCTCGTCAAACGCGCGGAACGGCGTGATTTTCTTGGCGTCACTGAGTTTTTTGATCAGCGTGTAACGGTCACGGCATGTATTGAGGAGACCGCGGGTAATGTTGATCGCGCGCTGTGCCGCCGCAACCTGAAAATAGACGCGGACCACATCAAGCGTCAGATTCTGGGAGACGCGCTCCGTTCGCTGCTGCCGCATCAGATAACGGTCGTGCGCCTGCTGCGAATTGAAGAAGGCGAGACCGAAGTCCATGATGCTCAGAGCAAAATCAATATTGAACGTATTGATGTTCCGGTCGGAACTCGTGCTGGCTCCATAGGTTGCACCCCCGGACCGGTAAGCACGGCTGCTGGAAGCCGGCGTATTGGAACGGCCCGTGAAATTATTGTTGATGTTGATTTCGGGAAGCATGCCGAGGAGTTCCGCGGTCCGCATTTCGTGGGCGACCGCCTCCTCCAGTTTACTGACCTTCACATCCAGGTTGTTCTCATGGGCGAGGCGGATACATTCGGGAAGAGTAAGCCGGACATCCTGCGGCAGTTCCTTGAACTGCGATCTCTCAAAATGCAGCCGCGCATAATTGGCGCGTTCCATGCGGAAATCTTCCTCGCTTTTGCAGCCGGCAAGGGCAAATATGGCGGCAGCTCCAAGCGCCATGACCACGGAAACATACGTCTTCAGCATAAGATCACTCCGTTTGTTTAAAATCCGTTACAGAAACTTCAAAAGATGCCGTCCGCCGGAGCAACAGCATTTTTTGAATTTCCTGCAGAGACAGAAAAACCGGACGGGGACACCGTCCGGCAGTTCTTTCTTACTTCTTTGCGTTCGGATTCTTCTGGAGCACACCGGCATCCAGAAGCTTGTCAATCAGCTGCTGCATCGAGTTGAATGCCGCAAGAAACCCCTGCGGAGGCATAATGATCCGGATGCTGGATTTCGATTCCGGAGCCGCACCGTCCTCTTTCGGCTGAAGTGTGACAAAGTCGTAACGAACCATTCCGCCCGCGAAATGGATCTGCCCGATTCCATCGGCATAGATTTCTTTTTTCTCGCTCATGTTGGTATCCTTCCTTGAAAAGTTTCATTTTTCACTGATTCTGCTTACACTACCGCAGTTTTGGAAAAATGCAAGCAAAAAAATGCGTCAATAAAATGATTCTTTCCATTTTCAGCGCAGTTTCAGCGTGGCGAGACCGATCAGGGCGCAGATTCCGGCAATGATCCAGAATCTTGTCACAATCTGTATCTCCGTCCACCCCTTCTGTTCAAAGTGGTGGTGAATCGGGGAACAGAGGAACATCCGTTTTCCCGTAATTCTGAGACTGGCTACCTGAAGGATAACGGAAAATCCCTCCATCAGGAAGACAAAGCCGATCACGATCAGAAGGAACTGCTGTCCCATCAGAACCGCGATCAGCCCGATGCTCCCGCCGAGCGGCAGACTCCCCGTATCGCCCATGAACACCGATGCCGGCTTGCAGTTGTACCAGAGGAACCCGATGCACGCCCCCGCCATCGCCGAGGCGAACACGCTGATCTCGCCAAGCTCCGGAATGTAGGGAATCGAAAGGTATTTCGCGAAAACGACATGGCCGTGCATATACGCGACCGCCGCAAAGGAGAGCACGCAGAACACCGTGCATCCCGCCGCGAGTCCGTCCTTCCCGTCCGTGAGGTTCACCGCGTTGCTGAAAAACGTCACGAGCAGAATGTTCGCCGCGAAAATCAGCCCGATCGCCAGAAGCCCCCACGATGCCGGAAACGAGAAGAGCGGTTCAGCCAGAAGCTGCGGCGGAAGACAGAACTGAATCGACTCCCCCGCCGGCTTCAGACAGACCGGATCCTTGAAGAACGGAATCAGGAACTTGGTCGTCATCGTGTCGGGCATCTTGTAAATCACACAGAGCGCGGCAAAGCTCACCAGAACCTGAATCAGCATCTTCATTTTCCCGGACACGCCGTCACGGACTTTCCGCTCATACTTGACCTTGATGTAGTCGTCGTAAAAGCCGAGCCCCGTCAGCGGCAGCAGAAGCAGCAGAAAGACCAGCACCATGCGGTTGGAAAGGTCTCCCCAGAACACCGTCGAAAAGACGATTGAGAAGATGATCAGAAGCCCCCCCATCGTCGGGGTCTTGTCTTTCGAGTGGTCCACGAAACGCTCGTCCACCAGCCCCTCAAGCCGCGCCGACTTCGGCACGCAGAACTGCTTCAGACGGCGGATCACCCACGGGCCGAGCAGAATCACCAGAAACATCGAGGTGAGCAGCGCGCAGCCCGAACGGAACGTCACATACTCGAACAGGCGCAGCGGACCGAAACTCCCGCGCAGATTCGCCAGAAGATAAAGCATCGGATGCCGTCCTCTCCCGGACTCAGCCGCACTTGCTGTGACCGCAGGCAAGACATTTCACGCAGTTTTCCTGCATGATCAGCTTGCGTTCATTGCAGACCGGGCAGATCAGCATTCCGTTGAACTGGTCGGCCGTCGGCGCACCCGCTTTCGGTGCTTCGGCCGCCGGCGCGGGTTCGGCTTTTTTCTCCGCCTTCTTCTTCTCATAATGCGCCGGCATGATGCCGATCTTCTCCAGATGCTTTTCGATCACGCGCCCGATGTCGGCGGCAAGCGACGGAATGTAGGTGCCCTCGCTGAAATAGCCGCCGTTGGGATCGTAGATGCTCTTGAGCTCCTCCACAAGGAAGCGCGGCGCGGGATCGTGCCGGAACACCGACGAAATCAGACGGGTCATCGCGACGATCCAGCTGAAATACTGGAGGTTCTTCGTATTGATGAAGATTTCATACGGACGGCGGCGCCCGTCCTCCTCGATCAGGTCGTTGATCGTCACATAGAGCGCATCCGCGGCAAGCGGCGTGCGGATCTTGTAGGTTGTACCCTCCAGTTCGACCGGACGTTTCGGCGGCTGCGGGCGGACGATCACCGGATGTTCGACGGCCTTCTTCTCCTCTTTTTCCTTTTTCTTCTTGTCCTCGTCGCGGACCAGAATGCCTGTAATGTGTTCGGAAGGACGGAAGGTGGTGCATCCCTTGAGCCCCTTCTCGTAGGCTTTCATGTAAATATCCTTGAACGCCTCGTAGGGATAATCGGAGGGGATGTTGATGGTTTTGGAAATCGAGCTGTCCACATACTGCTGGAGTGCCGCCTGAATATTCAGGTGCTCTTCCGGGGAGATCTCCGCGGAGCTCACGAAACAGGCGGGCAGTTTCTTCGGATCGAATTCCGCGCCGCGCAGCTTCCGGTATTCGCTGTAGGCGTAATCGACGACTTCGGCATCGGTGGTGTCACCCTCCTTGCCGTTGCGGATCTTCCGCGTATACTTGAAGGCAAAAACCGGTTCGAGGCCGCTGGAGACGTTGCCCGCAAACAGACTGATCGTCCCGGTCGGCGCGATCGAGGTGAGATGAGAGTTCCGGATGCCGTATTTCCGGATGCCTTCGCGAATGTCGTCCGGGAGCTGGGAAATGAACGCGCCCTCCAGATATTTCTCCTTGTCCAGCAGCGGAAACGCTCCTTTTTCCTTCGCGTTCTCGATACTGGCACGGTAGGCGGCATACGTGATCGTCTTCATGATCTCGGAAGCCATTGCCACGGACTCGGGCGAACCGTATTTGATTCCAAGCTGGATGAAGAGATCGGCAAGTCCGGTGATGCCGATTCCCATGCGGCGCTTGGATTTCGCCTCGGTCTCCTGCTGTTCAAGCGGATAGTTGCTCAGGTCGATCACGTTGTCGAGCATCCGGACCGCGGTGGTGATGGTCTGCCGGATGCCCTCCTTGTCGAGTTCCGCCGAGGAGGTGAAAGGATTCTTCGCAAAACGCGAGAGGTTGATGGAACCGAGAAGGCAGGCGCCGAAAGGCGGAAGCGGCTGTTCGCCGCACGGATTCGTCGCGCAGATCTGTTCGCAGTAATAGAGGTTGTTCATCTTGTTGATGCGGTCGATCAGGATGAAGCCGGGCTCCGCGAAATCGTAGGTGGAGTGCATGATGAGCTCCCACAGATCGCGCGCCTTCACGGTCTTGTAGACTTTGCCGTCGAACACGAGATCCCACGGGGCATCCGCCTTGACCGCCTCAATGAACTTGTTCGTGATCGCCACGGAGAGATTGAACATCTGGAGCGCGGCGTTGTTGCGCTTGGCGGTGATGAAGTTTTCAATATCCGGATGATCGCAGCGCATCACGCCCATCTGGGCGCCGCGGCGCTGTCCCGCGCTCATGATCGTGCGGCAGGTGGAATCCAGAACCTGCATGAAGCTCAGCGGTCCGGAGGCGCTCGCCTCGCAACCCTTGATGTTGGAGCCGGCGGGGCGGATCGTGGAGAAGTCGAATCCGACGCCGCCGCCCTGTTTCTGCGTGAGGGCGGACTCCTTGACCGTCTCGAAGATGCCTTCGATGGAGTCGTTGATCTTGTTCATCACGAAGCAGTTGAACATCGTCACCTCGGTGCGCTTCGTGCCGGCGTTCGCGATGATCCGCCCGCCGGGGAGGAACTTGAACCCGGACATGATGCCGTAGAACTCCCTCTCCCATTTCGCGGGATCAACTTCATTCGCGGCGATTGCGTGCGCCACGCGCCGGAATGTGTCCTCCGGTGAATTGTCCTTCGGGAGATCCCCGCCACCCTGATAACGATACTTCTTCGACCATATCTCGTACGATATGTCGTACCTGCCCTGCTCCGCGGCCATTGTCTGTTCCTTTATTGTTTGAGATTGAAAGAAAAAACGCACATGCAAAGATAAGGAAATATGGCACGGACCGAAAAAATATCAATATGGAAATACAGGAGTTTTCCATACTTTTTTTCGGAAAATTTTTCTTTTGCGGGTTGACAAATCAAAAAGTGCGATTATACAACCCTTGGTATAGGACCGGGAAACAGACCACAACCTTTAGTATCTCACGAGAACCGAGTAGCGATAGCGGATTTTCGTTTCGCCGTCGGCTTTTACAAGCGTTTCCCACTTCAGGTCGCTGCGCGGATTGACCGTCGTGTAACCGAAACGGACAAGCTCCCTGGAAGGGTTCCCGTCCGCGGAGAGAAGTTCTCCGGAAAGACGCATTTTGATCATGACCCGCGCATCACTTTTCCGATAGTTTTTCAACGTCAGAACGCCTTCGATCTCCTGTTTCCGGTAACTGTAGCCGGCAATCCGGATTGTCACGCCGGAACTCTGTTTGACGGAGGAGGTTGTCCCGGAACTCTTTCCGGCGGACAGCTCGTTTTCGCGGATCTCGCCGATCACGGTCATGGCGCGGGTGATCCGGAGGATGTTCGACTGATCGGGATTGACCCAGTTGATGGTCGTCTGACCGAGGAATTTTCCGCCGTCGGTGATCTCGATGGGCGCAGTCGTGATCGGGGAGCGGAACGGATTCCGGAAGCGAACCGCGTCCCAGAGCGTCCCGTTATAGCGCTCGGCATTGTCGAAACGAAGCGGGCGGCCCCAGTCGTCCCGGCGGTCGTCGATCGCCCATTCCACAATGCGCTCGTAGGTTGATTCGGCGCTTTCCAGCGGAAGATAAAGCCGTTCCCCGGAATTCAGGCTGATCCGTCCGATGTTCCGGTAATGAATATCCTCGGATTCTCCGCTCGGAGCGAGGGTCGCCCTGCCCCTGGCGGCGGAATCCTCCGAAGCCGAGGCATACGCCATGTTGAACATCACGCCCGCCCGTTGTTTCGCAACAGCGTTGTATTGCGCATCCCCCTGCCCTGAAAGCTGTGCGAAAAACCGGGCAAGAGTCATTCCCGGCGCCATCGGACTCGAAGCCTTTTCAAACTGAATGTTCGGATAACCGGAAATCAGATTCACTTCCACATCCTTCAAATCCTCCAATTCATTGATGATGACACAGGACATGGAAAGGCGCATTTTTGCATCCGCACCAAGTTGCAGATGATAGGACGGCGCCCATGCCGCGCCCTTCGTCAGATACGCAATCGAAAGCGGGCCGGCAAGTTTCATTTCCGGCATAATCATAAGGGTTTCCTTTTCCTTCTCCAGAGTCTGATTGAGCTTCTGCGCGCGGATGCTGAGAATCCGCGAGGAGTCAATCGAGATAATTTCCCCGTTGCTCAGACTCAATGTCAGAAACCGTTCCGGCGCCGGAATGTAAACGGAAGGATTCTGCGGCAATGGCTTCTTTGGATTCTTTGCCGGGACCGGACGGATGACCTTGCCGACAAATTCCGTCACAGAGCCGGAACCGTTGAGCAGGCTGATCCGGACCTCGCGGTTTTCATAGGTCGCGGTCAGGTTCCGGAAAGGTTGTTCATTGGGTTCCGGTACCGGATGCTTTACGGTTTTCATGCGGAATCCGGTATAGGGAGTCAGCCATAATGTGCCGTGAATCGGCGTCATTTCGTCCTTGATGAAAAAGGGTTCGGAAAGGGGAACTGCCTCACGGACGACGGCACCGACACCATTTTTAAAAAGAGCAAGTTTTGTGACGGGCGCGGAAACACGAGGCGTTTCCTTTTTTTCCGATGCTGTAACGATACTTGCGAGACATGCACAGAGAATTCCTGCGATCCAATGCTTTTTCATCATTTAATACCCTCCGGAAAAATTTTTTAATAACGGAAAAATGCAGAGCATTTTTCTCGGGGTCAAGGGCCCTCCGGCCCTTGGCGTGATCCAGCGGCGAAACGCTGGTCGTGCAACGCACGAAATCCCCGCCGGGGAGATTTCGCCTCCGGCGACCAGCTTACGCAGCTGGACCGCGGCAGGACTGAGAGTCCTGCACGATCACAAAATTGCTTCGCAATTTTTATTTTATTGCGCAGCTTCGCGCGCTGTTTTTATTTTTTTTCGTGGAAGACGATGGCCTCGAAAACCGTGAACTTCGCATCCGGCATCTTCCATGCGTCCTCCGCCAATCCCGCCTTGCGTGAAAGGTATGTCAACGTCTCAGCCAGGTCCCATCCCTGTTCCGGCGCGACCTGCGGCAGAAACACAGCCGATCGTCCGTTCTTCGTAATCGTCATCCCGTGTTTCCCGATCACGATCTCTTTCCAGGAGGCGACCGGTTTTGCCGGCGTCAATGCGGAAATCTCAATCGTCACGCGCCTGAGCTCTTCCGGCGACAACTGCGGAAAACGCGGATCACGGAACGCCGAATCCACCGCGCGCGCCGTCACCGCCTGATACAGCTCCCGGAACGGTTCGATCTCCCCGATGCAGCCGCGCAGATTGTCGCCGATATTGAGCGTCACAAAACATCCCGCAACCCTCTTGATATTCTCCGTCGCCTCACCACGGAACAGATCGCTGCGCGGCGCCTTCCGATGCTCAAATACATATTCAATCGCCCGCCGCGCCATGGAGAGAAGCGTCTGTTTCTCCTGATCGGAAAGGAAATCCTCCGCAGTGGCCTTTCCGGGAACGCCGCCCCACTGCCCCGTGACAACTCCCGAAACATAGCTGACGCAATGTGAAAAATCCCGGCTTTCCGCGGATGACGTCGTATAATGAAGCAGTTCCACACGCGCCGTCTCCGGAAGCATGGAAAGAAGAATCCGGATCGGCGCCTCCCCGCAGATCGTCGCCCCCGTTTTATGCAGATATGCGGCAAAACCGGCGGGATCCCGCTTCCGGATCCAGTCAAATGCGCCGAGATCCAGTTTCCGCAGATTCTCCTCGATATTCGTCCGGAACGGCGTGTAATCGAAATTTTCGCCGAAATGAGTGAAATCGGAACTGATGAGAACAAGCGTCTCATGATCCGTGATCCGTTTCAGCGCCTCCGCCGCCGTTTTCACGGTCCCGTCGTCCAGACGTCCGACTACAATCGGAACAATCCGGATCTCATTGCCGAGCGCGACCTGCAGGAACGGAAGCTGGATCTGCACACTGTGCTCGGTTCCGACGACCCGGTCGTCCGCGACGGCAAATTTCTGATTCCGGAGCGTCTGAAGCGCCTCCTTGTCCATTGCGAGTGCGCCGAGCGGCGTCCTCATGCCGTCCGCCACGGACGGAATGCAGATGCGGTTTTCCAGATAAACCCGATGCGACGGCCCGAGAATGATGACACGCTTATACTGCTTTCCGGAAATCGCTTTTGCGCCGTATGCGGCGGTCGGACCGGAATAGGCATATCCGGCGTGCGGCTGAATGATAGCAATCGGTTTTCCCGACATCCCGACGGGAAGTTCGGCGCGCTCGATCCAGGAGGAGATCTGTCCGGTAAGCTGTTTCGGATTCCCGGAATACCACGAGCCCGCAATCGTGCTTTCCAGAATATTTCCCCCCATCAGCGGACCAGTCACCGTGATTCCGGCAGCGGCAAACAACGGATTCATAGACACCCCCTTGCTCTGAAAATGGCCATATGAAATACATCGGCGGAAAGCTAAGATGCCATCTCCGAATCCCGGGCGGCAAACCACTTCCGCCGGCAAATGCTATCGTTTCTTCTTCGGTGTCAGTTTCTGATATTCAGGAAGTCTGCCGAACTCGCCAGCCAGCATTTTTTTATCCGTGTTTTTCTGACGCAAGGCATTGGAGAGATAAGCCGTGAAGGTGGCGGACACCAGATTGCGGACCGCATTGCTCTCCTCTTCCGCGACCACATGCGCCACATTATACTCCTTGATCCAGAGGAAATAGAAGGGAACCGCCGCGGATTTGTTAAGTTTCTCTCCGACTTTCTTCACAAAATTCATAAACGGGCGCGAACCGGTATTCATCTCCTTGATCGGAATGGAAATTTCCTTTCCGCCCGCAGTTTCTCCGGTCAGCACACCGTTGCTGATGGATTTGACCTTGCAGAGATTGTAACGGATTTCAACAGGAAGTCCGACAATCGCGGGACTCCCGTTCTCCAGCACATTCTTGATCTCGAAGGCGCCGCGCATATGATTGCGGAGCTGGTTGGACCACCAGACAAAACTGTTCGCCATCTTGCGGATTTCCGCATTTTTTCCCTTTGTCTGCTGCACCTCGCGGGCATTGTTCTCGAACATTTTGAGAAGGCCGGCCTCATCATTCTTCCGGCCGAACTCAATGATATTGCGCTGGGTGACAGTCCGCAGCCAGGTGTATTTGTTTTTGTATGAAGCGATTTCCTTCTGCGTCTGCTGGCGCTTCTGTTCGGCAAGGCGTCTCGCCTCGGCTGCCTTGCGCTGACGCTCCGCCTCCTCGGCTCTTCTCTTCCGTTCGGCCTCGGCGGCTTCGGCAAGAGCACGTTCCTTTTCCTCGACTTTCCGCGCATATTCCTGATGGGCATTGTCACGCGCCGAAGCAAAACGAGCCTCGTCCAGAGGCACATAAATCTGCATGAGTTCAGCGAGTTTCGCCTTCTCCTCGTCCGTTTCCGGCGCGGGATGCCGGGCAAGAAACTCCTCCGCCTTCCGGATGGTGCCGTCGGTATCGTCGGATGCGGCTTTGATCTGTGCAAGCGTCTGCGTGATATCCTTCATATAGGGACTCTGATCCCCTTTCCCGCCGAGTCCAGCGACCGTGGAGTGATACCATCCCGTCAGCTGTTCCCGGTACTGATATCCGGCAAAACCGCCCGCGCCGAGAATCACGATCAGAAGCAGGATCACAAGAGGCGCCTTTTTCTTTCCGCCATCGTCGTTTTTCCCTTTCCCGCCTTTCTTGCCCTTCTTCGCGGCGGCTTTCTTGGCCATTTCCTGCGCTTTCTTGAGCTTTTCCGCGACATCCCCCTCTCCCGCGGGCGGCGTTTCCTGCTTGGGCGGTTCCGGCGGGGGCTTGGGTTTTTCCGGCATTTTCAGGGATACCGGCTTCGGCGGCGGCTTGGCAGTGACCGCATTCGCCGCTTCGCTGAAACTCTTGTTTTCCGCGATCGTTTCGGTTTGCGTAAACTGTTGAGGCGCACCACCCTTCGCCGGCGGCTGGGCGGGCTGTGCGGCGGCATTCTGCTGGGAGCGCAGTTTCAGCTGCGGCATTTTGAACGGCGTCTTCGGAGCGGTATGTCCATCGGTCTGCCCCTGAAGGTTCATGTTGGAATTCATCACGCGCAAATTGCCGGTTTCCGTGGCGGAAAGCGGATTCTGCCCGCGCCTCACAAGGCGCAGATCGTCGGCGAGCTCCGCGGCGTCCTGATAACGGAGAGCGGGATCCTTCGCCATCATCTTCACAACGATGCGCGAGAGCGCCTCCGGAATTTCCGGATTGATCTTGTCCGGCGGAACCAGGGTGCCGAACAGGTGCTGCTGTGCGATTTCCGAAGCGGTCGAACCCTCATAGGGGAAACGGCCCGTAATGAAATGATAGAAGGTGGCACCGAGGCTGTAGATGTCGCTCCGGCTGTCCATGGGCGCGCCGGTCAGATGTTCCGGGCTGATGTACTGCGGGGTGCCCATGACCTCGTCGTCCTCGCTGTCGTCGATCTCACCCGCGACCTTGGCAAGACCGAGGTCGGCGAGTTTTGCGCGGCCGTTCGAGGTAAGCATGATATTGTCCGGCTTGATGTCCCGGTGAATGAGTTTCTGTTCCTTCCAGGCGTAGTCCAGCGCTTCGCTGATCTGCTGAATGATCGAAATCGCCTGATCGACCGGAATGACCTGCTCGCGTTTCAGCACGTTTTTCATGGTTTCGCCGTCGATGTATTCCATGGCGAAATAGAAAATGCCCTCATCCTCGCCGACCGCGTATGCCTGCACGATGTTGGGATGGTTCAGCTTGGCCGCCGCGCGCGCCTCCTTGATGAATCCGACGACGAATTCGGCATTGTTCGCGTAATTTTCCGCGAGGACCTTGAGTCCGGCCGGACGGTCGAGGGAAATCTGATGCGCCAGATAGACGATTCCCATTCCGCCGCGTCCGATCTCACGCAGAATAATGAAATCACCGATCACTGCACCGGACGCCACACGGGAAGTCGGCACTGTCACCTGCACACCGCAGTGACCGCACTGCACATCCGTTCCCATATCGGCATTGTCAACCGATACGATTCCCCGGCAAAATGGACATTGAAAGCGCATTCAGACTCCGTTTTTCCTTCTATCGCCACATCGCCCCGGCAAAAGCCGACGGCCTGATTTCAGGAAATATACCGTTGTTTCCGTCCATGTCAACGTCATTTCCCGATTTTTTCCGGCAGGAGTCCGATTTTTTTATTCCGAAACCTGAAACACATCGTCCGGAATACCGTCTTTGGAAAGACCGGCGGACGTCTCGTCAAAACGGATCACGGTATTCCATTTTCCATCATCCCCGCTGAGATTCAGGCGGCTGACCAGCCAGAAGTCCTTTTCCTTGCGGAAACCGGAAACCTCCAGTGTGCGGAACGGTTTCTTTTCCAGACTTCTGCCGTCCGGAGCGACCTTGTACCAGGAGGCGCGGAGCGGGAAAAAGTATTCCGTACTGATGAAAACCATGACCGCGTCTTTGCCGTTCGGAGCGATCAGCGTGAAAACACGGCAGTCCTGTCCGCGAACGGATTCGGCGGGATTTTCCACTTTGAGATTCCAGTAGATGAAGTTCATCGTCAGATCTTCGGGATTGATTCCATAGATGCCGATCTGCGCCTTGCCCGGTGCGAAGCCGCGGCTCTCCATTGTGGACTGCGGATTCTTTCCGTAGGTCTGACCGATGTTGTAGATCTCGTTCTTGTTGAAGGTGATCTGGGCGATTGTCCGTTCCGGCGTGAAGAGTGTTCCCATCCGGATCGGGGCGCGGACACTGCGTGCGCCTTCGCGTTTGTGCATGGCATAGCCTTCCATTTTCGCCCAGGAGTCACGGCCGGGCGGGTTCCGGACAATCGAAAGGAACTGAGGGGCTGTCAGATTTTTTGCCGTGGGTTCCGCGGATACGAGTGTGACGGACAGTATCGCCGCCAGAACGATAAGAGTTGATCGAAACAACATTTTTCTCTCCTGTTAAAAATTCATCTTTGCTTTATTTCATGTTCCGCGCGAAATCCCCGCTCGAAATACGGAAAAATGCAGAGCATTTTTCGCGGGGTCAAGGGTCGCTGACCCTTGTCGCGGTCCAGCGGCGAGACGCTGGTCGCGCTCCGCGCGAAATCCCCCGCCCGGAAACGGAAAAATGCAAAGCATTTTTCGCGGGGTC
>CASEFP010000253.1 GCA_949287225.1 uncultured Lentisphaeria bacterium
CGCCAGTTTCCGTTTTTACCCTGCATCAGTTCCTCATTACGCATCAGACTGCAATGGCTGTCCGCCCATAGAATCGGCATTGTACGGTATCCGTCATGGCGTCCCGCGAAATAATTCCGCGTAACCCCCAGATTTCCCGCATAAAAATTGGACGCCTGAAACGGGTCCGGAGCCATAATATCCGAACTTTCACCGATCACTACAGTTTCACTGGGTACATTCACCTGATTTGGACGGACATAGAACCGCGCAGTACTGCTCAGATAACCGAGAGGTTCGGAAAAATAACTCTGTCCGTATCCGCCGCCGTCGCTCCGAAGCAAAGGAGAGCCGGAGACATAATTCCGATAAGCCTGTGTCATCTTTTCAAACCGCCATTCAGGACAGACAAAAACACCCTTGTTGAAAAAGGCCTTGCGTTTTTCCTCCAGATTCTGAATTTTCGCCAGACCGAGAAAAAGCCCTAGCTGCGCTTTCCAGGCGTTGGCATAATAGATTCCTTCCACCGCTTCAGCTGCGGCGATCTGCTGAAACACATTGTTGTCATTGAGATAATTCCCCATGGCAATGCCGATGGACCTCAGATTGCTCAGGCATTGTGTTTTTCGAGCAGAAGAAAGTGCCTTGTTCAGACTCGGCAGGAGCATTGCGGCCAGAATCGCGATGATCGCAACGACGATCAGGAGCTCTATCAATGTGAAAAAACGCCTCATGGGAAACCTCACTGAATGATCAGTTGCAGGGCTTTCAAATCCACACTGCATTCCGGATCCGTGCCGCTTACGATAATAACCGCCTGTGCACAGACCGTGCTTTTCGGCCAGATATTCTGGCTCCAACCCCGGGACTGCTCTCCCGTAACCGTCCCGCTTACCTCCGTCCACTCTGAAGGCAGAGCTTTCCCATTGACCACGGGATACATGTAGGATCCCCCGCCGGTATGAATCCGCACCGGTGTTCCGGCGGGACGGGCAAGCAGAGCCCCCTGCATAAACGTAATGTGCAGAATTCCGTCCCGGGATTCCAGATTTTTGATCCGCATGAAGTTGACGTTCGGCAGATCACTCAGATCCTTTTCTGCATCGAAGACCAGAGCCCACCACTGTTTTTTCCAGTTCCAGTGCTCGGAAGACTCCGGTTTGATTTGAACCGTTGTATCACGCAATGCGACCGGGGCGGCAAGGGTGCCGGTCAGCTCCAATGCCGGAGACATCGCCGCGGCAGTGATCTGCTGCTTTTTTGCATTATGAATCAAACCTATGTGCAGGCGCGGCGATTTGCCCTTTGTTCCGTTGCGGACAATTGCCGACAAGGTATATTTCTTTGCCGGATCAACGGGGAAAAGTTTTTTGCTTTTCAGTATGGCATTTCCGGGAAGACTCAAAACGCCATCGGAGGCAGCAATCTTCTGTGCACTGTCCCAGTCGTTGGGAGAGTTCAAGGAAAATGTTTCTCCGCATGCCGTCAGCGCGGCAATTATTCCAACAGCGGCCGTCAGGAATTTCATTTTGCAGTTCTCCTTATCATTTTAAAATTTGAGTATGATTTTCAGCTACTTTGCGGAATGCCGCGGCATAAAGCGCAATGCGTTCCGGATCAAAATGCTTAAACCAAGGTACACCGAAGGCGATTTCTCCGATTCGTTCGGCAACAGGGAGACTCCCCCCTGAACCGCGCTCCAGATAAAAAGGATGTTTGTGAAGCGGAATATTTGCGCCCGGATTGCAGCACTCCACACCTTCCGCCCGGACGGCATTGCAGAAATCCGCACAGGACAAACCGTCCAATTCCTCTGCATAATAAAGTCCGCGAGCCATATACCATCCTCCCATTGTCGAACCGGATCCAGATTGTACCCTATGGGCGCGAATGCCGGGAACATCCTTCAGCAGATCCCAGAAATAATTCATCGCTTTCTGAATTTCGGCTATCCTGGCAGGATAGTAACGCAGCTGAATCCGGCCCATGGCTGAACAAGTCTGATTCATTCTATGCTTGACTCCGCCGACAGGAAGTCCGCAATAGGCCTGCAGTTTTTTATCCTGCATACAATAACTTGCCATGCTGTAACGCGATGCTGTCCAACGTTCGTAATGCCCAAAAGCCAGAGCCCGTTCATAATACTCCCGCCTGGAAGTTGCGAACATGCCGCCTTCCCCGACGGCAAAACTCTTTCCGGCCATCATGCTGATTCCGGCAATATGGCCGATGGAACCGCACATTCGGCCTTTGTACAGGGCTCCCTGTGCATGTGAAACATCTTCAATCACCGTAATTTCATGACCAGCGGCAATGGTCATGATTTCATCCATATCTGCCGGGTAGCCGGCATAATGCACGACAACCACCGCCCTTGTACGCGGAGTGATTTTCGCTTCAAAATCCGCCGGATCAAGGCAAAGTGTTTCCCGTTGAATGTCGGCAAACACCACCTTGGCTCCAAAAGTCGCCGCCGCCGAGGTGCAGGATGCCCAGTAGGTCATGGCGGGAACAATCAGCTCATCTCCTGGCCCGAGCCCGCATGCAAAAAACGCCTCCTGCAGCGCCGCAGTGCCATTGCAGGTCCCAAGAGCAAAGTCAACACCAAGCCAAGCCCCAAATTCTTTTTCAAACTCTCCGGTTATTTGTGTGCCGCTCATGGTCCCTGCACGCAGAACCGCCAGCACGGCATTTTCATCTTCCTGTGTTATAACCGGCCAGTGAAACAAGTCAGCATTGCTTTCCGACACAACCGGAGAGCCGCCGCACAGAGCCAGTTTTTCCTTGTTTTTTGTTACAGTCATACAATGAGACCTCATTTACTAACCTGTGTAGAGTAAAAAAGTAAAAAAATACTCACCTGTGTGATTTTTTTCTAAAAAAAAATGTATATTATTACAAAAAGCAAGAGTCAAAGGAGAAAAAAATGAAAAAATTTTCGAACATGAGTGATTTAGCCGCACATTTACATTTGTCTCGAAGTACGGTTTCCTATATTCTCAACAATAAATGGCGTGAGCGAAATATCAGTCCGAAAACAGCGGAACGTGTTCGTAAATTCGCCTCGGAAGTTGATTTCCTGCCGAACTTTCTGGGGTTGGCGATCAACGGCAAGGCAGTAATTGATGTGGCAATTCTGCTTCCACAAAATATCTATGAACATCATCAGGAAGCTTTTTTTTCTTTTTTGAGGATGTTGAGCCGCCGGAATTTGAAATTCCTGGTTTTCCAGCTCGGCAGCGAGGAAGACAATCGCCTGACACTGGCACGGATGCATGATTTCCGAGTTGCGCGTGCTTTGCTGTTCGCACCTATGACACTTATTTCTCTGGAACAAATTGCCTGGTGGAAAAAAATGACAGCGGCTGCTTCGGATATTGAATTTCTTTTCTATGACTGCAGATTTCCGGAGAGGAGCCCGGAACAATGGCCGGACAACGTGTACTGCTGCGGATTCAAACTAGCTCCGGCTGTAAGATCCATCGTCGAGTTTATCGCACGGCAGGGCTACAAGAGCCTACACAGCTTTTTCCACATTGATCCGCAGACTGTAAAACAGACCGCTGAACGGCACCATCTGAAATATTATCCATTTTCTGTTTCCATAAACTCTGAGGCTATCATTACGTATCTTCTGATGCAGCCGCGTCCGAGCAGACCGGAAGCTGTATTAATCCCGGATGACACGATTGCCGGTGCGGTCATTGCCGGACTGATGGAAAAAAAATTCCGTGTTCCGGAAGATTATGCCTTTTTATCATGGGACGGTCTGCCTGTCAGCTGTTATTTCAAGCGCACATTGACGACACTGGAAATTCCACATAATGAAATGCTTGCGTTTGCAGAGCGTTTTGTCGCTGGAGACTCGCTGCCGCATATTCATCAAGTGACGCCTCATTTGCGTATTGGAGAGTCAATGCCTGCTGCCTATAGCAAATTTTAGATACGAACTTTAAGTCCTACTGGAATCTGAGCTGATACTGTCGGCAGAGTTCAGGTTCACTGGGCAGCGTTTTTTTTTGAAAAACTGCCGTTCAGTATCCCTTCCCGAACTTCATCTTACAGTATCTGGTAAAGGCTTGATGCTCTTCTTCTTGAAATCATCAATCAGTTCTCTTATAATTGTACTTATTTATTAATAATATATCCCTAAATAATTCCTAATTTTCTAAAATGATAACACAGGCATCCAGTTGAAGCAATGATTCCCGTTCCCGATTTGTCTTTTCATATCTGACAGGCAGTTTCCGCAATTGATTGAACCAGGAGTGGACAAGGTCCACAATCCGGCGACACGTTTTGAAGCCGTTCTGAACAGCAATCTTTTCTTCTTCTCGCGGACGTATATGAGGCTCACGGCGATAGTCTCGCATAAATTCCACTGATTTTTTAACTGAGTATCCTGCATCCGCACAAAGATTCTGTTTCGTCCGAAACGAGGCTTTCAAATTCTATTTTGCAGCACGGCTTCTATTTGAGTGACATCATGTCGATTTGCTCCTGTTACGACGATTGACAACCGGACTCCACGTTCGTCGACATGAATATGGTGTTTTGTTCCATTCTTTCCCCTGATCTGTGGGATTGACTCCTATCGGTTCCTGCACTGTGGAGGTTTTTATTATGCCGGCGTCAATACATTGCCATTTCCATGCAATTCCTTCCAAATCATCATATTGTGCAAGACCTTTTTTCCAGAGTTTCTGGAAAAATCCTTCTGCAGACCATTTCTGAAAATAGCGATGAATGCTGCTGGAACTGCCATATTCTCTGGGGAGCGCCTTCCATTGAATTCCCGTTCGCAGGACATAAACTATGGCTTCAAAAATCTTTCTGGAATCCATTGGTTTTCTGCCTCCTCCTTTCCGGCGCTGATATGCTTTGGTTTTATCACGTTTCACTTTCGGAATGAGTGGTTCTACTTTTTCCCAGAACGTGTCGGACACGGTCCATGATTTTTCTGCCATACATACTCTCATTGATTGAATAGAGATAATGTAGTATAAATTTTCAATATTTCAACATGTTATTTAGGGATACATTCTTAATCAAATACTCACACACATGCGCGAACATATATGAAAAAGTTTTCCTGAAAAAGCGTCCGAAACATCCAAGCAAACCCCAAATGCCTGATTTCATCCGTCCGGGAAACATCCGAAATCAGTCCGAAAGGCAGGAAAGTCCAGAAGAACCGCAGGGATAGAGCCATGTGATCCGATGCCGGAAGGGAAACTCCCCTTGAAAAAACGCCCCTTGAAGCTGGATTCAAAAAGTGGTAGACGTTCAGTAGACCTTCACACTGTTTTGACACTCAAAAAGAAAGGAAAACAATCGGAAAACACAGAAAAAGGCCTCTTAAATATCGACATCCATAAGTGGCTTGCAAAAAAAGTCTTAGGCATCAAATAGAATGGTGCACCCGGTAGGACTTGAACCTGCAACCTTCTGGTCCGTAGCCAGACGCTCTATCCAATTGAGCTACGGGTGCGCTTGCCTTATGTCAGGAATAGAATATACATGATGATCGTGAAAAAGCAAGCAGGCGTTCTATAAAATATCAATTTTTTATCTCATAGAGGATTCTAAAAGGAACAGCCGCCCTCCTTTCAGATCCGAAATTGATTTCTGAAAAGTAAACGGCCATGATGCAAGGATACGTTCTGTCAGGAAATTACCGCCAGACTGCAAGCGCTTTGCGCACCTGAAGCTCAACGTGATGAAAAAAGAAAAATGATGACCCGTTTACATAACAGCATATCGTACCATGAACCCATTTTCAGAATTAAAAAAAACAAAACTCCTGTTTTGGAAAACGGATCCTGTCCCGGACAAATGCAGCTTCCCCGAATCGAACATCATCTCTTTCCGGAGAGTCCGGATCATAATCCTTGACAATCTCTCCGAAAAGAATTATAGTAGACGGAAAGGAACGGAATATGCGGAATCGCTGCTTAAACAGTATCCACTCTTTTCCTGCCCAATAGAAACGGAGTGCTGCTTTCAGGCAGGACAATCATTCTGAAAAACGCGGACATGAAGGAAGACGAACTGACATCGCTACGAAGCAGGGTGGCACCCGAACCGCTGGTATCTGGAGGCACCAACTTGATCGTCCAGCGCCTGGATACTGCTGATCCGGAATACTGGGAGTTCCGGATGACCGTTTCCTATCGCTGGATCACGGGCGTAATCCTCTTGTTCGGTGTATCAGTCATGGGAAGCGTTTTTTTCCAGAAAGACTTTCCGATGTGCATTTTCATGATTCTGTTTGGCGGAATGTTTCTGCTGGTCGGACTGGTGACTCTGTCATACGGCCGTCGCCGTGCGTGTTTTGATTTCGGGAGCGGATGCTGCTGGCGGGGAAAAGGCCGATTCCATGGAGGAGATATGGAAAAGCGGCCCGATTATCTGCCCCTCAGAGAGATCGCCGCCTTGCAAATCATCCGGAAAATCTGCCGCGGGTACAAAGGATGTTCCTATTGCAGTTATGAGCTGAATCTTGTCAAAAA
The DNA here is from genome assembly GCA_949287225.1 of uncultured Lentisphaeria bacterium. GTDB lineage: Bacteria > Verrucomicrobiota > Lentisphaeria > Victivallales > UBA1829 > UBA11452. The sequence continues at coordinate 6,492 of CASEFP010000253.1, forward strand.
TGACGGATCGCGTATCAATATACTGAATCACGGGGGACGGAAAGCCGTCGAGGAGGACGCCCGCCTGCTTGCGGAACGCCTGAAAGTTCCCGTCTGGGAACCGGAGCCGGACAAGGAGGCTGGACAACGGCAGGGAAGTCACAAAAAGAAATGGGGTGCAGTCATTATCGGCGCCTTGTTTATCCTTCTGGGAATCATTGTGTTCTACATCCTGATCCTGTCGCCGCTGCTGCTGTATCTGGAAGCCCGGAACTGGGAAAAGGTTCCGGCAACCGTGATTTCAAGCGAACTGATCCGTTCCCAGTCGGGAAATAAGACACTTTACCGGATTGCGATCTCCTATCGCTATCAATATAATGGGAAAACCTGTCAGAGCAGCCGCTATGACATTACCCGCTCCGAACACAGTTCCAATGTCGGTGTGGATGCCATGCGCAGGATCGTCCGGAACCATCCCCCGGGCATACCGCTTTTCTGTTGGGTCAATCCCGACAATCCGGAACAGGCACTGGTTGATCGAACACTTCCGAACACCTTCTATCTCATCTGGTTATGGTTCCCATTGCCGTTTCTCGGCCTCGGGCTCTGGGCGGTGATTGCCGGGCTTCGGGGGCGGTGAGAAACCGGGAAGCGGTGAAATTTACTTGATTCTCGGAATTCCACTCTATATCTTTTTTTACAGGACAAGCTGCAAATGAACGACCCCCGTGCAGATATCGGTTTTTTCACCTCCGGCGGCCAGTTCGCACAGCTGGACTGCGGCAGATGAGAGAGGAAATCACAAAGCTGTTTTGGCGATGCGAGGCATCGCACTGTTAACCTGTTTTTTTAAATAAAATTTCATTGTTTTTTCACCCGCCTCCTTGACTGTCACTTTTATGGTGTTATATTTAATACCAAAAGCATCAACAGGACGGGTGTTTTCATGCCGCCGTACAAGACATTGCTCACAACAGAATCGGTAAGACGGTATCTTCTGCAGATCATTGCGAAAAGCGGAACGGAGCCCGTCCGTCTGGAATCGGAACGCGATCTGGCGGAGAAACTGCGCGTCAGCCGCGTCACGGTCCGCCGCGCGATGGAGAGCCTGAAGGAGTCCGGGCTCCTGATGAGCCTGCCGGGAAGAAAGGGAACATTCACCAACCCATCGGCATCCGGTTCAGTGGAACATACCGTCGGAATCGTGATTTACCACAGCTACGTCGGGCTGATCTTTTCCCAGTTTCTGAGCGGACTCTCCGAAGAACTGTACTCGCTCGGCTACAACTGCAGCTTCACCATGCTGCCCCGCTCCGAAAGCACCCCCGAGAAAGAGGCCTTTGAACTGGAAAACAGCGGATGCGACTGCATTGTATGGCACACGCAGACAGCGGATGACTTTTCCGTCATCAACCGGATGCTCGCGGACAATTACCCGGTTCTCACCATCTGCAACCCGAATTATCCGGAATGGGGCCATCCCGCCCGGAACTGGTATGCGCTGGACATGGACGCGGGCACGGAGATCGCCGCATATTTTCTGGAACGCGGCTGCACGCGTCCCCTCTTCTGCAGCAATGAACTTCTCCGTTTCCGGTCCTTTGCCGCGAAGATGAAAGAAGAGAAGATCGATGTAAAGAACGCCGTTCTTTCCGATCCGGAAGCAATCCGGAAAACGCTGCCGGAACTGTTGAAAAAGAAAAAGATTGACGGCGTTTACTGTTCCCACCGGACGCTCGGAACCGTATTGAAGGCACTTCCGGAGGGATGCAACGTTCCGATTCTGTCACCGCATTCCACAGACCAGGAACTCAAAAGCTGTAATCCGAACGGAATTCCGCTGGTATCCTTCGACCGTGTTTTTCTTCAGAAGCAATGCCGGACGCTCGGCGCCATGATCGCGCGGGGAATCGGGCAGATCTTCGAAGGGCATACACCGCATACCGACTTCCGTATCAAAGGATTTCAGATTCCAACAGGAAAGGGTTGAATGATGGAAAATATTGTTTTTCTCTGCGCGCATCCGGATGATTTCACAGCCTGCTGCGGCACGGCGCTCAGGATGAGGAAACGCTTTTCCCTCCACCTGTGGGATTTCACAAAGGGGGAGCGCGGCCTGATCGAACAGGGGGTTTCCATGGAGGAGTGTGCCGCCATGCGGGAAAAGGAGGAACAGCGCGTCGCCTCCGCCGTCGGAGCGGAGCTCCTCTTTCTCGGCGAGATCGACGGAAGTTCCTTCGCGCCGGAAAGCACCTGCCGGAACATGGCGGACCACCTCCGGGAGATCCGCCCGCGCGCCGTTTTCACTCATTTTGTGCCGGACCGGCATGTGGATCACATCATGACGGCGGCGGCCCTGTTCCGGGCGCTGAAAATCGCGCG
>CASEFP010000254.1 GCA_949287225.1 uncultured Lentisphaeria bacterium
ATCAGCGCGATCCCGAGGAAGATCCATCCCGCGAGAAATTTTCCGAGCACCGCCTCCGGAATGGAAACCGGCATTGTGAACAGCAGTTCCAGCGTTCCCTGGCGCCGTTCCTCCGCCCACTGGCGCATTCCGACCGCGGGGACAAGCAGAATGAACAGCCACGGGAACCAGAAGAAGAAACTGCTCAGATCCGCCTCGTTGCGGAGGAAGAATCCGCCGATCATGAAGGTGAAGAATCCGCTCAGCGCCAGAAAGATCACCAGAAACACGTAAGCCACGGGCGAGGTGAAGGTCGCCCCGAGTTCGCGGCGGATAATCGTCAGAACGTTTCTCATGCCGCACCTTCCTTTCCTTCGACGGCGTCCGAAGTGGTCAGACTGCGGAAGACCTCGTCCAGTCTGCCGCGTTCGAGATAAAGTTCGCAGAACTCCCACTTGTGTTCGTCAAGCGCCTTTTTGACGGCGGAAGCCAGATCCTTTTCCGCACCGGCGGGATAGACGGCAAGGGAGACACTCTTTTCCTGTTTCCCGAGAAGCTCGGCTTTCCGCACCTGCGGCAGTTTTTCGAGCATCGCGCGGACGGGCGCATCGTCGGACGCGCAGACGGTCACACGCAGACGGCTGCCTTGCGGCGCCTTCTCCTGAAGTTCGCGCGGGGTGCCGTTGAAAACCAGTTTTCCCCGGTCGATGATGATGACCCGCGTGCAGATCGCCTCGACCTCCTCCAGAATATGCGTGGAGACGATGATCGCCTTGGTTTTGCTCATTTCGCGGATCAGTTCGCGCATTTCATGCTTCTGATTCGGATCGAGTCCGTCGGTCGGCTCGTCGAGGATCAGAACCGGCGGATCATGCAGAATCGCCTGCGCGAATCCGACTCTGTGATGATACCCCTTCGACAATGTGTCGATCGTCTGGTGCAGGACGCCTTCCAGATGGCAGAGTTTCACCGCACGGGCGATCGCGTCGGCTTTCTTTTTACCGGAAAGACGGCGGATCGAAGCGGAGAAATCCAGAAATCCCGCGACTGTCATGTCCTGATAGGCGGGCGCGTTTTCGGGCAGATACCCGAACAGCTGTTTGGCTTCCACCGGATTTTCCTCAATGTCGTACCCGCCGATCGTGATCTTTCCCGCGCTGAGCGGAAGAAATCCCGTGATCATCCGCATCGTGGTGGATTTCCCCGCGCCGTTCGGGCCGAGGAAACCGAGCACCTCGCCTTTCCCGACCGAGAAGCTCACGCCCCCGACGACGGTTCTGGCGCCGAAGTTCTTCTTGACGTTGCTGGCCTCTATCATGCCTGTTGTTCTCCTGTTTGTTTATCCTCAAGCATTGGTTTGCATCCGTTTAAAAGGAAAATGGAACACGGATTCCCCTCCCCCCGCTTCCGCATTCGGTTTCCCTTCTGATTTACAATTGAAGTATTTTAGATAATCCTTTATCTCGTTTTTTCAAGTATGAATTCCTGTTTATGACCAAATTCTGACAGAAAAAGTTCACCTTTTTTTCCTGAAAACACCGTTTTTTTCATAAAATTTCCTTCGAATCAGCCTCTCATCCCTTTTGCCGCTTCCCGGGACAGCGTCCGTTCCAGAAGGAAAGGAGATTGTTTTTTCCGCATCTTTTCCGAATGCGCACTTGATTCCCGTCTCCGGCATGATATACTATTTAGTAACACGTGACACTAAATCAAATCCAACAGCAGGAAAGCGCTTATGTTTCACATGACACTTTCAAAAACGGAAAGGACAGGACAATGAAATGGCTTGCTGCGGAAAACTATCATGAAATGAGCCGTCTCGGAGCGGAAAAAATCTACCGGGTGATCGCGGAGGCCTCCCGGGCGCGCCGCCGTGTGAACATCGGCTTCGCTACCGGCAACACAATGCTGGAACTCTACCCCATGCTGGCGGAAATGCTGAACAGAAATCAGATCCGGCTCGATCTGCTCAGCACCTACAATCTGGACGAATATGTGGCGGACGGGCACGCGGTTCCCCACTCCCATCCGCTGAGCTACTATACCTACATGCATGAAAATCTCTTCCGGCACATCGACACCGCACTCGGGCTCACGAAGGAGCGCATCCATTTCCCCGATCCGGAACACCCGGAGGCGTTCGACGCGGAACTGGAAGCCGGCGGCGGACTCGACCTTCAGCTCCTCGGCATCGGCTTCAACGGCCATATCGCCTTCAATGAACCCATGAGCGAATCGGAGATCGGCGCTGCGGAATTCGCCGCATTGCCGACCAGAATCATCTCCCTCAAGGAACTGACGATCGCAACCAACTCCCGCCTCACCGCAGGCGGACAGAGCAAGATCGTGCCGCGCCAGGCGGTGACGATGGGAATGAAGCCCATTCTCGCGGCAAGGAAGATGCTGCTCCTCGCCTGCTTCCCCGAACAGGAGAAACCGCTTTCGGCCATGAAACACGGGCGTCCGACGCCGGAGCTGCCCGCCTCCTACATGCTTGAGCACCCCGATTCGGAAATCATCTACACCGCCGACCAGATCACATTGAGGTGATGAGGATGACAACACTCCTGAAAAACTGCCGCCTGATCTCGCCGGACATCGACCTCGACGGCGCTTCGCTGCTGCTTTCCGGCGACCGCGTCGAACGGATCGTATCTCCCGGCGCGGAACTCCCGGACGCCGAACAGGTCCTTGACATGAGCGGGAAAATCGTCGCGCCCGGCTATCTGGACATTCACTGCCACGGGCGCGGGGGTGCGGATTTTTCCGACGGCGACATGGCGTCCTTTGAAACGATCGGGAACGGCAAGCTCGCCGACGGCGTGACCGACTTTCTCGCGACAACCCTGAGCGTCAGTCTCGACGACATCACGAAAACCTGCCGGACCGCCGAGGAATACCGCACGAAAAACAAAACGGGGGCACGCCTTCTCGGGATGCATCTGGAAGGGCCGTTCTTCTCTCCCGAGGGCGCGGGCGCACAGAATCCGGCATTTCTGCGGAATCCGGACATTGCGCTTGTGGATCAGTGGAATGCGATCTGCCCGGTGAAAAAGGTCTCGTTCTCGCCGGAACTTCCGGGGAGCGCGGAATTCACGCGCGAACTTGTGAAACGCTCCATCATGCCCTCCGGCGCGCATTCGCTCGCCCCTTACGAGACCTTCGAGGAGATGCGCCTTGCCGGAATGAAGCACCTCACCCATTTCTGCAATGTCCTGACGCCGCTTCATCATCTGAAATTCGGGTTTGTCGGCGGGGGACTGCGCGCAAAGGATGTCTATGTCGAGATCATTACCGACGGCGTGCATCTCTGCGACGAAATGATCGACCTGATCCTCATGGTGAAAGGCTGTGAGAAAGTCATGATGATTACGGATTCCATGCGCGCGGCGGGAATGCCGGACGGCGATTATTCGCTCGGCGGACTTCCCGTGATTGTGAAGAACGGGCGTGCCACGATCCCGTCGGGACGTGTCGCCGGAAGCACCCTGCTCTACCACAACGGCGTCAAGCACATGCTGGATGTGACGCATCTGCCGCCGAAGGAGATCATCAAATGCACCTCGTGGAATCAGGCGCGCAGTCTCGGACTCACCGGATACGGACGCCTGGAACCGGGATATTACGCCGATCTTGTCGTGCTTGACACACAGTGGAATCCGCTGGAGACGTGGGTCGGCGGGGTTCCGCGCTGGCGCAAATGAACGACGGCGATGCTGGGATATGCGCTGTCATGAGATTCCGTCGGCGGCACCCGGTGTCCCCCGCCGGATCCTTTCTGGATTCAACGGTCAACGGCAATTTCCTTTTCCCAGACGGAACCGAAATGTTCCACGAGAATCTGTTCGGGCTGTTCCGGTTTTCTGCGTATGATCAGAATCTGGATTGCCGGATTTTCCTCTCTGACTTTCCGTGCAAGCACAGCGCCTTTCAAAAAAATCGAGGTGGAAAGCGCATCGGAGTCAACCCCTTTCGGCGCGATCACGGAGACAGAGAGCATATTCGATACGGGGCAGCCCGTTTTCGCATCCATGATATGCGTGTAATGCCTGCCGTCAATGACAACGTAACGCTCATAGTCTCCGCTTGTAGCGATCGCGGCGCCGCGCATGGAAACCACCGTCATGATTTGATTTTTATTCAGCGGATTGCGGATGCCGATGCGATAGGCGTCACGCTTCTTTCCCGGCGGCGGATTCGGAAGACAGAAAAGATTTCCGCCGAGATCAAGAATCCCCGTATTCACGCCGAGGAGCATCACCTTTTTCCCGGCCTTGTCCAGCGCGTATCCCTTGGCGATTCCGCCGAGATCAATTCCGATTCCCTCCACGGAAAAACGGACGGTTCTGTCAGAGTCATGAAAGACAACCTTGTCCAGCCCCACGAGCTTCTTCGCCTCCTCGATCTCCTTCTGTTCCGGCAGGGTGGAACGCTTGCGATGGAACCCCCATAGTTTCATCAGCGGCTTGATCGTGACATCAAACGCGCCATCTGAAAGCGTATAGTATTTCCTGGCATACTGAAGAATCTCCCAGAGGTCTTCCGAACAGTGGAACGGCCGCTGGAATGCACTCCTGTTCAAGCATGACAGTTCACTCTCCGGATCGTAGATGCTGCACATGGCTTCCAGGCGGCGGAACTCCTGCTGCGCCTCATCGGCGGCCTGTTCCAGAAGCGTCCTGGAATTTCCGTAAAAATCAAGTCTGGCAACGGTGCCCATCACCGGAAAAGTCCGGACCTCACGCAGGGGAGGATCTTCGGGAAAAAACAGAAACATGGCAGATAGGATGCACAAAATGCCAAGTGTCAACAGAATCTTTTTTCTCCGGTTGAACCACTTCATTGCAAAGAATCCTTCCTGCCGCCCCGGTCAGGCGCGCGGATGAAATTTCCTATGGACGGAGAGGAGGCGCTGCTGATCGACATGGGTGTAAATCTGCGTGGTGCTGATGTCCGCATGCCCGAGCATCTCCTGAATGATCCGCAGATCCGCGCCGTTTTCCAGCAGATGGCTGGCGAAGGAGTGGCGCAGGGTGTGCGGATGGATGTTTTTCCGGATGCCCGCAATCCGCGCGGCCTCTTTGACGATCGCCCAGATCCGTTCCCTGTCCAGCACCCTGCCACGATTTGAAACGAAAAGCATCGGTTCGTCCGGCGAGAGGATCAGTTCCGGGCGCGCACGCTCCAGATACCGTTTCAGGATATTGACCGCGGTACGGCCCATGGGAACAATCCGTTCCTTGGAGCCCTTGCCGAAAACCCGGACAATGTTTTCATCAAAGTTCAGGGATCCCAGCTTCAATCCGGCGGCTTCGGAAACGCGCAGGCCGCAGGCATACATCATCTCCAGAATGCAGCGGTTGCGCAGCGTGAGCGGATCTTTCGCATTGGCGGGAAAGGCATTCAGAAAAGCATCCACTTCAGCGGTGGACATGAATTCCGGGAGGATTCTCCACAGTTTCGGGGAATCCATGACATCCGTAATATCCGCGGGAATGATTCGTTCCTGATACAGATAGCGGAAAAAGACTTTGATTGCCACAAGGCGCCTTGCCAGAGTCGTCACCTCCATTTCCCGCTCCTTGCACTCGGAGAGATAGTCGATGATGTCATCGCGTGCAACGGAAGAAAAGGTGTTGATGCCGCGGGCTCGGAGATAAGCGATGAAGTCACTCAGATCGGAATGATAGGCCATGGTGGAATTCTGGACAAGTCCCCGTTCAAGAGCAAGATAACCGATGAAATGCTGAAGAGTCCGTTCCATGAGAAAAAATCCTTTCGAATCCGCTGATAATATATCATAAAAAGTGTTATCTGCAATGAGGGGAACATTTTTCCGTCCCATGTCTTAGAAAAAAACGGAGATACACATACCAGGCCGCATTCGAAACAGTAAAAAGAACTTTTTTTTCTGTCATCGAGCTGGAAAAGCGCGCGAAAGGGTTTATAGTAAGCGCGTGAATGTTGCAACCCCGTTGTGTAACGGTAGCACAAGTGGTTTTGGTCCACTCAGTTCAGGTTCGAATCCTGACGGGGTTGCCAACTCTTTTTCTGACGTAAATCCTTTCATTTGAACTCAGTTTTATAAAGTTATATTAATGTATCCTCTTTAGTCTCCTTTCTGATTTTTTCCTCTTTTTCCGCTGTTTTTCGAGGGTAAAAAGGAAACATTCGTCCCACATTCGGAGCGCACTTTTTGAATCTAGCTCCTAAGGACGTTTTTTCAAGTTCTGACCATGATTTTGTCTGGAAGTGCCAGTCTCTGTCCATGTGGTTCTTTTGGAGTTTTTTGCCACATCTAACGCTTCCCGGACGGATGAAATCCGGCATTTTGAGGCTGCTCGGACGTTTCAAACGCTTCTATGAAATTTATTTAAACACACATCTTTGTGCGCTTACGTGGGATGTTTTACACTCGCACACGCAATAGAAATACCCTTCTGAGATAAATTTTCTAACTCTTCACCTGCTTGTCAAAGAGAGTCTAAAAAAATTTTCGGACAGCTCGATTTCAAGCGGAGAGGACTTCTTCTGTTGCTCCTCACTGCATAGTAAAAAAAGACGGAGGGAAGGCTTGTAATCCTTCGACCTCCGTGATGCCTGTTTTCATCCCGCGCGTGGCATCACTTCACGCGGGTGGCGTCCCTGGATTCTCCGATGCGGGAAATCCAGGAATCTCTCCCTCTTCTGGAAGAGCTGGCGGGGCCGATTTTTATGTCTGAGATGAAAGTCTTTTTCGTTTCTGGAGATTTCACCTGCACTTGAAGCGAAAGAAAACACCATGATCATTTTTAAGACCTGATTTCCGGCAAATCTCCACTCTGATACATTTTCGATACATGATGATTTCCCAATTGCATTGTTTTTTCCTCGTTTTTCAGGAATAATATCCTCCCTATCAGAACTTTTACACATGCAGATTATTCAAGATCAAGAGATATGCATTCAGCAGTTCCGATTTATAACACGTTATTTTTCGATCACTCACTCGCAGATTCGCAAATAGCTAAGAAGTTCGCCATAACATTTTTTCCGGGAAAAACGATTCTTGAAGAGGGCGTTCTCTTCAGAAAGTTCCGCACGACTTTCCTGATCCAACCATGCAATCAGTTTCTTGGAGAATTCATCGGCATCATCAGCCACTTCGATCCCGTAGTCGGAATATTCCGGAATTCCCTGAACTCCTACAGATGTGGAAAATACTTTGCAACCATAAGCAAGTGCCTCCATCAGTTTAATTTTCAAACCGGAACCAGCCAACAATGGAACGACACAGACATCTGCACTGGTATACTCCTCCGACAGATCGTTCACAAATCCGGCCAATCGAAGTCCTGGAGTTTCACGCAGATCATCAAGATAGTTGCTATGGTAAAAGAAAGCAGGTGTAAATTGTAAAAAAAGATGGCTGAACCTAAAAAAGTGTGCTACTGAGAATAAGGCGACGACGTGAAAGGATCACGACTCGCAACAGAAACCACACTAAAGAGAAAGGCTCAGC